>CAZUGA010000005.1:0-141489 GCA_964619885.1 uncultured Methylococcaceae bacterium
AAGATTCTATCTTAAAATTGGGTCGATATTGGTCCAGTTTTTGGGGAGTATTATAAATGTCTATATTACTATCTTAAGAAAGCTCGAGTTGACGGCGACACTTTGGTTTTTCAAATCGATTACGTTGAATACATCAATAACCCCCAAAACGTTATTTCGTTCATAGAACAGATTAAAAAAGCTGGATGCCGGATCGCATTTGACCATTTTGGTTTTGGAGAATATTCGGAAAACCAACTTAAGGATTTGGGAATAGACTTCATAAAAATTGATGGTAGTTTCACTCGAAATATGCTCAATCAACCATCACACCAGAAGACTATCAAACACATCCAAGAAACCGCTCAGAGCTGTAATGTCAAAACGATAGCTAAATCGGTCGAAAACGCAAATGCCTTGGCTATGTTATGGAACGTCGGAGTCGATGCGGTTCAGGGTTATTTTATACAAGAACCCAACGAAAGCATGCGCTTTGATTTTAAAGGTTGACGGAATGCCATAGGTTCTCCAAACACGATTCTATGTGAGCTAGACCACTTGTAAACCGGAAAATTCCGCTGACTGCGCTGTATGGGCAATCGTTAACAACAAAGGCAAAAACTACTCAATTCAAGGATCTTGATAGCATGGCCTCCGCTCTACAAAAATAAAATCAATTTTAGTTTTGATTAACGATACCGTGCGGTACGTGCCCAGTTGGAACATGTTTGCCAGCCGATTCGCAATGGCCCCGCTGATCGTCGAAAAATATGTCGGCACCAAAAGCATCCAAAAATAACCCCTTATCCTTCCCACCAAGAAACAAAGCTTCATCGATTCTAATATTCCAAGCTCGCAACGTACGAACAACCCGTTCATGCGTGGGTGCTGCCCTAGCCGTCACCAATGCCGTTCGTATAGGAGAATCTTGAGGCTCAAAAAGTGTTTGGATGTGATGCAATGCACTGAGAAATTCTTTAAACGGACCTCCCGACAGCGGCTTTTTTGCAGCAACTTTTTCGTTTTTTGTAAATGCTTTTAATCCCTGTGCTTGGTATATACGCTCTGACTCATCGGAAAATAATACCGCATCTCCGTCGAACGCGATTCTCAGTTGCTGATTCTCATTATTGCCGGGCACGCTAGAAAATATAGTGGCTGCCGCAAATCCACAATCCAGTGCTTTTACCACATCTTCGGAATTAGACGAGAGGAACAAATGAGCTTCGAATGCAGGAATATAACCGTACGGGGAATTACCGCTGGTAAATGCAGCTCGGGTTATATTCAGGCCGTGATTTTGGATGGAGTTGAAGACTCGCAAACCGGTATCGGCACTATTTCTCGATAGTAGAATCACTTCGACCAGTTGTACACCTTGGAATTTTTCGTTCAACCCCAGAAGCTTGCGCACCAATGTATAGGCAACACCCGGCTCGAGAATCTGATCTTCCCGATCTATCTGATAGTTACAGAACGCTTCCTTGCCTTCATTTTCAAATATTTGATGTGATTCGTCCAGATCGAACAATGCCCTGGACGATATCGCTACAACCAATTTTTTGATTTTTGACTCGGCTATTGCTTTTTCTACCGAAGAATTCATCTAATTTCTGGCGATCTCGAAAACCTATAGAGTAAATCAAACTCTTATACAAACCAACAAATTAGACTATATCCAGGTAGATACTCGAAAACGCGACATCAATCCTAAGAAAATTATTAAATCAATGAGTCGACCCACTACACAAAAATATTTTCAAAACTATACGAACTGCGGACAATTGACCTATTCAGCACTCGTATTCAAAACCCTAACGATTAAATAGTTTTGTAATCACGGCCCTTTTATAAAACCCGCCATTCAATATCCGACTATACGTCAAATCATTTTCGCGACACTTTCCGCGGCTCTTTTAACGTCTAAAAATATCAGTCCTAATTTTGCATTTGGCTTGGCCATTACGGTTAAAACAGCTTCCGCGCCTGCATAGGTCATCAACACGTATCCGTGATCGCCTTTTATCAATACCTGCTCCAAATCTCCGCGACCCAATTCCTTTGCGGTACGGTCCCCCAAAGAAAGCATTGCCGCACTCATCGCGCCAACCCGGTCTTCGTCCAAACCTTGAGGCAAGACCGCCGCCATCATTAGCCCATCCGTTGAAATCACTCCGGACGCTTCGATATCGGCGGACGTGCCATTAAGATCGGTAAGCACGGAAGTAAGCATATCTGCACGCATTTTTATACCTCTTAATTATACGTAATTAGCCAGCAATCCTTCGCCGGAAAGTATTCCAACTGTATGGCCCATACCAAAAAAGTATGTAAATCGTTTATCCCTGTATTTACGACTAGCCTAATTTAACGTGGACGGCGCGTAGCGCATGCTAAGCGTCCAAACCAAATTAACGAACTCGGGTTGATTAAAGCGCGGAATACCGGATACAACCAAAACGAACCTTTGCTTGCCGATATGCAGTGGCCAAAAGCCTACTTTGCTGCATCCTGCTGCATCAACCAAACCCCATGCTCCACTACCTAAACCCAAATTGTTCATCAACAAACCAGACCGCCGCTCGTTTAGATTGGCAAGATCGGCGCTTAGAGCCGATAGTTCTTCTGCCACTTCGTGTGGAAAACCACTCGCCGCAAGGTAAAAACCTTGGCTATCCGATAACAATACTTTGCCATCGTCGGTTAACGATGCCAGCATTCCGGGTAAAATATCCTCAAGCGGTTGATTGGGACAAGTAATCGGATTATTTACACCCTGAATCCAAAGCAATTGCTGTGCACGATGCACCAACTCAGAGGCTTGTTCGGTATCAGACAATCCAGTCCAAGTCTTAATACTCTGAAGGGTTAATTCCGGTGTTGTATCGTGCTGCAATAGCGCGCGTAAGAACTGCCGGGGCGGATCTTGTTCTGCGGCGGAGATTGCATGATAAGCCCCACCTGGAGTGGGATAGACGTATAAATTGTCAACTAAATCGAAGCTCTGCATTTCAAGCCTCCTTAAGGCCTGGATCTAACGAAAACAGTAACGACTGAACCAACAGCGAAATGTCCGTCCTGACCCTAGCATCAACCTCAAATATCGGCGGATTTAGACTCGAACCTAACTTATTCAGCTGTAAATGATAATCCTCAATACCTGGCGATTGGCTCAAATCCATTCGAGTTACACCAATTACGACCTTTGTAGAGCCAATAAACTTTTCGAACGACTCCAGGAAAAACCGCATGTCTTTGAATGGATCGGGACGCGTATTATCCAATAACAAAACCAGCCCAATTCCGCCAATAGTCAGAATATCCCACATAAAATCAAAACGTTCCTGCCCAGGCGTACCATACAAATGAATCCGCTCACCATCATCCAAATGTAGTACACCGTAATCCATCGCGACAGTCGTCGCCGGTTTTCTATCCTTTGCCATATCGCTCGCCGATTCGTCGGTACGAACAGGGGGTTCATCGCTTATCGACTCAATTGCCGTTGTTTTTCCGGCACCCACGGGTCCGGTAAATATGATTTTGTATGCGCTCATCGCCGCGTTGGTTATAAACTATTGATATCTATTTAATTCTTAAACGTGAAATTATTCTCTGCAACAACCCGCCTTGTTCTTTATGCGCCGGAATTGCTGTTGCTGCATGCACCAGACCGTCTGACTGGCGCTTAACTGGTCCCGCCAAACCCAACGCCCATGCGGCGCTAAAAAATGAAAAAACGTATTGCTGCGGAATCTGTAACGCGTTGGCGATTTCAAGTAATGTCTTTGGTTGTCCGACCATAACCGACGCGATTCTCAATGCATGCGGAATCACCACTAATCTAGACAAATTTGGCCAATGCCGCAAAAATACAGGTTGATCAAGCCGCACGCCTGCTGGAATCCTCCCGTTAGACGTCCATAACGCGAGCTTCCACAGCAACGCATCCATCGATTGAAACCTGCTGGGATCATGAGATCCGCTTTCCTGGGACAAATCAACCGAGGTCACCCTAATTTTGGATGCTTTGCACGTGCCCCCAACATCAATCGCTGACACAGACTTGATTGGCACTACGCAAAATGCGCGTAATTGCTTATCGTCAGAATCAACCCAGACTTCTCTCGCATGTGGAAATATTGTGATCGGTTTCCACCCGCAATGCAGCCGTAGAATTCTATTTTTTGACACGGCCAATTTCATGGCCGATTGAACGTAGGCTTGCAAATATTTTTGCGAATCGTAGTGGGCAAGCTCGACTTGTTCTGGATCAGAAGGATCAATATCCCGGACGCCACCCACAAACGAACTATAGGCTTGCTCATCCAATTGCATTGCCGTTGTATGCGCTGCTTTGTGGACCTGCGATAACGATTTAATATTTCGTTGAACAACAATCGGCGAGTCAATGTCAGAATCACCATCGGATTTATTTTCAGATTCTAAATTGAGATTCCTCGAAAGTACCTGTCTAACCTTGGTAAATGCTGCAAGCATCTCTGACGCTTGTATAGGCTTACGAACGTGAATCAGATCTTGTTCTTTAGGAGTTGCAAGCGATAAGGCGATAATCGGCCGATGTGGATATACTTTTTTCTGTTGGGCGACTATGTCACCGCCGTGCATAGCATCCAGATCAATGACACTGACTTGGGCACTCTGATCGCTAACTAAAACGCCTTCGTTCTGACACAATTCCTGCAGAAACAAATAGAACGTATTAATCGATCTATCATCCATACCGTGGACCGATAATTTCAAAGCCTCGGTATCATCGACAACCATGTCTTATTCGACTTTATCCAGTCGATTCGAAAATTCCACCCACAGATCCGCATGTGGATTTCTCAACGTGTTCAATTTCTTATAAAATTCGTCGAAACAATCTTTATCTCCAGTCGATCGAATAATTTCCAACAAATCCACCTGTAGTTCTTGTCTGTTTGGATCCTCCAATATTGCTTTTTCCAAAACCGAGCGGGCTAACTCTATCTGGCTATATTCAATATATTCGCGCGCCTCTACCAATGGATCCCGCTGAGCGCCTGATCCAATTTGCTCGGTGAATGAATTTAGCAGTACGCTGGTACCCACTAAGCCTGGATTCAATAACGAAGCTTTGCTGTCTGGAATTTGGCCACCAGCTAAACCTATCCGGCCTTCGCAAGCTTCAAGCGCATTCAATCGTTCTTTATCTAGCAGCGCACAGGATGCTTGAAGCATGCGCTGACGCAGGTTATCACCTCGCCCGTCAAGCACTATAAACAAATCGATTAACGCACCGTACAATCGATCGGCGTTCGCTAGATCGACATAGAGTAAGATTCGCTTGACATGATTACTCAGCACCTGCGGTCGGCGTACGACCTGATAATCGATATACTGAGCAGTTTCTCTGGTCTTAGTTACAGTGCCAAGCTGTAAATTCGTTTTATTCGAAACCAAGAATTCCGGTTCGATAGAAATGGACGCTCGATGTACGCCGAAATCCTCATTCTGAGACCCACCGTCTTTAATATTTGCTTGATTCATATGTACTGATAGGTCTCAACATTTTCCGCTTACAACGGTAGTCACATTATTCAATGTAGTGTTACGCCAATATCAACATCACCCATGCCCCTGTTCGTGCGGAATTTCTAAATATAAAGCCTAGCGCCACTTAGAAAAGCTACACCGCGATACAATCAGATTTATTGCTTCCGCTTTGGATAACCGTTGAATAATCAGGCAAATCTTTACTGAATAACAGTAGCAGTTATTGAGGGTTTTTCTAGGGGAAACCTGCAAATCGCTGCAGGCGGCAATTTAAGATTTTAAGACCTAAAGAACCATTGACTGGTACAAGTTCGGCTATTCCTTTGTCAGCAATCAATGAATACTCGCAGATTTATTCAGCGCTCAATCCATTAGAGTCATTATCATTTTCTAACCCATCGAGAAACGACATAGCAAGATAAAAATTTATTTTGAAATCTTTCAAGTTTCGCCTCCAACTTTATTAAGAAAGGAGAATAAAAAGATTTGAAAAAGTACAGCTTGACGACTTACGTCCTGCATTCAATATTAGCGTGGTTTAGATTGCACATTGAATAAGAAGCGATCTTGGATATAGTTATCATGAGAAAGTCCTATCCAGTGCCAATCTCACGAAAAATGGCGAAAGCCGATAAATCTGCATCGAACACAACAGTAAATCGTGGATGAACATAATCCCTATTGTTTTACCCACTGAGCCTTGATTGACAACTTTTGAGATCACCGCTACATTTCTTACCAACAGGAATTAAGCTATGTTTTTATTCAGCCTACGGTGGTGGCTTTAAGAACATTGTGTTGCGGCAATACTATATGGTAATTAACGGGCCATATGCCGTTGACAGCCTAGCTTTAAAGTAAAGATTCTCGATATCGTGGAAACTGAGCATGTATATTGATATATGCATTGGGTTAAACCGGAATTGAAGCAGAATAATAGTGGGTAAACTTAAGGAGAAAGCCAGTCGTTATACCGAGGCGTTCAATGGCGCTGCCCCACTTGCGGATGAAGGAAACCGACAACAAAAAGCCGCAAAGATTCGCGCGGTCCTGGAGCACGAGGGAATTATGCCCAGAAAAGGGCTTAAAATTCTAGATATAGGATGTTCATTCGGATTTATTCTGAAGTCGTTAACCCCTGACGATGCAATCGGTATCGGTGTAGATATTGATAGGAATATTGGATCAAGCGGCAGAAACGTGCGTTTTGTTCGTTCTGATGCAGAAAATCTTCCGTTTTCCTCTTCGTCTTTTGATATTGTAGTTTGTAATCATGTCTACGAACATACTGATAACCCAGACAAAATGCTTGCTGAAATCGATAGGGTATTGAACGATTCGGGAGTCTGCTATTTCGCAGGTCCTAACAAGTATGACGTAATCGAACCTCATTATGGCTTGCCGTTTTTGAGCTGGTTGCCAACAATACCAGCAAATATATATATGAAGATTACCGGGAAAGGTGATCGCTATACCGAAAGGCCATATTCATACACAAGGATCAAAAAGTTATTTCGAAACTTTAACGTGATTGGCTATACCGAAAAAATAATAGGTAACCCTACTCTATATGCAGCAACAGATATACTTCCACCTGGTTCGGTTAAGAGGTGGTTTGCAGCTTTTCTTTTTAAAAACGTACCATTTTTTTTTCCAGGTTACGTCTTCGTGTTAAGGAAATCTCCAAATTAACTTGGTTATTCTTGCTTTAGCATAGGCTAATGATACCCCTACTATGCAGCTAATCAATAGGCAGCTGATATCGGTGCTCCTGCTATTATGCGGCATCGGATATATTACTGTACTTATGGCACATAGCTGGAAGCAAATTGCCATTCTTTTAGCATCAGCGAATATTGCTCTACTTGCTTTGTCATGTGTTATAGGCATTGCGAGTATGATTGTCACGAGTCTGTTTTTCCATCATCTGCTGGACAAACACGCCCTGCCTCTCCCTATAGGTGATGTACACCGACTTTTCTTCTTCGGTCAAGTAGCAAAGTACGTACCGGGTAAGATCTGGGGGATACTTTACCAAATTACATCTATCAATAAGGATGGTGCCTCACGTGGTATTGCGGCTGCAAATTTAGATTTGATGGTAATTTCGATACTCTCGAACCTGTCGCTTGGAATGGTGTTGTTGGCATATAGTATCAACCAGTTTCTTGCTGCGGCAACCTTCTTTCTGGGACTATACGCGACTGTTTTGACGTCCCGTTCAATTTTATCCGGAAAGGTAGTTGGCTGGATATTGAGTAAGTTTACAAGGGACCGAGCAACCCAATTCCGACAGACCGGTCCGTCAAAAAACAAAGTAACGCCGGTAATTCTGTATTACGTCCTGATAAGCATAACCGGTGTATTAGCATACTATCTAATGATGAATGCCGTTTTTTCTTTTTCATTTCACCATGTAATAGTGCATATCGCTTATCTGATCCTCGCCTGGGTTGTTGGTGTTTTTCTTTTTTTGGTTCCCGCAGGCATAGGCGTAAGGGAGCTGGTATTTATAGCCTTTGGTAAATATCTGGGGGTCGGTGAGTCCGTGGATACACTGGCAACTATTGCAGTAGTCTCGCGTTTTTGGCAGGTGTTTCAGGAGTTGGGTGCCGCCGCTGTGGTGTTTTTGTGGCAAAATGCAGAACGCAAATGAGCCACCGACAAAAATTTCACGCTATTCTTTTTAATGCGTCAATTATTTTCTGGAAACTAACCAATTCAACCACCTCATTATCCGAGAATTCGATCCCGAATTCTTCTTCTAGAGAAAGGATTAACTGCATGTGTTTCAACGAATCCCAGTTAGCGATTGAATCGGGCGACGAGTCATCCGATATCTTCTCGATATTGATGCTGAAGGTATTCGACATAATTTGTTTTACTTGAGTTTCCATTAACCAGTTTCCTGTATTTCGATGAATGTCTTATTAAAGTGCCGCCTAGTTTCACTGGATGCGATGTAGTGTTTGCAATCAATGCTCTCTGAAAGGAGCTGAAAATCAAGATCGTCCCAAAATGTGGAGGTTTGCTGATTTTTCCTAGTTGGAATAAATAAAGCCTTCCACTCATTCACGTTCCATGTTCTTTCAAGCGCTGTAAGACAGTAATCCACAAACAGGTATTCAAGTTCTCGGCCAAGAATTCTACAACTTAACAAAAATGTATCTATTTCTGCTGATTGGCCGAATCGTCTAGCGATTAGCACACCTGTCAATCCCAGATCCCCAAATTTATCACTCACATTTAAGGAAAATATAGCAGTACTAGGATCATCTTGCAGTGCAGCTATTTCTGGTGTCGAATAACGGCGTGTCGTAAGATTGAACTGATTCGTTTTCTGCGTCAATTGAGCTATTCGCGCTAATTCATGGTTATGTGCCCTATGGATGGAAGCACACATTTCAAGGCTATCAAGGTATTCATCAATATTCGAAAAGGACTTCTGCGCTAGATTTCGTTCTTCTTCTTGAAGGTAAAGCTTGGTACGATTACGATCTTCCTTACTGACCGTAAGAGTGTCAAATAACCCAGCTTTGTGCAGCAAGTCCGGGTAATTGTAGAGGCGCTCTGGAACTTGAATAACCTGTACTTCTGGTAATGACTGTTTTATCAGCTCACACTGCGCAGGATCGTCATCAATAAATACCAAACTATCCAAACCAAGATTCAATTCTTCCGCAAGAGCCGAGATGTTCGATGCTTTGTTATCCCAATTAATTTTCCACGCTGCAATATGTTCGCGTTTAAGTAAGCAATTTGGGTGGCTGTTCAATACACTCCATACATCCTGCACATTGTTTTTGCTGCAAAGTGCTATAAGCACTCCTCGCTCAATCAGGTGCAGGATGCTTATCTGGAAGCGATAAAACGCTGTGCCAGGCCATTCGTTTGGGTCAAGTTGTATACCCTCGATGCCGTCTTCACCGACAACGCCTCCCCAAAGTGTATTGTCACAATCTAGTATAAGACACTTTTTCACGTCGCCTTTTGAAACTCGAATCAAGCGACTGATCTCGGTCGCATAAAGGTTCAGAAATTCCAGTTTAAATGGTGCCTGTGATGTATACCAATAACGGTAATCGATACTCCGTTCTTCACCCAAAATTCTTACTAGTCGTTCCCAATCGACCAAAAAGATTCTTGAGGAACGCTCGGTAACAAATTTGCGAACATATTCGTTGAGTTTGCAGATTTCGTATTCCCTATCGGTGACATCATGTAATAAAGCGATGCCCTGTTCTCGGTAAAAAGGAGGAATAAATGTGTTTACCGCAATAAGAGAATTGGTTCTTTCAACGGCCAAATCAAAAAGTTCTCGTACCTTTTCAGACACGTTGACCGATGTCCAGCCTGGGGCATAACATGTTGGATCCAGGCGATCAAGCATAATGGACAACACGGTAATGTCGGGGGTGTTGGGATCCCTGCCCTGGTCTGGGCTTAAATTCAGTAGGTCCTGATAAATAGTGTCATAACCGCCGAAGCTAACTTGTGGGGAGATACCAGCTTGGTACATTCCGTACTTAAGGAACGGTTCTATGAGATCTATTGTAAAATTACGAAGTATACGTACTTTTCCTGTTCTATCCAGGGAGATATCTGCCGCGTCTGCGCGCTCAACATCGGCGATCAAAGATGAAAGATTCAAGTTTGAACTGCTTCCCAATAGTTCCTTGGACATCATGTAGTTGTCGCTCCTTTACAAACTATTCTTCAATAATTTCAATCAATCCAAATCCACTTATCATATAAAAGCTAACCAATTTATTTCCAAACAAGATTGCGGGCTTTTTCTCAGCGACGCAAAGCACTCTTATAGCATCATTCTTTATCGCCTGAATGGACATACTCGTATCTTCTGAGCGGTAGCACTGATGATAGATCATTTCATTTGTATCGCGCAGTATAGTGTCAATAGGACTAGTACTTTGGCCATTTGTTGAATAAACCAGCTCTACCGCTGGCATTTTCGATGAACGACACCATATCAAATAAACCTTTTGCAAAGGATCGTAGACTTCAGTACCAATGTCGTAGCCAAGACCAATCAAAAACTGGATTGCTTTTTCGGGTTTCTTTACCGCAAGTCCGAGATGGTCAAATACCAGACCGTAGCGTCCCATTTTACGCGCTCAAGGCATATGCAACGTTAACAGGCATTCGTTGTTCCACCGATTCTTCGAGGGACCTATTTTCATATGGGACTACCAGTTTATCCACAATCGAAAGACCTGATGATTTGATTAATTGTTCGAGGGAATCGACTGAATCGAATAGATAAATATGGTCTATGGCGGGCGCATTGATACACGTTGTTATGTAAATAAAACTTTCTTTTTTTGCCAACGAACGAATGGTACGTAAAAACGCTCTTGGCTCCTCAACATGTTCAAGGACCTCGCCCATCACTATGGCGTCATATTGTCGGTGAGCCGTCCTTTCCCCTAGAAAATCTCTACAATACAGTTCGAAGTTTGCGAAATTGCCGAAGTAACCACTATCCAGAAGACTTCTTGTCAGCTCTATACTTTTGGGACTAATATCTATACCTTCAAAGAAATCGTATGCGGATTTCTGCATGGCGGATAACAGATATATCCCATGCCCCGGACCAATTTCAAGATACCTTCCAGTAGTTGTCGTCGGCACTTGCTGTAAAAAAAATCTACGCATCTGTCTATGGTTGGGCCATAGGAAGGAAGTGATCGCAAGTCCATACATATACATTTCCATATATTCGTCATTCATATATACCGAGGCAGCCACTTCCGCGTACGTTGAATATCTGTAGCGCTTGTGCTTTTGAAAGAAGAACTGTTCCCTCAGAGTATCTTTTACGATCAAGTCATAACATTGCCCCAAATACTCAATTGGTTGTCCGGCACCGATACAATAATCCAAATATGTCTCCAATATTTGAATTTCGTCATCGGTCATCGCACGCATAGACATGTCCAAAAATGCTCGTTGCATGGGGTTTGTTGTAACAATTACCCTGGTTAAGTCACCGAAAAGTTTCGATTCCATGAATTGCTAGATTACTTTCTGATGATTTGAGTACTAGTGCGCGCTGGATTGCCAACCAATACCGTGTTTTCTGGGTAGGTACCTTTTACAACGGCGTTGGGTCCGATTGTACATTGGTCGCCTAGTGCCGTACCCCCCAGAATAACCGCGCCAGCACCTATCCAACATCCCTTACCAATCGTTATAGATTGAAGAAGATGATCAGGCTGCGGAGTCATCCTGTTGTCATTAGGCATGCCAGACTGGGTCATGACGACAACCTTCGGTCCAAGATGTGTGTAGGCACCAATGTGCATTTCCCCTGCTCCGTAAAGAACGCAATCAGGGCCGATTACCACATGGTCATCGATAACAACTTTTCCACCAAATTGGCACCATTCTCTACCACCACAGTGAATTATCGTATTACGTTGGATGGTAACGTTGGATCCGAGTTCAAGTCGCTCGGGGGACTTTACCAAGACTCTTGGTTCAACAGATAGCCATCGGGTCGAAAATTTCAGTAATCGAAGTGGTACGAATTCGATAATTCGCGAAACCCATAACGGCAATGCAACCCCACTATTTAAAGGTCTACTAGGAACTCCACGCATTTCTTTGTCCCGTTTTTTGGTTACGCGGTAATTCCGCTAAGCACATCAAGGGGAAATTTCCTAGACATTCATCGTTTTACGAAATAAATTGTACATCTGTTCGGCAATACTGAATGAAGTACAAAAAGCTGGCTTCAGCTTTAATGTGTAGGTTTTGTGTTGCCTGGTAATAGCACCCCATTTTTCTTTATAACGAACTAGTGACGGCTGGCTCTCGGAGGATGTCATCAGATTGAAACATTCGCTTCCGCTTTTCTTAGCCCAGTTGATAGCCTCATAGAGCAACGCGTCGGATGAGCCGAGATGCCGCAGTGAAAAATCTGTCCCGCCGTGCAAATAATATGTCGTTTGTTTGTGTCTCACGATTATAGCAAACCCTGCTATTTTATCGTCAGACCTGGCAATCATGCATCGTATGTAAGGTTTCGAGTCCGCAAGACTTATTAGCGAAGAATAGTATTTTTGATTATAGCGCAACGAACCACTATGACGCTTTATCGTCTCATTATAGATCGAATATAAAACGCTACTTTCGGTGGGGTCCGATACATCGTTTATCGTGAGGTTGCTTCGCTGCGCCTTTTTTATGTCTCGACGCAACTTTTTCGACACTTTAGACAGATCCCAATTTTGCAGATCACAGATTGCCGTTTCCGGATTACTCCGATAGGGCATTGCCAGCTCTTCAATGTCCTCATACGCGCTCACGGGAACCCTCAGGCAGTGGCAATCAAAAGGTGATCCGGAAAGATCCCATTCATCGAGAACTTCTCGATCAAGTTTTCTATTTCCTACGAGCCCACCAACAGGAAATCCCAGGTAGCCAATTTTAAATGGCCCTACAGAAAACCTAGAGATTGCCATTCCATAGTCTGCTGGCTTGCTCAAGCCATAACTAGTCCGGCAGTTGAATGCATTTTCTAATAATTCCTGCCATTCGCGACTGTGAAACAAAACACCGTTGGCACGGCAATACGCATCCCAGTTAGCAGGTGGATTTCGGCTAACTGAGATATCCGTCATGGTTTATGACTCTTATTCAATATTTCTAATCCCACCGAATTAATACAGAAACGTATCCGTTATTCTATGCTATTCGGATTCCACCTGTGCGGTTAAACACCGCAAAATATTGAACGATTCATTAAAATATTAGCTTTCTAGGATTTCCTCGTCTTATAAAACGGCACCTAGACCTGACCCAGAACCCAATTACAATTGGTTAATTGAATGTTGTTCCCGGTGTCCCTGGTAAACGTGGCATACTTTGTTTAGGGAAAGGCCCTGACAGGGCGTTTAAAAACGCGACAATATCGACGATTTGATCCTTGGTCAGCTTCTGGCCCAATTGGAGGGTACCCATCAGCTCTACTGCTCTATTCAACGACTTAACCGATCCGTTATGGAAATACGGAGCTGTCAACGCTATATTTCGTAGCGTAGGAACTTTCCACATGTTGTTATCATTGCTTTTGCCTGTCACCTCGGCTAGCCCTTTATCCTTGGTCAATTTGTATTTAGACTGGAAAACTTTATTCGGGTGTAGCGGAAATTTCATGAAAGTTCCGGGGCCGTTAAAGGCTGGACCACTGTGGCACCCGCCGCAACCCACTTCGGCGAACGTATTCATGCCGCGAACCTCTTGGTCAGTTAGCGCTTTTTTATTGCCCTTAACATATTTGTCATAGGCGCTATTTGGTGTAATCAAAGTTCGCTCGTAAGCCGCAATCGCCTTCGCTGCATTGTCCCGAGAAATAGAATTTGCGTCGCCAAATGCTTTCTGAAACAGTTCTGCATAACCCGGGATCGTTTTCAAGCGTGCCACGACATCATCCCAGCTCTTCATTCCCATTTCTATTGGATTTGTCACCGGTCCTTGCGCTTGCGCCTCCAAACTAGGCGCTCGGCCATCCCAAAACTGAACTTCGTTGAACGCCGCATTCCATACTGTGGGTGCACTGCGACCGCCGGTTTGTCCATCCACACCCATCGCGACCGCGCGATTATCCTCACCGCCCAACATTACATTGTGGCAGGAATTACACGAGACTGTACCTGTTGAAGATAAACGTGGGTCAAGAAATAGAATCCTACCCAAGTCAACTTTGGCTTTTGTTGTTGGGTTATCCGTGGGCTGTGGAGCCTTATTGGGTAGCGCTTCCCACTGACCAGCACCTGCCATTGTAGTCGCACCCGCCAAGATAAAAATTGTTAGAAACGATCGAAAGTTTAGCATTACATCCTCCTCGTTAGTTTTCTTAATCTTCTTAAATTCATAGCAGCAATTGCTGGTAAAATTCTAACCTGATTTCTTGCCGATGATAATACGCTTATGCGATCTCTATATCCAGCCATAGAGCCCTTCACCACTCACTCGCTCACTGTAGATCAGCGCCATACACTTTATATAGAAGAATGTGGCAAACCGGATGGCATTCCCGTACTATTTCTCCACGGTGGACCTGGCGCAGGTTGCACACCAACGCATAGACAATTTTTTAACCCTGAACTTTACCGCATTATCCTTTTCGATCAACGCGGCTGCGGCAGGTCAACGCCGCACGCCGATCTTGTCGATAACACCACTGCCCATTTAGTCGCCGATATCGAAACAATCCGACGATATTTGAAAATTGATCGATGGCTGGTTTTCGGCGGGTCATGGGGTTCAACACTGGCATTGGCATACGCGGAAAAATTCAACGAAAAGGTATCGGGATTGATTCTTAGGGGCATCTTTCTTTGCCGCGACCAAGACATACAATGGTTTTATCAACGCGGAACCGATCGATTTTTCCCCGACTACTGGCAAGACTATCTAAGACCAATTCCGCCTGATAAACGGAAAGACTTAGTCCGTGCCTACCATGAGCTACTCACCGGACCCGATGAGACGAAAAAATTGGAAGCCGCATTGGCTTGGTCTTTGTGGGAAGCTCGAACCGCAACCTTACTTCCGGATAAAACAATCCAGAACTTTTTTGCGCAAAAATCTGTTGCACTAAGTATGGCCCGAATCGAATGCCACTACTTTATTAATCAGACGTTTTTGGAGCCAAACCAATTACTCTTAAATGCCAACGCTATAACAAATATTCCGGGGATAATAGTACACGGCCGATATGATTCAATATGCCCAGTTGATCAAGCGTTCGCACTAAGCGAAGTATGGCCTGGCGCGGAAACGGTAATAGTGCCAGACGCGGGCCATGCCGCAACTGAACCCGGGATCATACATGCATTAATTACCGCAACCGATCGGTTTGCAAAACACGATGGAGATATCTGATAGGGCAATCCACGCGATATGTGACCTTGAACGTCACATTGTGACAGGCTTCACTTTATACATCGCTTGTAATAACATTCAATCTTTCCTGATCCACCGATATTGACGCCCCGAAGATAATTAATTTATTATGTTTATTCAATAAGTTAATGGTTTGTTAATTTCGCTACAAAACAACACGGCCTTGCAAACATTTGTATCTGGCACGTTCCCTGCTCTAAGTCTGTCATGTTAAGCTATTGATGCTCAGCATAATCACCAACACATTACGAGGCATAGTAAATGAAAAAAGTACAACAAGGTTTTACATTAATCGAATTGATGATCGTGGTTGCGATTATCGGTATTTTGGCCGCCGTGGCTATTCCAGCTTATCAGGATTATACGATTCGCGCACAGGTTACAGAGGGATTGAATCTCGCTGGAGACGCCAAAACCGCGTACGCTGAATTTATAATGAACCGTGGTCGCGTGCCTACAGGCGCCGCAGGTGCACCCTTTAATGCATCGCTCGGTATAGCCACAGCCCAAAGTCTTTCCGGTAACTACGTAACTGGCGTAC
Organism: uncultured Methylococcaceae bacterium; assembly: GCA_964619885.1. Lineage (GTDB taxonomy): Bacteria > Pseudomonadota > Gammaproteobacteria > Methylococcales > UBA1147 > CAZUGA01. The sequence continues at coordinate 15,995 of CAZUGA010000005.1, forward strand.
AAGGCCTCGCGAATGGTAGCATCCTGGTTACCTATGGAAACCAGGCCAATAATATTATTAATGGCTTAGCCCTCTCACTGTTCGCTGCGACGGATGTTGCACTTACCGCGGCCCCAGGTGTTGCGGGCGGACCAACAACCAACGTCGCCTGGGTATGTGGTACTGCAGCGCCTCCTAATATAAACGGTGTGGCTAGAGTATTAGGAACTGGGGTAGCACCAGGAGGAGCAGCCACGGGCACAACCCTTCCTAACAGATATCTACCTGCCGATTGCCGTCCGTAAACGCAATGCGCTGCGAGCAATTTATTCTCGCAATTGGTTAGTAACAACGGGGCCACACCTTGTATTAGGTGTGGCCTTGCTTGTTTTAAACATAAAACAAACTTTCCAATTCACCCGAAAGGGAGAAAATCTTGTCCAACGAGGGTAGAAACCTCGTTATCATTTTAGCGGTTAAATGCTCATGGGAACAATCGTAATCACCAAACCCAATTGCAACGTCGCTTCAATACCCTACTTACTAGTCATAGTCGTTGGCGCTATAACGTTCCTAGTTTATTATTCCGGACTAACTGGCCCGTTTGTTTTCGACGATGGACCCAATCTTGTCGAAAACAAAGATCTCCATATTTCCACGTTAAGCCGCCAGGAACTGACTACCGCGATGACAACCACGGTTAAAGCTGGATCGCTGAACCGTCCGGTCAGTTACCTTACGTTTGCACTCAACTACTATTTTTTTGGCGATAAGCCATTTTCGTTCAAAGTATTCAACGTGTTAATCCATGTTCTAATAGGCTTGAGCCTATTTGTACTCACGCGGCTATTGCTACGCGCTCACCGGTTCGCTCGGAAATCCGGCCCTACAAAAGATCAAATTGAATGGGTCGCGCTAACGGTGTCTACATTATGGCTATTACACCCGCTTGGGCTGACTTCTGTACTATACATCGTGCAGCGCATGACGAGTCTGTCAGCACTATTCACCATCCTGAGTCTCGTTTGTTACTTGTTGGTCAGATTGCGCCTCATCGCTGGTCGTAAGCTATCGCCAACGTATATTCTAGGTTGTTTTACATTCGCGCTACTCGCATTGTTTAGCAAGGAAAATGCAGCTCTAATTCCGTACTACATACTACTTATTGAGATCTGCGTACTAAAATTCAAAACCAAAAGCGTACCTGTCAGGATACTTTTAATCAGTCTTTGCAGCATTTCGATAATTCCGATATTAGGACTTTTATTCCAATTTGACGCTGTAGTTGATTGGTTGACGCACAGGTATAATCTACGACCGTTCACATTAAGCGAACGCCTATTGACCGAGACTCGCGTGATGTGGATATACATAAAATTGATTTTTATGCCACGACTTTCGGAACTTGGGCTTTACCAGGATGACATACCGATTTCCACAAATCTTTTCACGCCCCTAACAACGCTTGGATCAATCTTAGGGTTAATCAGCCTGCTGGTTTCCACGCTTATCCTGAAAAACAAAGCCCCCATTTATTCGTTCGGAATATTATTTTTTCTAGTTGGGCATAGTATTGAATCATCAATCATCCCATTAGAAATTGCGCACGAACACCGCAATTATCTGCCTATGTTCGGATTGCTGCTGATCATCGGGTACTATTCTGTCCACCCTAGAGTTTTGTCTATCTACAAAACTGCCAATGTTTTGGGATTGCTGGTACTACTATCGATGTATACAGCAATTACAGCACAACGGGTATCGCAATGGGCTAACGAAGGCGAACTGGCGTTTTCCCTTGCGCAACATCACCCTAAATCCGCTCGCTCCAATTACGAGGCGGGCAGAATCCTGACAGGCATGATCGAAGCAAGCCTCGAGGACCCTGTGAGTCATCAACGCTATTACCCGCTTGCCAGTGAATTTTTTTCACTAGCCAACAAAGCGGATAGATCTAGCCCCAGTGGGCTTTTTGGTATGCTTTACTTGAATAGTATATTAGGCATACCAATTAAAACCAACACGCTAAACGAACTAAAAACAAGACTCTCGGAACACCCAATATTACCCGCCACAGCAAACACATTTACAAGTATTCATAGATGCTGGGTCGAGGAGCGATGTGTTATCGATCCGCATATACTGGCTGAATTGTTCCGCACCGCATTGACCAATGAGTTAATATCAGCTAATTCTCGCGCTTCTCTATATAACGAGCTTGCGATTACAGAGCTGTGGTTAGGTAAAACGAAACTCGCGTTGTCTCTTTTTGAAAAAGCTGTTGACACCGCACCCGGTAAGCCTCAATTATGGTTTAATTTTATTCAGATATTGATTTCTACCGGTAAAACCGAACAGGCTGAATCACATCTCCATCACGTCAAGCTACAATTTTCCGACCCGAATAGTCTCCAACGCATCGCGCACTTGGAAAACCAGCTGATCAGCCGCTAATCCACTTGTATCGCACTATATTTGCATACTTTCCGGAGTTTATTTGTTCGTTATAACGCTGCTACAAATCAATCGCCTATACTAGGATAAATAAGTTTAAGCAATCACCTGACAAAGCACACCAAATTGACTATTGAAAGCCAGTCCATCAAAGATACTTTTACGATTGTATTACCGGCAAAGAATGAGGCCTCCGGCCTGCGCAATTTATTGCCTATATTGATTCGGAAATTCCCTAATGCCGAGGTTATTGTCGTTAACGATGGCTCAACCGATGAAACTGAAAGTATCTGCAGGCAAAGCGGTGTTCGATTGATTTCCCATCCGTATAGTATGGGCAATGGCGCTGCGATTAAAACGGGCGCACGCGAGGCAAATAAAGACAAAGTCGTTTTTATGGATGCCGATGGTCAACACAACCCAGAAGATATACCCAGACTATTAAAAAAAATGGACGAAGGCTACGAAATGGTTGTTGGGGCACGACGTTCTAATACGCATGCATCCAGCCTAAGGCGAATTGCAAATTGCAGTTTCAACCGTCTAGCATCGATCATGACAGGCTATCACATTGAAGACCTTACTTCGGGGTTTAGAGTCGTACGGGCTCGACATTTCCGCAGATTTCTGTACCTGATGCCAAACGGTTTTTCTTATCCAACTACGAGTACAATGGCGTTTTTTCGGTCAGGATTACCTGTTGCTTATGTCCCTATCTCGGCAGCAAAACGCATTGGGACTAGCCACATTAACCTTCTGCGAGACGGTTTGCGCTTTCTATTAATCATCATGAAAATCGGCGCATTATTTTCACCCATGCGTCTCTTCCTCCCAATTGCGACAATATTGTTTGGCACCGGAATTTCCTATTATGGTTATTCTTACATCACTGCGGGTCGATTTACCAATATGAGTGCGGTTCTTTTGCTTTCATCACTATCTGTATTCTTAATGGGTATAATTTCCGAACAGATATCGTCCCTACATTACAAAGGCGTCGAGGAAACTCAACGGCGGATTAATCGAACTAAAGATCTGTCGTAGGTGGCGCTTAAAAATTAGTTCCCTTTTAACGAATATTCGATTCGATTGATCCGAAAGGCAGAACTCCAAATCGATTGTTTGACGTTACAACAGCGAGTCTGCTGAGGTTGACTCACACCATTCCCTAAAAATTTACCTAACGGGCATCCACAGGTCTTTCGCGTCAAGCCCCGGCATCGCAATTATACAAAAAAGTATCTACGATTTCGCTTAAATTGAAATCTTCCCTTGCTTCCTCCAATCCTGATTTGAACACAGAAGGATTTTTAAATAATCCTGATTTTATCGCTTCACAGTAGGCAACAGCATTCGCCTCGCTTGCCACAACCCCACAGTCATAACGGTTAAACAACGATTTTAGGTCACCCACCGGAGTGGCGATCATTGGAGTCCCAACCTTGACCGCATCCGAAAATATGACAGGAATACTTTCTATTCTGGAAGGCACCATGAGATAATCCGACCACGCTATAAGATCCACCGCTTGCGCCTTGTTCAAAAACCCACCCAGCGTAATCGGCTTACCCATCCTTTTCAGGGAATCGACTTTTTTTCTTATTTCGCCGTCCATTGGACCACCCCCAAAACATCGCACCTCATTTATCCGAGTCCAGTCCGATTCAGTGAGTAACGCTAAAGCATCAAGTAATATATCCGGTCCTTTGTTGGGGTGCCAACGACCGAGAAACGCAAGATTGTATGCTCCGCTGGTGGAAACCCTCTTTTGGACATTAATCTCTATGCTTCGTGTACTGGGTAGAAAATCACACCGTCGGTCACTGATCTTTTGCACGTCGTCTTTTAACTCGTATCCATCCGCATAACAATTCGCGGCGTTTATCAAAACTTGTCGCAACACCGAACGTATAAGAGGAATTTTACCCAAACCCCAAATGTCGCTCCCTAGCGCCCATATACTGTAGGGCACACCATATTTCCAGGATGCAACTCTTGCCCAATAGCCAGAGGGCAATGCCCAAAGAGCAAACAGATGCGTTGGACGATGTTCTCCGATTGCTAACTCTAGCGTTTTATATCCGCGATACAAGGTGAATAAAATTGAACCCCAATCACCAGGATATTTAGGATCCAGTAAAGATAACGGGATTTTGGGAATCGCAAATCGATAGATTGTTATGGCTCCCATCTGGACTCGCGAGCTTGTCTTACCTGCTGCGACGACGGAAACTTTTACTCGTTTGGACAGTTCCAATACGAAGTCTTCGACAAAGCTACCCGCTGCTTCACTTCCGGGCGGTCCGTCCGGATACGACGTAGTAATGACCACCACATGATCTACCTTTCGGTCTTTGTCCATACCATCCGATATCCGTACGGCATCATTTCGTCCGCTTCGCTAAATTTAGATGTACCCCAAGCGAATAGATTAGTCGCAACAATGATGAAAGGAAGAATTAATATAAATAAGCTCAATATATGTTTTCGACCAATCCAGTTGAGAACAACCTTACTCAAGGCAATGTTCAAATTTAGCACAGCAGTCTCCAATGGGTGACCTAGCAACATCACCTTTTGCACAACATAGCCATGATTCTCAGCGGCTTTAGCTAGACCAAACCGTGTCCATCGGTGGAAATCCAATGGGGCATCATGAACAGGGTATAAAAACGGAACTTGGATCGTAAGACTACCATTTGGCTTAAGACATCGATGGATTTCGGCAAGACAAAGGTCTGGATGTGGAAGATGTTCGAGCACATCAAGCAGAAGAAAGTGATCTACGCTTCCCCCTCGAACCGGCAAAGCTGCCGCATCTGAAAATATATCAGGTTCAGTACGATACCATGCATTCGCCGTCATAAAATAATCGATACCGATATATCTAGCGTCGGCCGATAAGTAACATCTCGGTTTTCCGTCAGCGCAACCTATGTCTACCACTAGTCCAGACAGATCCCGGCAAATCTCTACCAGCGCAGTCTTCTCATTTACAAATGCGAACCATTGAGGATGCAAGGGCGTGAATTTTATTTTAGACAACACCCACTTTAATTGAATAAAACCCATATAGCCCTTTACCCGAAGAATAACATTCAACAAAGTAGGTTAATGTTGGACTAACTTGTCTAAATAACAAGCTTACGCATGATTGCAGATCGTTCGAACGGTATCAATTACTTTCTTAATATGCTGTTCGGATAGATGAGCTGAAAATGGCAGACTGATAGTTCGTCGCCCGATTTTCTTGGCTATCGGAAATTCATCAGAATTCCAACCATAAACCTCCTGATAATACGGATGCTCGGCAATACATAGATAATGGACACCGACACCAACATTGTGGAACGTCATCTTATTGAGGAACGAATCTCTGTCGAAATTCAACTCGCGATCATCAATTTGGATAGTAAAAAGATGGAACCCGTGCTTGCAACCACCTTTGGGTTCTGGTGGTAAATAAATCGGAAGATCCGCAAGCTCCTGACAATAAATCTGCCAGAGATTTTCTCGTTTCCGCCAATTTTCCTCTATTCGGTCTAGTTGATGAATACCAATCGCCGCCTGCAGGTCCATCATATTGTATTTAAACCCTGGCTCAGTGACAAAGTAGTGTTTATATCCTTCATCACCAAAACGGTGCCATGCATCCTTTGACATACCGTGCAAAGACAATACCTTAATTTTTGCAATTTTTTCTGGTGTCTTCGCCAACACCATTCCTCCTTCACCGGTCACGACATTTTTGGTCACATAAAAACTAAAACAACCGTAATCCCCAAACGTCCCCACCGGTTTGCCGTACCACTCCGCTTCAATCGCATGAGCACAATCCTCAATTACTATCAGATTGTGTTTATCCGCGAGATCCGTGATTGCGTCCATTTCACATGGTCGTCCGGCAAAATGCACCGGAATAATCGCACGCGTTTTAGATGAAATTTTAGCTTGGATATCGTTTGGGTCGATATTCAATGTTTCTGGATCGATATCCGCCAGAACTGGTGTTCCACCTGCATGAATTATCGCATTAACAGTCGCACAAAAAGTCATCGCTGTAGTGATGACCTCATCGCCACCTTTTATTCCTGCAGCAATCATACTTACATGTAAAGCGGCCGTACAAGAATTTAGTGCAGCCACCTGATTTTCGTTTACGTTCTTGTATAGCGCAAAGTCACGTTCAAATTTCGCAACTTTAGGTCCTGTCCCAAGCCACCCGGAAAGCAAGCAATCGACGACCTCCTCGATTTCCGCATTCTGAATATTGGGTTCACCAAAAATTATAAAATCATCGATATCTGCCACGTCAGTCCTTACATATTTGTGCTATTCGATCCAAATTGCATTCTTTTGATAATAAACAAGAATGCATCTACCCTCTATAAGATTAGACAAATAACGGCGTGTGGTGCAGCAAACTGCTGATTTAGAATATGAGTGATTCAGATTTAGCGGATCATAACGATACGTCCAAATCAAAATTTGACAAGTGACACCTGGTAGTCGTCGGTAAACCCGAGTACTCTATTGGGCTGTCTGACCCCGAAATAGAAATTACGCGATTGTCGTCAGTATTGGCAGATATCGATAAGCGAAAAACGACGAAACGTTCAAGCAAGTGCCAACATAGTATCCAATGCTTTTTTCGCTTGAACGGCTTCATCCGCAGGAACGCTAATTTGATTCACAATCTGTCCTTCGACCAAATTTTCCAACACCCAGGCAAGATGCTGGGGATCGGTGCGGAACATGGTGGAACACATGGAAATGGTTGTGGACATGAAATGGACATTTTTACCCTGATCCTTGCATTCATCGTGCAAGCGATTAACCAAGTTCAATTCTGTCGCTACCAACCACCGGGTATTGGGTGCAGCCGCGCGCACTGTTTTTAGAATATATTCGGTTGAACCGACGTAATCGGCTTTTTGGCAAACTTCGAAACTTGCTTCGGGATGCGCGATGATCTTCGTATCCGGGTACCGTGTCAGGAACTCGTCGATTTGGTTTGGCTGGAACATCTGATGGACAGAACAAAAACCCTTCCACAGGATGATTTTGGCGTCGGCAATTTGTTGATTGGACAATCCGCCCATGGGTTTAGCAAAATCCCAAACGACCATTTGTTCTAACGGAATGTCCATTCTAAACCCGGTATTGCGCCCCAAATGCTGATCAGGGAAAAACAATACCTTCTCGCGCTGCGCAAAACTCCAATTCAATATTTCTGCGGCATTGGTCGATGTGCATACAATACCACTATGGCGGCCGCAGAACGCCTTTAAATCAGCAGCTGAATTGATATAAGTAACTGGCGTAACGGTATCCTCTACATCAATGATTTCCGATAATTCGCGCCAACAACGCTCAACATTAGTCAGATTGGCCATATCCGCCATCGAGCAGCCCGCGGCAAGATCAGGCAACATGACTGTCTGCTCTGGCCGCGACAGAATGTCGGCCACCTCCGCCATAAAGTGTACGCCACAAAACACAATATAGTCAGCCCTTGCCTCGGACGCGTATTTGGACAACTTAAGTGAATCACCCGCAACATCCGCATGCCGAAAAACTTCGTCACGCTGGTAATGATGCCCCAATATAATACATCGATCACCCAGCGTTTCCTTCGCCGCAACAATACGCTGTTCACAGTCACCGTCCTCCAATAGAGCGTAATCCTGGATCTCTAATGCTGTCGCTACCATAACTTTGTCATTTAATTTGATTACCTATTTTGATCATACCATATTAGTTTGGGGCGCTTTTCGCTTAGATCATACGATAATCGAAAAGATTCCGTAGGGTGTATCGACAGCACTCTATGAAGGATACAAAACACTTCACATCGAGCGGGGAAAACCGTATCAGGATTCCTTCGGTTTGCCCTGCTGAGCTCTCAGGCGAATACCCAGTTCACGTAATTGAGAATCCGACACACGCGCCGGTGCATCAATCATCGGACAGGCTGCGGTTTGAGTCTTTGGAAACGCCATAACATCACGGATAGACACTGCGCCGGTCATCAACATCACCAATCGATCCAGCCCAAATGCAATTCCGCCATGCGGGGGACACCCATACTTCAACGCATCTAACAAGAATCCAAATTTTTCTCTGCCCTCTTCCTCACCGATCCCCAACAGTCGAAATACCGTTTCCTGCATTTCTGTCTGGTGTATACGGATCGAACCGCCACCGACCTCGGTCCCATTTAGTACCAAATCATACGCGCGGGAAAGTGTTTTTCCTGGATTCGTTTGTAACTCGGCCATATCGCTGGAAGGCGCGGTAAATGGGTGGTGTAACGCATTCCACCGTTGCTTAGTTTCATCCCAGTCGAACATTGGAAAATCTGTGATCCATACCGGTTTCCAGGCGCTTTCCAGACTGTTATTCTCACCTCCCAACTTAACACGCAAAGCCCCCATCGACTCATTTACAATATTGGATTTATCTGCTCCAAAAAATACTAAATCACCCGACTCAACCGCTAGCCGCTGCATAATCTCGGTAACCGCATCATTGGGTAAAAACTTCAATATCGGCGATTGCAAACCTTCCGGACCCACGCTGGCATCGTTGACCTTGATATAAGCCAGACCTTTTGCGCCGTATATCCCAACGTATTTGGTTAAATCATCTATTTCTTTACGGGTCAAATCGCAACCGCCCGGTAACCGCAGCGCCACCACTCGGCCATTGGGATCTTTGGCAGGTCCGGAGAAAACCTTGAATTCAACATCCTGCAATAAATCCGCAATATCGACTAACTCCAGCGGAATGCGTAAATCGGGTCGGTCCGTACCGTAACGCCGCATTGCCTCAGCGTAGGTCATTCGCGGAAATTGATCCGGCAAGCGCTGTTCTAAAACCTTTTCAAACAGTTCACGGACCATTTGTTCCATTATGGACATGACATGCTCTTCGTCTACGAAAGACATCTCTATGTCCAACTGGGTAAATTCCGGCTGCCGGTCTGCACGTAAATCCTCATCGCGGAAACAACGCACGATCTGATAATAACGATCCATGCCCGAAATCATCAGCAACTGTTTGTACAATTGAGGGGATTGTGGCAACGCAAAAAACGACGCGTCGTGGGTTCGGCTAGGCACCAGGTAATCGCGCGCGCCTTCCGGTGTCGCTTTGGTTAGAAACGGCGTTTCAATATCATAAAAACCCCGGTCGTCAAGAAAATCCCGCAACATCCGAGTAACTTCTCGACGAACTTTGATACGCTGTTGCATCTCGCTACGCCGCAAATCGATATAGCGATATCGTAAACGGGTTTCTTCGTTAACCTCAATATCGCCTTCCAGTGGAAATGGAGGTGTTTCGGCCTCATTAAGTACGTTGCAGGTATCGACCAACACCTCTAATTGACCGGTCACCATACTCGAATTGATCGTACCCTCGGGCCGCAGCCTTACTTTACCGTGGACTTTCAGGACGTATTCACTGCGTACCGATTCTCCAATTGCAAAGGTTTCCGGGCTATCCGGATCAAATACAATTTGGATCAATCCTTCTCGGTCACGTAGATCGATGAATATGACTCCACCGTGATCTCGCCTTCGGTGAACCCATCCGCATAAATCCACCTCGCGGTCCACATCTGAATCGGTTAATTCTCCACATGTGTGGCTGCGCATATTCTATCTCTTTAATAATGGGAAAAAGCGGGAATAGTAAGAGCTCGCTAGTGCCTACGCAAGTCTTAATCTAAAATATTTCAATTATATAAAATAACCAGTCCGATGCGCACCACAATGACCCAATTCGTTCATTAAGTCGAAGTACTGGTGAACTCTCAATTGGACGACGCCGTATTGGCTTTGCTTTTCGTCGAATCAGTCGCCTTTTTCGAAGAATCAGAAGACGATTTGTCTGATGCCAGATTTTTCTTCTTCCCGCTGCCCTTAAAATCTGTCTCGTACCATCCCCCACCCTTTAGTCGAAACCCCGCAGCCGAAATCAACTTTTTTAATTTAGGTTTTTGGCATTCTGGACAATCTTTTAATGGATCATCGCTAATTCTTTGTATTGATTCAAATTCGTGCCCACAAGCGTTGCACTGATATTCGTAGATTGGCACTCCGACCTCCTAAAAACCAACGTTGTACCAGTTGATAAGTTAAAATGTTATAGGGGCATAATCAATAATTTCAAGGCCCCTGTAAAATTTTAATTTGAATGATAGCCTACCTGAAAAGAAGACTAAAGCCGACAACCAACCATGGAATCAATCACACTTAACCGTCCCGATGACTGGCACTTACATTTACGCGACGGCCCAATTTTACGATCGGTTGTTCAGCATACCGCCAGACAATTTGCCAGAGCGGTCATCATGCCTAATCTTAACCCTCCGATCACCACAGTGAAATCAGCTCTTGCTTACCGAAAGAGGATCCTTGACGCATTAGAAACCCCATCATCGTTCGAACCATTAATGACGCTTTATCTCACCGATTCGACGAGCAAAGAAGAAATAGAGCGTGCATCAAAATGCCCACATATCATAGGGTGCAAACTCTACCCAGCAGGCGTTACAACACATTCTGACGCCGGTGTGACAAATTTAGATAAAATCCAATCCATCCTCGAATCGATGGAGCATTTTGATGTGCCATTATTGGTACACGGAGAAGTTACAGACCAAAACATCGATATTTTCGACAGGGAGCAAGTCTTCATTGATCGGCACCTGTCCACTATTGTCGATAATTTTGACCAACTACGGATCGTTCTGGAGCATGTTACAACGCGCGAAGCCGTGCAATTCGTCAAACAAGCACGAGTTGGGGTCGCAGCAACAATCACACCGCAGCACTTGCTATTCAATCGAAATGCTATCTTAGCCGGGGGTTTAAAACCACATAATTATTGTTTGCCGGTGTTGAAACGAGAACGCCACCGTATAGCTTTGATTAATGCTGCGACAAGCGGAAACACAAAATTTTTCCTAGGTACCGACAGTGCGCCCCACGCCAGAACACTGAAAGAATCTGACTGTGGCTGCGCTGGATGCTATTCTGCATACGCGGCCATCGAGTTATACACGGAAATTTTCGATAACGCCGGTTCGCTAGATAGATTAAACGCCTTCGCCAGTATTTTCGGGGCTAGCTTTTACAAACTGCCGACAAATACCGGCACCATAAAGCTAGAAAAAAAGGATTGGGTTGTACCGAAACATTACCCGCTGGCGGACCAATCCGTGGTCCCACTTAAGGCTGGAGACACCTTGAGCTGGAAAATTTTAGCGCCTTCGCCCGACCAGGTAACACAATAAAACTGATAAAACCTAACTTACGACATACGAAAAAACGAAGAATTTAAGGCTCTTGTAAATCTAAATCTCCATCCAGTTCGTCTTCATCAAAATATTCGTCCTCATCCAACGGTGGATTTCCGTCATGGACCAAATATTCACGCCGCTGGAAGTAGGCATTACGAAAAAACTCATAGCGATCCAAAGCCGCCTCATCAACTATCCGGGAAGCACTCAATTGATCAGCTCTCAAATCGACGTATTTTAATGTCGTCAGACCCCACGTTACAGCTGGAAAATCGATGTAGAAAAGAGGATTAGCCACCGCGTCGCCCGCCAGTCCCAACGCGCCACGAGCAGAACTAGGACCTAAAAACGGCAACACCAAATACGGTCCAGTCGGCATACCCCAAGCGCCTAAAGTTTGGTCAAAATCCTCATCGTGCCGTTCGAAATCTAACTCGGTCGCAACATCAAACAAGCCTCCGATTCCCAGCGTAGAATTTATCAACAACCGAGTAAAATCCGAACCCGCCTGGTTAAACTTAAACTGAAACAAATCGTTTAGGGTGACCCGGATATCTCCAATATTGTTAAAAAAATTCGTTACACCCTGATCCGCAAACGATGGCATGATCCACTGATAACCTTGGGCCACTGGTTTTACAACATAGTCGTCCGCACCATCATTGAACGATTGAACCCCTCGATTCCACCCTTCTAATGGGTCGCGAGCATCATTGCTGGTTGTCGCGCACCCAACAAAGAAGAGACTAACGGCGCCCAATAGAAAGAATCTTGTTATTATTTGAAGCCTGGTATTTTTCATTTGTGATATTCCGACCCGACGTTCCACTCTAACCATTGCTAGATGCTAAAAATTGGTTAACATAGCATATAAATAGTGATTCTTCGACCTTTGTTTCAAGAGAACTGGAAACCATCGCCCTTGCAGAATAAATCGATAGTAAGACCCGAATAAAACATCTATGTCAGAAAACAAATCTATTTTTGCACAACGCTTTCGTGGCTATCTACCAGTCATTATTGATCTAGAAACGGCTGGATTCGACCCCAAAAAAAACGCGTTGCTAGAAATTGCAGCCGTCTTTCTTGAAATGGACCAATACGGCAAAATAAAACCAACCGATACGGTCTCCAACCATGTCATCCCTTTCCCTAACGCAAAATTAGACCAAGCTGCGCTAGATTTCAATGGCATCGATCCTTACCATCCATTCAGAATGGCGGTAGACGAGCACAAAGCGCTGCAAAACATTTTCAAAAAAACACGGGAAGCCATTAAATCAAATGGATGCACCCGAGCGATTCTGGTTGGGCATAACCCCGCATTTGACATTGCCTTCTTAAACGCCGCCGCGGAACGAAGCAAAATTAAACGCAATCCATTCCACCCTTTTAGCACTTTTGACACGGCCACACTAAGCGGATTGGTTTATGGACAAACTGTACTTGCACGGAGCGCTCAAGCTGCGGGCCTAGAATGGGATCAAAACCAAGCACATTCTGCGATTTACGATGCCCGACTAACCGCAGAACTATTTTGCACAATAGTAAACCGATGGAGCGATCTCATTGGTGCTGAACAAGGTGTCCAATTAGCTTCACCCCAGAACCTTTAACCGCAACTCTAAACCCGGCCTAAAAAGCATTAAACCGGCCCCAACTCCAGAGCGAATCGTCGACCGCGCTAACTTGTTTTCGTTGGCACTTTAGCCAGCAACTCTTGCAGCTCACCATTCTCAAACATCTCGAGAACGATATCACTTCCACCCACCAATTCTCCATTAACAAACAATTGTGGAAATGTCGGCCATTGCGAATAGAGTTTCAAATTTTCACGAATTTCCGGATCTTCAAATATATTGACCGACGCGAATTCGACTCCGCAAGCTTTAAGCACCTGAGTGGCTCGGCCAGAGAACCCACATTGGGGGAAATCGGGCGTTCCTTTCATATACAGCAGGATAGGATTTTCTTCAACTTGTTGTTTGATTCTGTCTAATACTTCCATAATGCACCTTGGCCATTGAATAACTAAACAATTCTAGCAATCTTTAAACCTAAACAAAAGACCCATTAGTCTGCTAGCTTATTCGGCGAGACTTTGGAGAATTGATATGCAATTCCCAATGAATTGCAATTGCCCCAACCTAGCTTGTCCCTAAACTACCCGCCCCTTATAATAAGGATTTAACAAGATCAGGCAGCCTTTCTTTTAGGCTGCCTTTTGTTTTTCTATAGCAGCAAACCAAATGACCAGTAGCATAATGCCGACCTATGCACGACTACCCGTTTTATTCGAGCGCGGCGAAGGCGCCTGGCTCTGGGACAAAGATGGGGAACGTTATCTAGATGCGCTATCCGGCATCGCAGTCTGTGGTTTAGGCCATTCCAACCCGGTGATTAGGGAAACCCTTTGGGAACAGGCAGGCAAACTGCTTCACACGTCCAACCTGTACCGTATAGAACCGCAAGAACAATTGGCTGAAAAGCTGACGCAACTGAGCGGCATGGACAATGTGTTCTTTTGCAACTCGGGGACCGAAGCAAACGAAGCAGCGATCAAAATTGCACGCATTTTCGCTCACAAACAAGGCATAAAATCACCGGTCATCATCACCGCAGAACACAGTTTTCACGGCAGAACCTTGGGCGCCTTGAGCGCCACCGGAAACAAAAATGCACAAGAAGGATTTGAACCGTTGTTAGATGGCTTTGTAAACATCCCATTTGATGATATCGTCGCGTTGGAAAATATTGCAACGCAGAACAGTGATATTGTCGCCGTCCTAGTAGAACCTATCCTAGGTGAAGGCGGAATACAGGTCCCTGCGGCTGATTATCTAGTAAAAGTTCGGAAAATTTGCACCCAAAACAATTGGCTGATGATCCTAGATGAAGTTCAAACAGGAATCGGACGTACCGGCAAATTTTTCGCCTACCAACACAATGAAATCATCCCTGATGTTTGCACGCTGGCCAAAGCCCTGGGAAATGGAGTCCCTATCGGCGCCTGCCTAGCGACCGGCCAGGCTGGAAAACTAATGACGGCAGGCAAGCATGGCTCGACTTTCGGCGGCAATCCGCTTGCCTGTAGCGTAGCACTCAGCGTGATCGACCAAATTGAACAACAGGGGTTAGCAACTAGAGCAACCGAACTTGGCACGCGCTTGATCAACGATTTTAAATCCCGCTTGGACACCAATCCTTCGGTCCGGCAGATACGCGGAAAAGGCTTGATGATAGGCATAGAACTCGATCAACCTTGCACTGAACTTATCAATGATGCACTAGAACATAGATTATTGATAAGCGTGCAAAGGAGCAATACGATCAGACTTTTACCGCCGCTAATAATGCAAGACCAGGAAGCTGACACGCTAGTCGAAATCCTATCTGATTTAATCAACAATTTTACTTTGAATGCATCGACCAACTCAGACTATCAACGGTTATGACAGTTCGCCATTTCATTACCTTAAGAGACATTAATTCTAAAGAATTTCAAAACTTGATACGGCGTGGAATCGAACTTAAACGTTCTGCTAGGCGCGATTTTGAACCGTTGAAAAACCGCGTTCTCGGCATGATCTTCGAAAAATCTTCGACGCGAACGCGTATTTCTTTCGAAACCGGAATGGTCCATTTCGGCGGCAGTGCGATATTCTTGCCGCCTCGAGACACGCAACTCGGCCGGGGAGAACCGATCACTGATAGCGCGAGAGTAATTTCGAGCATGGTTGATTGCGTCATGATGCGCACCCACAGCCATACAACCATCGTGGAATTTGCCAAAAATTCTAAAGTGCCGGTAATCAATGGACTTTGCGATCGATTCCATCCCTGCCAGCTATTGGCTGATATGCAGACCTACCACGAACATCGTGGAGATATTTCCGGTAAAAATGTAGCGTGGATCGGTGATGGAAATAACATGTGTCATTCCTACATCAATGCGGCGCATCTGCTAAATTTTAATTTACGCATCGCTTCCCCTAAAGGCTATCAACCTGAGGCTAAGCTTGTCGCCGCAGCTAAAAATAATGTATCCGTGTGCGAGGACGCTCAGAGCGCAGTACATCAAGCAGACCTTGTCGTAACGGATGTTTGGGCAAGTATGGGCCAGGAAGACGAGCAAAAAAAACGGATCGCAGCATTCAAGAACTATCAGGTAAATGATGAATTGATGGCCACCACAGGGCTAGATTGTGTTTTTATGCATTGTCTACCGGCGCATCGCGGGGAGGAGGTTACTGCTAGCGTGATCGACGGACCTCGAAGCATTGTTTGGGACGAAGCGGAAAACCGACTTCACGCGCAAAAAGCCTTACTGGAATTTCTCTTATCGTAGAGTATTAGGTAGAATCCTTCGAACTTGCATGTGAAATGGAAGATGACTAAGTCCGCAATGTTTGAATCGACTACAGCCCGCCAAAATCGAAATAAAATTATACAAACCCGTCTGTTCAACGTCATTGGTCGCCAAAGATTCGTAATGGACATCATCCATATGTATGGATTAAGGGTAAACATTTACCGACTCCATGTAAGCCAGAGAATCAAGGGTATGCTAAATATCTGCGTTTTTAGCTTATCTCCACACATGACAAGCCTCGATACAAATCGTCGGGAACATCAATCAACAGTCCCGTAATCACATATTAAGTGCCGACATAATGGAGTCAGCGTGAAAATTATTAGTTTGATCGTTTTGTTGCTATCTACAACCGCAATTCAAGCCGCACGAACATTGTATGTTACCGACAACTTGGAAATTCTGCTGCGCAGTGGACAGGGCACCGAATTCAAAATTATTGCGAGCATAGAAACCGGTACCCCACTAACCTTGATCAAAACCCATAAGGCCAGCGGTTGGACAAAGGTAAGAACAAAAGATGGGCAAACCGGTTGGGTATTGGCAAGATTTTTGACCGACACGCCGGTTGCCAGTGTGCGTCTCAAATCAGCAAATGATGAACTCGAAAAACTCAGAGAAGAAAACAAGCGGCTCTCAATGGAATTGGATGGAGTCAAATCCAGCGTTGACCAAGCCGTTACGGCAAAAAATAAATTGTCTAGTGAGCACGAAAATTTGAGTCAGAAATTGGCCAGGATTAAACACGCCTCGGAAAATTCCATCCAAATCCTCGATGAACGCGACCAGTTGCAAGAACGCGTGGTCAACCTAGAACGCAGTTCACAGAAATTAAAACGTGAAAAACAGGCGCTGGAAGACAGCTCGTCACAAGATTGGTTTTTGACCGGCGCAGCGGTTTTATTTTTTGGCGCTCTTTTAGGCCTGATCCTGCCAAGGATCAGTTGGCGCAGAAAAAGCAGCAGTTGGGATTCGTTCTAACATAGCTATCAATTAATAAATTTCAGCAATACCAGGAGTTCCTTTTCATGTCCCAACCGGACGATCAAAAACTACGCAAACACTCATCCCAAGTCGTTAACGGAATGGAGCGAGCACCGAGCCGTGCGATGTTGCACGCGGTGGGATTTAAAAACGAAGATTTCGGCAAATCGCAGATTGGCATCGCGTCAACCTGGAGCATGGTCACACCGTGCAATATGCACATCAATAAATTGGCTGACGACGCCGCGCGGGGTGTTAACCAAAACCAAGGAAAGGCGGTTATATTCAATACCATTACAATATCAGATGGTATTTCCATGGGCACAGAGGGTATGAAATATTCTTTGGTTTCTCGCGAAGTCATCGCCGACTCCATCGAAACCGTGGTCGGATGCCAGGGCTTTGACGGAGTGGTTACCATCGGCGGTTGCGACAAGAATATGCCTGGGTGCATTATTGCAATGGCGCGACTCAACCGCCCTTCAATATTTGTATATGGGGGAACCATTCTACCCGGCAAGCATAATAACAAGAACCTTGATATTGTATCGGTATTTGAAGCTGTTGGCGCGAGGGCAAACAACAAAATCGACGACGCCGAATTGCAAAATATCGAGGCCAAAGCAATCCCCGGACCCGGATCTTGTGGTGGAATGTACACAGCGAACACAATGGCTTCTGCGATTGAAGCCCTCGGCATGAGCCTGCCGAACAGTTCAGCCCAAGCAGCGATATCCGAAGAAAAGCAACGTGATTGCGAACTCGCAGGAAAAGCCGTACTAACGCTGATCGAACTCAACTTGAAGCCTCTTGATATTATGACCAAGGCGGCATTTGAAAATGCGATGACCGTCGTTATTGCGCTGGGAGGATCTACCAATGCAGTCCTCCACTTACTTGCCATGGCAAATACGGCTGGCGTTGAGCTTACGCTCGACGATTTTACCCGTATCGGCCACCGCACACCTATGTTAGCGGACTTAAAACCCAGCGGTCACTATTCCATGGCCGAACTGATAGAAATCGGAGGCATCCAACCGTTAATGAAAATGTTGTTGGAAGAAGGCTTGCTCCACGGAGCCTGTCTAACCGTCACCGGCCAAACATTGGAGAAAAACCTGGCCGATGTAAAACCTTATCCTAAAGACCAAAACATTATTCGTCCGCTGCTCGATCCAATCAAAAAAGACAGTCACCTGGTAATACTGTACGGCAACCTAGCCCCACAAGGTGCGGTTGCAAAAATCACCGGCAAGGAAGGACTGTGCTTCACCGGCACGGCACGCGTATTTGATTGCGAAGAAGACGCGCTAAAAAACATCCTTGCCGACCAGATTATCAAAGGCGATGTTATAGTGATCCGCTACGAAGGGCCAAAAGGCGGTCCGGGTATGCGGGAAATGCTTTCACCGACATCTGCGGTAATGGGAAAAGGCCTGGGCCACGATGTGGCATTGATTACTGATGGCCGGTTTTCAGGGGGAACTCACGGCTTCGTGGTGGGCCATATTACCCCGGAAGCCTATAATGGGGGCGCATTATCTATCGTCAATGAAGGTGACACCATTACCATAGATGCTGCCAATAACCAGTTAAATCTAGACATTACAGATGCCGAATTGACCGCACGGCTTGAAGCATGGCGACAGCCCACACCGCGCTATACACGAGGAGTTCTTGCCAAATACGCAAAATTGGTCAGCTCGGCATCAACTGGCGCGGTAACTGATAACGGGCCAGATTGACTCCATACCTCGACTAAACCGCAAGCACAAGAACCGAAATTGAGCGATTCACTTGAGCTTTCTTACTTAACAAATTCGTAAATAACAGATTTCAAATCGGCCCTGATCCCTATGCATTCTCGAACCCCCAATTTGATGTCGATGATGCAGGGATTGATTCAACTTCCATCGATTAGCAGTACCGATCCTACAGTCGATCAAAGCAATCTCGCTGTGATCAATGTTTTGTCTGAATGGCTAGAATCTTTGAATTTCGACGTTGAGATTCTACCGATAGGCAAAAACAAAGCTAACTTAATTGCTAGCTTGGGAAATATCAACCAAAACACCGGTTTGGTGCTTTCCGGTCACACGGACACAGTACCATTTGACGAAGGATTATGGACCTTCGATCCATTTAAATTGACCGAAAAAGGCGATCGCTTGTACGGACTTGGCAGTACAGATATGAAAGCATTTTTCGGTATAGCCTTGGAAGCAGCCCAGTATTTCGAAGTTAAACGCTTCAAAAACCCGTTGGTAATTGTTGCCACGGCCGATGAAGAAAGCTCAATGTCAGGGGCAAAGCTATTACGCGAACGAGGGATAAAGCTGGGACGATACGCAGTCATCGGCGAACCAACATCCTTGCAACCCATTCGAATGCATAAGGGTGTGATGATGGAATCTATAGAAATAACCGGTAAATCAGGTCATTCCAGCAACCCCGCTTTGGGCGCTAACGCATTGGAAGGCATGCATGCCGTTTTAACCGAAGTCCTGGCATGGCGGGCAGAGTTACAGCGCTTGAATCGTAACCCATACTTTGATGTGGACGTACCCACGTTAAACCTAGGTGCAATACACGGTGGTGACAGCCCAAATCGAATCTGCGCGCATTGTGAAACCAAAATAGACATCCGACCGTTACCCGGCATGGATATCATTGAGCTTCGCGAGTCTTTAAAGCAGCGCCTGAATGCGGTTCTCGATAAACATCCGAAATTACAAATCGCTATTAGGCCTATGTTTGAAGGAACCCCTGCTTTCGAAACACCCGGGGATTCTGCATTTGTCAACCAGTGCGAAAAACTAAGCAACCGTGCTGCGGGATCGGTCGCTTTCGGAACAGAAGCCCCATATTTCTCGGATCTAGGGATTGAAACTGTAGTAATGGGACCCGGATCGATCGATCAAGCACACCAACCCAACGAATATCTGTCTATTAACCAAATCAATCCCGCGCTCGATCTGATCAAACAACTGATCAATCGTTATTGTATTTCAGACTCACAGGATGGCTGATTCTCAACCCGACATTTTGAGCCGAAACGAATTCGTAACGTGGTTTAGAGGCTCTTCTCCATACATTCACGCGCATCGCAAACGAACATTCGTTGTCTTATTTTCTGGCAAAGCCGTCCAAGATAATAATTTTTCAAATTACGTTCACGATTTCGCGCTATTGAATAGTCTCGGTGTTCGCCTGATTTTAGTCCATGGAATCAGACCACAAATTGAACAACGCCTCTCGGCATTGGGTGCATCATCGAACTATCACAATGGAATCCGAATTACCGATGGACAATCTTTGCAATGCGTCAAAGAAGCCGCCGGAATCGTTCGAGTTGAATTAGAAGCATTGCTGTCTATGGGCCTCTCAAATTCACCCATGGCTGGCGCGGAAATTAGGGTTGCGTCGGGTAACTTTATCACCGCAAAACCTTTTGGCGTCATCGACGGAATCGATATGGGTTTTGCCGGTGAAGTCCGCAAAATAGACATCGATGCGCTAAACCAATTGCTCGAACAAGATAAAGTTATAATCATTTCGCCCATCGGCTATTCACCAACCGGTGAAATTTTCAATCTGTGTGCGGACAACGTAGCGGCTAATGTGGCGACCGAACTTAAAGCGGATAAATTACTAATTCTATCCGAAAACCAACCACCGCTTACTGCGGACGGCGAATTAGTCCGTCAACTGACGACTGACGAAGCCCAAAACATGCTCACCACAGCCGAACATTTAAACCCAAATACGCAGCGCGACATAAGAACCTCTGTTGCCGCATGTAAATCTGGCGTTGCGCGCACCCATCTGATCCAACGAAAAATTGATGGCGCTATTCTGTTGGAACTTTTTACCCGCGACGGCGTAGGTACGCTTATCAGCTGTGCACCATTCGAAGAATTGCGACCCGGCACTTTAAGCGATATTCGTGGAATATTAGATTTGATTGTACCGTTGGAACAAAAAGGCGTTCTGGTTAAAAGATCTAGAGAATTGTTGGAAACTCAAATTAAATTCTTTAGCGTAATGGAACGTGATGGCTTGATATTGGGTTGTGCCGCCATTCGAACCTTTACAAATGAAACCTCGGGTGAATTAGCCTGTGTTGCCGTACATCCAACGTATCGGAACGAAGCGCGTGGTAGCCGACTATTAGATCATATCGAAACACAAGCTCGTGATCTCGGTTTAAAAAAATTGTTCGTACTCACTACGCAGACTACGCATTGGTTTCGAGAACATGGATTCGAAGCGACCACAACCGCCGAATTACCTGATGATCGACAAGCTTTGTACAATTTTCAAAGGAATTCCAAAGTTCTAGTCAAAACGTTATAATCGCTTGGCCTTAGCTTGTGGCCTTTTAAGTCCGTAATAAGACCGCCGCAATTTAGGTAAAGGTATAGAGGTTCATGATTAATTTGATGCGACGAATTCGGCCCAGCTTGCCACATTCGATTGGGCCATCCTTTTGCTGCTACCACAAACAATGAACGACTCATCAACAATCGAGTTTAGTGACGTTTCTAGACAGCGAACAAAAACGCCAGTAAAGCTTATTCAGTTTTCAGATTTACACCTCCTGGCTCATCCCAACGATACGTTAATCGGGATCAATACCGAAGAAAGTTTTCTATCAGTCGTCCATTCCGCGGTCGAACGCTGTTGGCCGCCCGATTTAGTCTTATTAACCGGGGATTTGGCCCAAGATCCAATTCCAAGCACGTACCAAAGACTAAAATCTCATTTGCAAACGCTATCCTCACCCTGTTACTGTCTGCCCGGGAATCACGATAAGCCACTGATGGTTGACACATTAAGCAGTAGAAATGTGTCCTGTCAAAATCATATTATGCGAGGAAATTGGCAGATCATCTGTCTGGACAGTACTATTCCGAACGCGGAGGGTGGACTGCTTTCGGAGAACACCTTAGACAGGTTAATCAACGATTTAGAGTCAAGCCCAGGAATATATACCTTAATAGCGCTACATCATCACCCAATCCCCATCGGGTGTGCCTGGTTAGACACGATGGTTTTGGAAAATGGTGAAAAACTAATCTCTATATTGCACAATTACCCTCAAGTCAAGGCAGTTCTTTGCGGACATATCCACCAAGAGATGGATTATATCCATCACGATATAAGATTACTTGGGACACCTTCGACGTGTTTCCAGTTCAAACCCAACACGCAAGAATTCGCACTAGATGATAAATCAGCTGGATTTAGGACTCTAAACCTTTTTTCTGATGGGTCTATCGAAACTTGGGTCGAACGACTGTTGAATTTGCCTGAGGGTTTAAATTTGGCGTCGCCTGGATATTAATTAATAACAAGTTTAATCAAACTATTACGACGCTAGTTCGTTCTAATAACGTTAAAATCTTTTGACTGAAGGTCGCTGGTTGAAATGGTTTATTGATATAGTCGTCAACTCCTGCGCTAACTGCTTTCTCAACATGCGATCTGGTTGCATTAGCGGTTAACATTAGAAACGGAATCGCTTCCAATTCAGGCGTTTTTTTCATTATTTCGACCAGCTCAAGACCGGTCATTTTCGGCATGTCCCAATCGCAGATTATTAGATCAAATTGAGTTTGTTGAACAAGGTCCAATGCGGCTTGACCGTCAGCTGCTTCATCCAGGTCATCGTAACCCATCTTCGATAAACAAGCTTTAATTACACTTCGCATCGAAGCCATGTCGTCTACCACGATAATCTTTTTTTGATTAGAATCCATATTACCTTGTATTTTAAAATACGATTTGGTCAAGCATTGATTCATTCCTGTTCCCGGCCTAAGTATAATCAATTGCAAACAAACCCCAAGCTAGCTCGGACTGATGGAGAACAAAATCGAATTAAGTAATCGAAACAGAATTGACAACCGACCAAGAATGAAATTGATGAACCTGACCTAAAAGACGAACCGAATTACTCTTAAACCCATCCAATACCCTAGCGTTTTGCTCGTCTATTTTTTCCCAATACCAACGGTCGGTTGCGAAGCGCGCACCCACTTGTATAGCGGAAAATGCCACCCTATCCCGTAGATTGATCTCGGGGTAATTCTCAAACGAAATTTGCATAATTTAGCCTTTAGTCTGGTTGTTAAATTGAATACCGATACACCGTTGCAATTTACGCTCGGTTCAGCGGTTTTAGTCTAAGTCGGCCAGTCTCAGGAATAGTTGTTTTCGATTGTCGCTTTTTGTGAACAGCGTCACATTTTTATACCAACTCATAACGCAATTCAGTCCCTAAGAACGACGGTCAGAAATTCTGGACAAGCGGTCATCGGTCGGAGATACTCCTATCCGATATAATGCACACCAAACAGATAATTCAACACCAGGAGGAAATAATGGGTTTTATGCAAGGCAAACGCGTGCTAATTGTTGGCTTAGCAAGCAATCGTTCAATCGCTTGGGGAATCGCCCAAGCTATGTATCGTGAAGGGGCAGAACTCGCGTTTACCTATCAGAACGATAAACTCCAAAACCGGGTTATCAAGATGGCTGCGCAATGCGGCTCCGACATCACAGCAGAATGCGACGTCGCCGTAGATGAGCATATAAATCGGGTATTCGCCCAACTTGCACAATCATGGGATGGCTTGGATGGCATCGTTCATTCAGTTGCATTCGCCCCCCGCGAAGCTTTGGAAGGAGAATATATTGATGCTGTTACCAGGGAAAATTTCGCGGCGGCACATGATATAAGCTCCTACAGTTTTGCCGCGCTGGCTAAAGCAGGGAAAAGCATGATGGCCGGCCGTAACGCAGCGCTGTTGACCTTGAGCTACTTAGGCGCTGAACGCGTCATTCCGAACTATAACGTTATGGGTGTCGCTAAAGCGAGTCTCGAAGCAAATGTCCGATACATGGCAAGCTCCCTGGGCCCAGAGGGTATAAGAGTTAATGCTGTCTCTGCGGGCCCAATTAGGACGTTGGCAGCATCCGGAATCAACAATTTCAGACAAATGTTGAGCAAAGCGGCTAATGCAGCGCCGCTGCGAAAAAACGTAACAATAGAGGAAGTCGGCAATGCCGCGGCATTTTTATGTTCAGATTTGGCGTCCGGTATTACCGGAGAAATAACCTATGTAGACGCAGGATACAATATCACGGGTTTTACGCATTCTTAATCTAGCCTGCTAACATACACTTAATCTAATTAAAATCCCGGGAAGCCGAATCACTGGGTTTTTCCGGGATTTACCCCCTATCCTGCTAATATCCCGTCTTCCCCTTCGGACCTGGCGATAATCACCGCGCCGCAAGAATCACTAAAAACATTGACCACGGTTCGGCACATATCCAATAGACGATCTACCGCTAAGATTAATCCGATTCCTTCCAAAGGAAGCCCAACCGCAGTCAATATCACGCTTATAGCAACCAGACTCGCTGCGGGAATTCCCGCCACTCCAATGGATGTTAACAATGCGGTAAGAACCACGGTAAATTGCTGTACAAAGCCAAACTCTATTCCATAGGCCTGGGCGATAAATAGTGCAGCAACGCACTCATACAAAGCCGTGCCATCCATGTTTATAGTCGCCCCCAACGGCACCACAAAACTTGATGTTCGGTTTGAAGCACCCACATTATTCTCCATGCAATCCAACGTAACAGGTAATGTTGCAGATGACGAACTGGTTGAGAACGCCGTAATAATAGCCGGCAACATGGCTTTGTAAAGCCGGGACGGCCGAACTTTAGCGAAAATTATCAACAACAGGGGCAAAACGATTAGAAAATGCGCCGCCAATGCCACGAGCACCGTAATAAAGAAATAGGCGAGTGGGGTAAATGCCGCTAATCCAGTTGACGATACCACCTTGGCAACTAACCCAAACACACCTATTGGAGCGAATTTCATGACCCATTCGGTCATTCTCATCATCACTTCGAATAACGCATTCCAAAAAACGGTCAAAAGCGCACGCTGTTCGGTTTCAATTTTGGTAATGAAAAAACCAAATAACAATCCAAAGAAAATCAATCCCAACATCTGTCCACTAGCCGCCGCCGCAATTATATTGGGTGGCACCATACGCAAAAATAATGCGGCAAAATTTCCGCTATCGTGACTTTCTAACCGTTCCGTTAGTATCTGGCTATCGGCGGTAAAGCCGACAATATCCTTTACTGATTGGCCATTTACCGTTCCGGGCGAAACCATGTTGACGAAAAACAAACCTATCAAGATCGACAATAAACTGGTCGCAAGATAATAAGCAACAGTCTTGGAACCGATTCGACCCAATGAACCGTGGCCACCAATATTAGCGATCCCACAAATGATTGAAGAAACTATCAGAGGTACGATCAGCATCTTTAACGCATTTAGAAAAAGCCTGCCGACGAAATCGTAGAATTGGTAGGTTAGAGAGTCAGCATCGGCGCCGTGCGAGAAAATTCCGGCGACTACAGCCAACATCAACGCAATCAGAATCTGCCAGTGCAGCTTCATTTATACCTTTCGCGTTTGAGAATACATGGTTGGGATGTGCGTAGCTTATCGTATAAATCTAGTTGTAGAATCTAAGAAATAACAAGTTAATTTAAGATTAAGCAAATACCGTCTTCTTAACAAAATGCGTGAAACAAAGTGAACATCATATAGCCTAGTTGCACTCTATTCTTCACTTTCTTGAATTATAATTTCCGTGTTATCCCGCAATTGGGTCAGTAATGCACTAAATTCGGCATTCCCATACTGGCTCGCTAACCATGACGCAGCCAGTTCTCTCTCTTTTTGATAATCCTCTCCTGTACTGGGATCAGAATCGGTTACCGCCAATAATCGCCCGACAATCTGTTGTCCATCATCCATGGTTACCAGCAACGGAACCGTTTCACCAGGCAGCGGTTTTTTTGCTTTGAAAAGGGCGTCCTTAAACTGTACAGGAACTTCACTATCACCCCGAGTAATAGATTTTGGACCTTGCGATTCGATCCCATAGGTTGATGCAAGTCCAGCTAAATCCTGACCTTCTTTCACTTTCTCTAACAATGAGTTTGCCAGCGTTCTAGCCTTTTCTTTGCTGATTTCTATTTGCAGAATTTCGATAATGTCTTGTTTAACATCAGCTAGAGGCTTATTGGTTGCAGGTATTCGTTGATTGACCCGAAGTACAACAATTTTGTCTGGGGAAACTTCAACCGGCTCACTGTTTTTTCCACCGAGCACATCGTCGGCGAATGCCGCAGACCTAATTGCCTGACCGGCTGCAATGCCTTCCCCCTGATCTCGCGAAAACAAGTCTGATTGCTTGATCGTTAACGTGGTAGTTTCAGCTGCTGGCTCTAAGCTTTCCGGATTTTCGTAGCTAACTTGAGCAAGCCGTTCGCCCGTCTCATAAAACCCGTTTTCAGCCGTTTGACGCCGGTAGGCTTTTTCCACCTCATCTCTAACCGCCTCGAACGGTTTAATTTCACCGGCTTCTAGTTCCGTTAACTTAACCAAATGATATCCAAAGGGCGTTTTAACTGGTTCAGAAACCGCGCCCAAACTTAGGTCAAGGGCTGCCTTTTCAAAGGCAGCATCCATATCTGAAAGGTTGATTACACCTAAATCCCCCCCTTGCTTACCCGATATCGAATCGTCGGACATTTCTTGCGCGACCAACGCGAAATCTTCACCATTATCGATTCTGGTTTTAGCTTGATTAATCTTGCTTAAAGCTGCGGCTTCGGATTCAGCGGTCACATCGTTCCCAGCCGCCACAAGAATGTGACTCAGCCTCCGCCTGGCCGTCTTGGTGTAAAGGTCCTTCTGGCCCTCATAAGACGACAACAGCTGTTCCTCGGTGACCTCAATCGTTTTCGCGATATCGTCGACACTCAACTCTATAAAATCTATCGCAACTTGTTCGGGATTTTGAAACAGTTCAATATGTTCGGTGTAGTATTTATCAATCAGTTCGTCAGCAATCGAATCACTTATCGTTTCAACGGGAACTATCATATATTCGGCGCTACGTTCTTGGTCTCTAAGGCGCAGAAAACCGTCAACTTCCGACGGCGTTACAAAACTAGTGCGGGTCACGCCATCGCTAAACTGGCCAATCTCTAAGCTTCTTCGCAATTGGACAACCAAACCAGACTCACTTATCTGTTGCGCTTTGAGCACGTTACTGAATTTTACTTTGTCGAATTTACCATCAGTTTGGAAATAGGGGACTTCCTGAATAGCTGAACGAATCTGGGAATCGCTAATGGTATAACCTTGTTCGTCAACTGCTTGGGATAAGACTTCTTCGTCCACAAGGTTCTTGATAGCGAGGTTCTTCAGCATCGTCTCATCGACTTGCCCCATACCGCCAATTCTTGCCGCCAGTTGCTGATAGGCACGGACGACATCACGTTGAAAAATTTCCTTTTCCCCGACGACGACGACCGGTTGTTCCTGGCCGCTGCCGAAATAATTCTGGATACCCCAAAATGCAAAAGGGATGCAAATCATGAGTAAAATGACCCACGCAAATACACCTTGTGCGCGATTTCTTATAGACTGTAACATACAGTAAAGACCTTAGGTACGATATTAATCCCTAGCGAAAAACTAGCAGGACTAAGCCAATACGGACACAAAAAAACCCCGAACCAGAAAGCTCGGGGTTTATCATTTCTATGGCGGAGTGGACGGGACTCGAACCCGCGACCCCCGGCGTGACAGGCCGGTATTCTAACCAACTGAACTACCACTCCACAAACTGGTGGGTGCTGAGGGGATCGAACCCCCGACCCTCGCCTTGTAAGGGCGATGCTCTCCCAGCTGAGCTAAGCACCCAGTCATTAAGCCGATCAGTTTACAGCATCTTTCAGTGACTTTCCAGCCTTGAATCCAGGTACTTTAGCCGCTTTAATCGTAATCGTTTTCCCCGTCTGAGGATTCCGACCTTGCCGTGCCGCTCTCTCTTTTACAGAAAATGTTCCAAAACCAATCAAAGAAACACTATCACCGCTTTTTAGCGCATCAGTTATTGCATCAATGAACCCATCCAGCGCCCGCCCTGCGTCAGCTTTTGTCAAACCTGCGGACTCCGCTATTGCATCAGTCAATTCCGCTTTGTTCATTCACTTCCCCCTCTATTATGGTTTGGTTTGCCTAAAATTCGAAAATGGTCCTGAATCGACATCGGCCTCCGTCCATATGGAGCCTCCCGCGAATTCAGTTCGAATTTATATCAGTTGATAGAAACAGGTGTCAAGCTCAACGTTAGATTCCGCGCAAGAATATGAACTACGATTTATCCCAAGCTACTGAAATAACTTCAAACACGCCCGCTCAACCAACACTGCAAAATAATCGCTCAATTTATGAATAACGGCCATTCGCTCTATTAATATCTTGTTTATCGTCTATAACCATTAAATGAATAAACATATTAACTTAGTGCGCGGTGAGTGTCCGTCTTTTAGATGCCTTTTTCTCAGTCTTTTTATCCTGCTCCACTTCCGGCGACCCAGCGGTTTTTAACGGTACAGGCATAAATTGCAACGCTAACTCCAAAACCTCATCTATCCAACGTACCGGCTTAATATTCAAATTTTGCTTGATATTCTTCGGTATTTCGGCCAAGTCCTTTTCGTTTTCTTCTGGGATCAATACCGTCGCTATACCCCCTCGGTGCGCCGCCAGAAGTTTTTCTTTTAACCCACCGATCGGGAGCACTTCGCCACGCAACGTAATTTCACCAGTCATCGCAACATCCGATTTCACCGGAATTTTGGTCAATGCAGACACTAAAGCAGTACACATGCCAATTCCGGCACTCGGTCCGTCCTTGGGCGTCGCCCCTTCCGGAACGTGAATATGCATATCATGCCTAGCATACATTTCTGGATCGATACCCAGGTATTCTGATCTACTTCGCATCACGGTATCAGCAGCCTGAATGGATTCTTGCATGACCTCCCCCAGCTTCCCGGTTCTAAGCACTTTACCCTTGCCCGGCACTATCGCTGCTTCAATCGTTAACAATTCACCGCCGACTTCCGTCCAAGCCAAACCAGTCACTTGTCCAACTCTATCGCTCTCTTCTGCTTCTCCATAACGGAATCGGCGGACACCGAGGTACTTCTCGAGATTTCGTACCGTCACGCTGAGCTTTTTCGAATTTGATTTGAGCAGAAGGTCTTTTACAATTTTCCTACAGATTTTTGAAATTTCTCTTTCCAAATTTCTAACGCCAGCTTCCCGCGTATAATACCTAATGATATCGCGGATCGCAGAATCCGTAATATGAAGCTCTCCGGCCTTCAAACCATTATTCTTAATTTGCTTGGGAATCAGATATCGCACCGCAATGTTGAGTTTCTCATCTTCGGTATAGCCCGCCAACCGAATGACTTCCATCCGATCCAACAATGCTGCGGGAACATTGAGCGTATTTGCTGTAGCAACAAACATGATATCCGATAAATCAAAATCCACTTCTAAATAATGATCATTGAATGTATGGTTTTGCTCCGGGTCCAGCACTTCCAGAAGCGCAGATGCTGGATCTCCCCGAAAATCCATTGCCATTTTATCGATTTCGTCCAACAAAAACATTGGATTGCGGGTACCCACCTTAGACAAATTCTGCAAAATTTTACCCGGCAACGATCCGATATAAGTACGCCGATGCCCACGTATCTCGGCCTCATCGCGAATTCCTCCCAACGCCATCCGTACAAAACGTCGATTGGTTGCACGCGCAATAGACTGACCTAAGGAAGTTTTCCCAACTCCAGGCGGACCAACCAGACACAAAATTGGACCTTTTAATTTTCGCACACGCTGCTGAACAGCGAGGTATTCCAAAATACGCTCCTTAACCTTCTCTAACCCGTAGTGATCGGTTTCAAGAACTTCTTCGGCTTTTTTTAGATCATGCCGCACTTTGCTCCGCTTCTTCCAGGGTACACTGACCATCCAGTCGATATAATTTCGTACGACGGTTGCTTCAGCAGACATCGGTGACATCAATTTCAGCTTATTCAATTCAGCATCAGCCTTAGTTCGAGCCTCTTTTGACATTCCAGCGCTAGCGATCTTTTTGGCTAACTCATCTAACTCGTTGGGCGCATCCTCCATTTCGCCCAATTCTTTCTGAATCGCCTTCATTTGTTCGTTTAGATAATATTCCCTTTGGTTTTTCTCCATCTGTTGCTTGACTCGACCTCGGATACGCTTCTCCATTTCCAGAATATCGACCTCGCCTTCCATCAGCGTCATAAGGCTTTCCAACCTTCCAGCAATGTCGCTCATCTCCAGAATAGACTGCTTGTCTTCGATTTTGAGCGTCATGTGCGCAGCTATAGTATCGGCCAGGCGACTTGAATCATCTATTCCGGCTAATGAATTTAGTACTTCCGGCGGGATTTTTTTGTTTAGTTTGACGTATTGGTCAAACATCGTAATAGCAGTACGTACCAGAACCTCAACTTCTTGTTCAGAAAGCTTTAATTCGTCCACCAATGGAGAGACCCCGGCGGAGTAATATCCTTCGGACATCTGAAATTGTTGAACTTCACTACGTTCCGCACCTTCAACCAAGACCTTTACAGTGCCATCAGGCAACTTTAATAACTGTAGA
This sequence comes from uncultured Methylococcaceae bacterium, assembly GCA_964619885.1. Lineage (GTDB taxonomy): Bacteria > Pseudomonadota > Gammaproteobacteria > Methylococcales > UBA1147 > CAZUGA01. Next base: position 46,710 of record CAZUGA010000005.1, read on the forward strand.
ATATTGGAAAGCGTTCCAATCTGGTACATATCCTGAAAACCAGGATCATCGACTTCCGCGTCTTTCTGCGCAACCAATAAAACTTGTTTATTATCGCGCATGGCTACATCCAGGGCCTCGATAGATTTATCTCGCCCTACAAACAACGGGATCACCATATGCGGATAAACAACGACATCGCGAAGGGGCAACACAGGTACAGTTTGCACCGACCCTAAGGCTGTGTTTTGCTGGTTTGCTTCCATAATTTGGATCCTTTACGGGTTACTTTAAATATCTAGAGTTTGAGTTAAAGATATGGGCATCGATGCTGAGAATACAAGGCATTTGCCAATTCGATGGCTATAGAATTAGCGGCCTAGTCGACACTAATAAGCCATTTGGTACTCAATCAACTAACGCACCAATAACTCAAAACCGTTTGAACCACCTGTGAAATGAGCCCTTTTCACGACCAGATTCTTCGAAACAACGAAACCAGAGCTAAACACACCCCAGAATCAAAATTTAAGTGCTGAAAAGCACAAGAATTATGTCGATTGAAACCTTTTATCTGGTCAACAAAATAAGGATTGTCCTACTTACCCAAATACCTATTCGGCAGAGGCAAGCTGCTTATCGTTGCTTTCGTATATGAGGTAGGGGGCTGATTCCCCATCGACAACACCCTCATCAACCACGACTTTAACAATATTTTCGTTAGACGGGAGCTCGTACATTGAATCAAGTAGAATATGTTCGAGAATCGTTCTCAAACCACGCGCCCCAGTTTTGCGCGCCATTGCTCTACGCGCAATAGCCCGTAATGCGTCTTCCCGAAGTTCCAAATCACAATCTTCCATTTCAAACAACCGTCCGTATTGTTTGGTCAAAGCATTTTTGGGTTCGGTTAAAATCCTGACTAACGCATCTTCATCAAGTTCTTCCAATGTTGCGATTACAGGAAGTCTACCAACAAATTCCGGGATCAAGCCGTATTTGATCAGATCCTCGGCCTCTACGTCGGATAAAATTTCACCGACATTTTTTAGCTCGTCTTTGGATTTAACTTGCGCAGCAAACCCGATTCCACTCTTTTCCGAACGATCGCGAATGACCTTGTCTAGCCCAGCAAAGGCCCCACCTACGATAAATAATATATTTCCCGTATTGACCTGTAAAAACTCCTGCTGGGGATGCTTGCGGCCTCCCTGCGGAGGTACTGAAGCAATGGTTCCCTCAATTAGTTTCAACAATGCTTGCTGAACCCCTTCTCCCGACACGTCGCGTGTGATTGACGGGTTATCGGATTTGCGTGAGATTTTATCTATCTCATCGATATACACGATCCCGGATTCGGCTTTTTCAACATCGTAATCGCATTTTTGCAAAATTTTCTGAATTATGTTTTCCACATCTTCGCCAACATAGCCGGCTTCCGTCAAAGTCGTCGCATCGGCTATGGTAAACGGTACATCTAACAATCGAGCCAGTGTTTCGGCCAAGAGGGTTTTACCGGACCCAGTTGGACCGATCAGCAAAATATTACTTTTTGCGAGCTCAACATCATCCCGCTTCGAATGAACCCTTAAACGTTTGTAGTGATTATATACCGCAACGGCAAGAACCTTTTTCGCATCGTCCTGCCCGATAACATATTCGTCTAAAACGTTCTTGATATCTTTAGGTTTGGGTAACTCGTCTTGACCCGATGTTGCGTTTTCCTGTAATTCTTCCCGAATAATATCATTGCAAAGTTCGACACATTCATCACAAACAAAAACCGAAGGTCCTGCGATGAGCTTCCTTACTTCGTGCTGGCTTTTGCCACAAAACGAACAGTACAAAAGTTTACCATCACCATCTTTGCCTGTTTTTTCATCGCTCATACGTTACCTCTCGGAAAATTCTGTCGACTAAGCACCTTGCAATTTTTTGCTGCGTTTTGCAAGAATACTAGTCGCTTTGCCACAAACCTGTTTTTAGCATATACCTTAATACGCAAATAGCCACCCATTCATCTGCCGTATTCGGCGTACGTGAATCACGCACATCGTAAATATTCGGCCATATTCACATAAGTTTACCAGGAATCCAAGCACCCCAATGGCTATTTGTCTTCCTGCAATTCTCTCTCTTCCAGCACTGCATCGATTAAGCCGTATTCCTGGGCGTCAATTCCGCTCATGAAATTATCTCTGTCAGTGTCCTTTTCGATCATCTCAATAGGTTGTCCGGTATGTTTCGACAATATTTTATTCAAGCGATCCCTAATCATTAGGATTTCCTTAGCGTGAATATCGATATCACTGGCTTGACCTTGGAATCCACCCAGAGGTTGGTGAATCATCATACGAGAGTGTGGCAAACAATAGCGTTTACCGGCAGCGCCTCCCGTCAGTAATAACGCACCCATACTTGCGGCTTGGCCTAAACACATTGTACTGACATCCGGCTTTATAAACTGCATGGTATCGTATATCGCTAGACCGGCCGTAACCGCACCGCCCGGAGAATTGATATACAAATGGATGTCTTTATCGGGGTTTTCTGACTCTAAAAACAATAATTGAGCGACGACCAGATTAGCCATATAGTCTTCAACTTGGCCAACCAGAAATATTACACGCTCCTTGAGCAGCCTAGAATATATATCGAAGGAACGCTCGCCCCGAGCAGTTTGCTCTATTACTATCGGCACCAATCCGGTTGCTTGAGTTTCGTAATCCATTTGAAAATTATTTTTTTGCATCTAGTTTACCTACTAAAATGTTACCCGGGATTCGTAATACTTTGAAAATCTGTGACTTCTTCAGTGATAGTTGCATCTGCCAAGATAGTATCAACTACCTGATCTTCCAGCACCATATGCTCAACACTCTTAAGCTGCTCTTCATTCGAATAATACCAGTCGACAACATCCTCGGGAGATTGATAAGACTGGGCCATATCATTGATTGCCGAGCGCACCTTGTCGGGGTCCGCAGTCAGACTCTGTGTCTTAATAATTTCCGCAAGCAACAAGCCTAACGACACACGGCGGCGCGCTTCATCCTCAAAATCCGCCGATTGATCAGAATCTCCGGCCTTCACGGAACTACGGTCACTTTCACTAGCCGCCTGCCGTATCCGGTCAATTTCTTGATCCAGCATTACCTTGGGCAAGCTAAGGCTATTGTTTCTTATTAACTCATCCATAACCGACTGTTTGATTTGCGCCCGGACAATATTTCCGACTTCCTGCTCCATATTGCCTTTCAGCATCTCCCGCAATTCATCAACTTCACCACTTTCAACGCCAAAAGACTTGACAAATTCCTCGTCAATTTCAGCTTGAGAGGACTCTTCAATCCGGACAATTTCAACATTAAACACTGCATTCTTACCGGCCAGCTCGTCTTTGTTATAGTCTTCCGGAAAATCCAAAGAAAAGGTTTTCTTGTTACCGACCTCCATATTCAACAACTCATCCTCGAATCCGGGAATCATCCTTTTAGACCCCAATTCAACCTTAAAATCTTCGACAGTCCCGTTGGTAAAATCTTCACCATCAACTGTACCACTGAAGAGTATAGTTAACTGATCACCTTCTTGCGCAGCACGATCCATAGATTCCCAGTTTTTCCTTTGCTCACGCAATTTCGTTATCATCTTATCAAGATCGTCATCGGTAATATCGCATTGTGGCCGCGTTATTGTGATATCCGAAAACGGGCATAGCTCAACATGTGGATAAACCTCAAACATAGCCTCAAACTCCAGACCGTCATCCAAATCCTTTTTTTCTATATGCGGCGCACCCGCTGGCTGCAATTTTCTGTCTAACAACGCATCGTACAATGACGATTGAATCAGCTCCGCGACGACTTCTTGCCTCACCGGCCCGCCAAACCTTTTTTTAATTACATTGCCGGGGATTTTACCTGGCCTAAACCCATCCAACCGCGCCTTCTGGGCCAGCGATTGCAAGCGTTTTGTGACTTCCGACTGAATCTTTTCCTCGGGAACTTGAACTGTCATTTTCCTCATAAGTTCGGATGTCTCTTCGACAGAAACTTGCATGGACTTACCTCAAAATTTGGATCGCTTGATTTAAAGAAAGGATTAAAAGCAGACACCCTTAAAGGTGTCTCGGTTACCCACGAACGGCTTGGTGGGCTAAGCCCGTAAGGGATAAGACGATTAGCACCTAATGGTGCGAACGGAGAGACTCGAACTCTCACGGGTTACCCCACTGGAACCTAAATCCAGCGCGTCTACCAATTCCGCCACATTCGCATATTAGCCGACACAAATTATACTCGATTTAGTTATAATTTGTGTATCACCATTTTCACTTGCCTCATACTCGCATTACGTATTTCCGTACTATTAAACCAAATTGAATAGATGATTTTTCCACGAATTACTGATAACGCAATGACCCACGGCTGCAATTCGAGTTGATATACAAAGCCCCACTTATCGATCCCAGCCGTGCACAACTTAAGTATTTTTTAGCACTCAATTTTTGTTGATTCCCATCCCACTATACATATTCTCGGCAAGATATCATCCCACCCATGAAAAGCAACTCTCCACTTTTATTATTTTTCTGGCCACTCGGCTATTTGCTAACAGCCATTTGTATCGCTGCGTTGATTGCAATTCCAGTTTCACAGATGATCGACGTCAACTTTGGTCTCGCCAGAATTATAAATAGAATTTCGCTAGGTCTGCTTGTGATCGGAATAATACCGATGAAAAAATGGCTTGGCCTAAGTCTGGCAGAAATGGGTTATTCAACACACGTCAGAGACTTCTTTCGGCAAATCATTCAGGGGTTTATCATTGGAATAATCATACTTAGTATTGCCATCGTTACCTTGATCTATCTCAAAGTCAGAACCGTGCTTCCGGCATTGATTAATCTGCCGGGCAAACTATCCCATGAATTGATCGCATCACTGCGTACCGGTCTCATTGTCGGCTTTTTGGAAGAAAGCCTTTTTCGCGGTTTGTTGTTTGGCGCCCTGCTCAAATACGGGTCGACGGTATCAGCCATCACGATCACCGCGCTTTTCTACGCCGCACTGCATTTTATCCATGGCAGAAATCTGGTAGCACCCAGCAATATCGATTGGGCAAGTGGATTGGCGATGGTACCGGATGCACTGCTCGATCTATTTAACGCGACCCACTTTGATTCGTTTCTCGCCCTGTTTTTCGTTAGCGTTTTTTTGAGTTGCGTGCGGCTTCACAGGCCGATGGGATTAGGTTTGTGCATTGGCCTACATACCAGTTGGGTCTTTTTGCTTAGACTAACCAAATCTTTCACCGAGCTAGCGCCCGATCCAGACTGGGGGTTTTTGGTCGGAAATTACGACGGTATTATTGGGTATCTAACCGGAACCTGGCTGTTGATACTGTCTAGTGTTTTCTTTATTTTTATTTATCGGAATAAAAACAAAACTCATTCAACGGTTGATCAATGAATATTTTCTTTGCTCAAGAAGGCGTTATCAAGTATGAATTGGAATTTCGCTCCGGTTCGCCAATTCCGGCGGAATATTTAAGAACAATCAATGCGTGGCGAACCATTTTGTACCGATTGGAACTAATCGGCCAAAGGTCAGATCGCTACGATGGCTTGGGCTATGGCAATATTAGTCAAAAACTAGAAACGCTGAGACAATCAAAAATGGAAAACCAGTTTATCATCAGCGGGACTCAAACCGGCAATTTAGAATTTCTGCAATCCGAACAATACTGCACAGTCACGCAGGCAAATCCGGCCGAAAATCAGATTGTGGCGGAAGGCTTGATAAAACCCTCTTCCGAGGCCTTAACCCACGCATCCATCTATCAAAATGACATTCATACTGAATCCGTCATGCATGTCCACTGCCCTGAAATTTGGCATAAAACTCGTGCATTGAATATTCAATCGACTAATGAAACGATCGGATATGGAACCCCAGAAATGGCAGCCGCGGTCAAACGATTGGTTCAGGTTAATCAAACAAGGCCATCATGTATTTTCTCAATGTTGGGGCACCAGGACGGAATTGTCGCGTACGGACGCACTCCACAATTGGCTGGCAATATTCTACTTGAAACTTTGGTCACAGCGCTTGCTTAAAACCGGAATGTAGCCAATTAGAAAATGACCGTAGCAGAATCTGCATGTTTAAAAGCGCTAGCGATAACTTTCTGCCGTCTGACGCTCTTTATCTTTCCTGTCAGAGTAGACATACATATGGCCGAGCGGTCTAACAAATGTATACCTTCCTGGATCCAGCACCATTTTATCGCCGGCTTCTTCAACGTTACCGCCCAAGGCCGTAACCGGCAATGACACAAACCAAAAGACAGAACCCACCATGGTCAATGTAAAAGTCAAAGGCCTGACGATGAAAAAATCCAGGCCCATGGCGACGATGCTTGGTCTGGTATCACCAGCAGGATAATAATTGACATCGACAGCTTGAGCGGGTGGTGACACACTGAATAGGCTAAAGCTCAAAACAAAAACCAATAATCCAGCCCAAGCCCTTCTACGAACGATTCCCATTTATGTTTCCTCGGTATTTGATCGGGTATATTATGGAGTATAGAACTTCACTAAGCGCATGCAAAGCAATAATCGCATAGTTTGGGGCTATAGACTAATCTCAATGTTGCAAGATTAGCATAGTAAATTCAAACTACTGGAACACTAAAATCTATGCAAAACGTTGTTCCAGGTTGAAAAAAGAAACCAGTGAAAGATGAACCGCGTCACTCTTACAGGTTGTTCCGATTTTAATCATCTTTCACTGATTGAAAGCTGCTAACACCTAAGACTCTACCGATCACCAACCAGCACAGAAATTCATTTACGTACAAGCCTACAGCAGGGTCCGTGCCAATTTATTTACTAACGCTTTTACAACAAGTTACACACGCCTATAAATTCACGGCGCTCCAACTGTAAAATTTTCTTACATCACTATAGATGGAAAATTTTATGCGCCTAATGGACCATAGTTCGGAAACTAAGGTGCGTACCCCCGCCGCATAGTGTTCTCTGTCATCACCCGACTCGTGCAAAATTGTTCTAAATACGTCTTACCGCCTGCTTTACTTCCGGATCCACTCATTTTCACGCCGCCAAATGGTTGTCGAAAGACAAGAGCCCCGGTGATAGATCGATTAATGTATAAATTACCCACTTCGAACTCACGCTCAACCCGTTGAATATTTTTCGGGCTACGCGAATAAACCCCTCCGGTTAAACCGTACGCTGAATCATTGGCAATTTTTAGCGCTGAGCTAAGATCTTTGACATTGAATACAGACAACACCGGCCCGAATATTTCGTGTTGGCCCAGCACCGACTTTCGCGGAACGTCGCTAAATATTGTCGGTTTGACAAAATACCCGCTATCGGCCCCAGCTGAATCAATTTCGCAAACCAATTTAGCGATGGTTTTACCTTGGGATATCACACGTAGAATTCGATCACGCGCCGCCGCCGTGATCACCGGTCCAAAATTAACTCTAGGATCATCGGGAGAACCAAATTGGAGGCTAGCAGCCGCATCTTTCAAGCGCGACAACAAAGATACATAGTGATCTCCTATAACAATCAATCTGGAACAAGCACTACATTTCTGTCCTTGATAGCCGAAAGCCGAATGTATAGTGCCGCTAACGACATCATCTAAATCCGCATCACTATCTACTATAATCGCATTCTTACCCCCCATTTCAGCAACGACACGTTTGACGTGGTTTTGTCCTGGGACCTTGCAAGCAGCTAACCGCATCATACGGTTTCCAACCTCCTCCGAACCCGTGAATGCGATGAAATGGACTCCGGGATGCTTAACCAGATATTCGCCCACGCAAGGACCAGAACCAGGCAAAAATTGCACAACACCATCCGGCAATCCTGAATCTGCTAATAATTTAACGAATTGATAAGCTATAACCGGAGTTTGCGAAGATGGTTTAAGAATAACGGCGTTGCCCATCACTATCGCCGCCGACGTCATGCCAGCCAGTATAGCCAGTGGAAAATTCCACGGAGGCACAATTAGCCCGACCCCCAACGCAACCCGAGCAAGACGGTTGGATTCTCCCGGCACATCAACTTGCTCAATGACGTCCAAACTCTGCGCCATCATTGCATAATACTCTAGAAAATCGATTGCTTCGGCCACATTAGCATCCGCTTCCCGCCAGCATTTGCCAGCCTCGAATATTTCCCAAGCAGCAAACTCGTCCCGTCGTTTTCTCAACGCCGCCGCCGCTTTCAATAAAATCGCAGTACGTTGTTTAACACTAGTATTTGACCAATCCTTTAGCATTCTTTTCGCCCCCGCATAAGCCAATTCAGCATGTTTGAGATCGGCTTTAGCGACCCGTCCAACCGACTCTTCCGGGTGGGCAGGATTCACTGAGTTTATATAACATTTCGAATCTATCGCCTTGCCATCAATAACGATAGGATATTCGCGACCAAGTTGATTCCTTACACGGTCAACAGTTTGCGCGAAACAAATTCGCTCATTGGGATCAATAAATTGGCGAAGTGGTTCGTTTATAAATTCCTGCGGATTCGTCGCGTCAGCTATCGGTGTGTCATCATTGAATGCTGAATCGACGTCAAGACCGGTCTGTTTGTTAGGTGCTTCCAGTACTGTAGAATTGCGACTAGTAACGCTTCCACGCAGAAACAGTGATTCATTGGACGAATTTTCCAATAATCGTCTGACCAGATATGCCATTCCGGGGACGGTATCGCCAAATGGAACATAAACACGTATACAAAACCCCATTGCAGCTAATCTGCTCTTGAGTTCGTCCGCCATGCCGTACAACATCTGAAATTCAAACTGATTCGGTACTAGTTTTTTCTCCTCAGCTAAGCTAAGTGCTAATGCTAAACTGCGCAAATTGTGTGTAGCAACCGCAATCTTAATTGCTGGGTAGTTAGAGAACAGCAGATCCATACACTTTTCGTAGCAAATATCCGTTTGCCATTTTTGCCGCCAGACCGGAACTGGCCAATCGTGTTGAGAAGCGACGACGTTTTCATAATCCCAGTACGCACCCCGCACCAATCGAATTGTAACCGGACATCCTCGCTTGTCGGCCCACGCTATCAATTCTCGAATATCTTGTTCAGAATCAATTAAATAAGCTTGAATCGCTAAACCAACATAACTCCAATCCTTTAGTCCTGGCTCCATTAACAACGATTTGAAACACGCCAAAACAATACTTTTGTACTCGTATTGTTCCATATCGACACAAACGAATGCATTATGCTTGCGCGCACTAACCAATATGGGTCTCAAACGTGAAGCTATAGTCTCAACGCTAGCACAGAAATTGACCGGATCTATTTGGGAATAAAGCGATGTTAATTTTACCGATATATATAGACGCGGCCCCTCTATGCCATCAGGCATATCCAATAAATTTAATGGCGTCCAATCCTTAATTCGCATCGATAGTAGATCTATCAATTGCAGATAAGACGCTTGGTATCGGTCCGACTCGGATTCGCTGACAATCGCCTCTCCAAGCAGGTCCAGACTATACCCTATCGAGTTTTTTCGAAGTTTATCGACCGTATGGAAAGCTGCATCAATATCCGCTCCGCCCATAAACTGAGTCGAAAGCAAAGTCGAAAATTGTCTCACTAATTTTGCAGCGATTTTTTCCGATGCACGGCTAAACCGCAAAGCCAAAACCAACATTCGAGGAAGATCAGGTTGAATTGGATCAAAATATTCGTGCAGATGCCGCATTACATCTGCATCGCTGCGCAATGTTGGTAGCACATCGACAAAGCGTAGGGTCTGTATGCGCAAGGATTTGCTCTCGGATAATCGGTTCATCAACCAACGCGACATCAATCCCTGCCGATAACGAGGGTTCCGGTCGATTCTAGACATTAGGTCGCGACCTATTTCTAGAATGCGCCGCTCTCGATAGGATTGGCAGTGCTGTACCATAACCTCTCTCCCGTTGGAGTTTGCGTATTAGACGGGACTCCCTCTTACATACCCTTTTACTGAGACTCAAATTCCAACAAACAATTTCCTTAATCTATCACACGCCTGAACTAAGCGTTCTTAGCATAACTACACCGAACCAAACTGTAGTTCCGCCAATCTTGCGTACAAACCTCCCTGTTTTATCAATGCTCCATGCGTGCCGGTAGCCACTACATTGCCATGATCCATTACAATGATACGATCCACCTTCAACACTGTGGACAATCGGTGGGCAATGACTACGGTTGTACGATCCGCCATCAAATGTTCTAGCGCATCTTGCACCATGCGTTCATTTTCAGCGTCTAGTGAACTGGTCGCTTCGTCCAAAAGCAACACGGGAGCATTTTTCAATATGGCCCGCGCAATGGCTATACGTTGGCGTTGCCCGCCTGACAGTCGAACTCCACGTTCCCCAAGGAAACAATCATAAGCATTGGGTTGTCTTTCAATAAAACTATCCGCGATGGCAGCCTCGGCAGCCTCCTTCACTTCTTCATCTGTAGCGCTTGGTCGACCATAACGAATATTTTCAAGCGCGCTGGCGGCAAAAATAACAGTATCTTGCGGCACAATTGCAATAGCCGACCTTACCGCTTGCGGGTCCGCTTGTGCGATATCATTCCCACCTAAACGTATAATGCCCGACTGGGGATGATAGAAACGTAATAACAACTGGAAAACGGTACTTTTTCCGGCACCTGACGCACCAACCAACGCGACAGTTTCACCCGCCGCAATTGACATCGAAAAATTCTTTAACGCATTCGATTGGGGGCGTGACGGATAGTGGAATGACACGTTTGAGAAATCGATACCATGTCGATCGTTTTTCGATAATGGTTTGGGATCACTGGACGCAAGAATCGTTGGCATTGCATGCAACAACTCCATTAATCGTTCTAACGCACCTGCGGCGCGCTGTACATCTCCCCAAACCTCACTCAACCCGGCAGCACTGGTAGCGACGATAAACGCGTACAATAAAAACTGGCTCAATTCACCACCGCTCAATTCACCGGAAATGACCTGCTGCGTTCCCACCCACATAACCACCATAATACTGCTTAATACTACGGTGATTGCAAACGCCGATAATAGTGCTCGAGCTCGAATTCGAGCACTGGCGACTGAGAAAGAAGCTTCTACAGCGTCACTAAATCGTTGAATTTGTCTGCGCTCCAACGTAAATGCCTGGACCATTTGTATAGCGTTGAGTACTTCACCGGCAATCGCGGAAGATTCGGCAACCTGGTCTTGCGTCGCACGTGATAAGCGCCTGACTCTTCGGCCGAATACCAACAATGGAATAATTACCGTAGGAACCAAAACCAGAACCCATCCAGTCAAGCTCATGCTGGTCAAAACCAACATGATAAGACTTCCAATCAACATTACACTGCTGCGAAGCGCAATCGAGACACCCGAACCAACGACCGACTGAATCAGGGTCGTATCGGTGGTCAGTCGCGAAAGTACTTCCCCGGTCCGAGTGACCTCAAAAAAATGCGGGTCCATCCACATCATACGAGCGTATACTTTGCGCCTGAGATCGGCGACTATCCGCTCGCCCAACCACATGACTAGATAAAAACGAGTCGCAGAGAATATCGCCATCACTAAAACCAAAGCTAACAGCACCGCAAAGTAAGTTGGAATGGTTTCAGGTTTTTCAACGAAAAAACCGGAATCAACCAATTTACGCACAGCCAACGGCATTGCAAGAGCAGCTCCCGCCGCGATCAACAATACGACCAATGCGCACCCAATACGAACCCGATAAGGCTGTAAAAATGGCAACAATTTTCGCAGGGTGGAGAGCTGGAGTTTTGCGTTAACGCTTTCACCGAGCCGTTGCGTATCCATATCCATAATCGATACTATACAGGCAAATTATGGATTCGAAACAATAGACAATCTTTGGATAGATAAACGAACCTGAATGGACCGGGCATAGTGAATCCACTAAATTCTCACTCTTGTGAGTAGTTTCCGATTAACATGGGTCTAACTCGTGCAACAGAATAAAACCATCTTGCAGTAACTTTTGGTTATAACTTTTCAAGATCGATCGTTCTCAATTAAGGGAGATGGAAATGAATCCAAATCAAACAATTATTCGGCCGAAAAAACTCCTGCTCATCGGTATTATTTTGATGGTTGCCCCCCTGTCGAATAGCTTCGCATTGGGAAGCCGATGCTATATAGATGTCTATGAATACGCTGAATATGTAGGTGCCCACTTACGCATAGAAGGACCTGCTAAATTACGCAATTTACGCAGTGTCGAAGGTGAAAACTGGGATTCAAGAATAGACAGCCTTATTGTTGGGCCCAATTCCAAACTGCGGGTCTACGAGAATCCGAATTTCAAAATGACTTTATCGGAAATGTCTAAGCACCCAGATTTAATGCGATCTCTCGGAATTACCGCAAAAGATGTCAGCCAAGAATCAGAGCTGGTTTTTGAAGCCAATGAAAAGATCCACCACCTGGGCGAATACAATTTTCACAGAAAAACCCGATCCTTAAAATTAGACTGTATTAAATAGAAAAAACGCAAAAAGCTCGGTGCAGAATGCGTTAAATCATCAGACACAGTTTAAGATTGATAAATGATTTTAATCGATCTAAATTCGACCAACATTTAAATCCGCTATGATCGCCGTTATACAGCGCGTTTCTAAAGCTGAAGTCTCCGTTGATCAAAAATCTATCGGTAAAATTTATCGGGGTATTTTGGCCTTGGTGGCGATAGAAAAATCCGACACGACTAACCAAGTACAACGGTTATCCGACCGACTCTTAACTTACCGCATCTTTCCGGATAGCAGCGGAAAGATGAATCTAAGTGTAACCGACATAGACGGCGGAATTTTGCTCGTACCACAGTTCACCCTAGCTGCTGACACAAACACAGGTACTCGGCCAAGTTTCACTCCGGCAGCATCGCCTGAATATGGTTCGAAAATTTTCGATGAACTATTTCATTGTCTCCAGCAAAAACATAAGCATTTGGGCCGCGGTCAATTTGGAACTGACATGGAGGTTTCTTTGGTTAACGACGGTCCGGTTACATTTATTCTCGACGCAAAGCAACATTTGAACTAAAGCCTAGCGGCCGTCATGACGGTATTACCCATATATTCGGGTAATACGATCTATTTGATAGAGCTGATTCTATTCCCAAGAAAAATAATTGAGTCCATTAATTATGATAACCTGAAACCAATTAAGCACTTGCCTCGAATTACATTTTAGGTTTAACCAATCGATGACACAAATGTTTACCTTCGTATTGATTTGATTAAATTTAGGATATCGTACCTTACAGCAAGGTTTCCGGGTAATTCGAATAGACAATAAGGTCTGCCTGTTCCATTTAGAGTTACCGGCAACACAAATTATCGAACAGTTAAATTCGACATCGCGAGCAAGCATTGGATATTTAACGGTAATACCCAAGTGTATAAAAACTAGACAGTATGAAATATACGATGATGACGTTAGAATACTGTCGTTCAAGCAGATAGCGCGATAAGCTAGAACTGAACGAAAAAATAAATTCAACGGCATTCTTCAGAATAAAGGGCATAAATGATGATAATCAAAAAATATTTGACCGTGTTGATAACGGGAATATTGTTGGGAATACCGCTACATTCCTCGTTTGCCGCAGGAACTGTAGATTCTGAACAGGCAACCAAAACATCCCCTCAAACCGGAGCCAGCTACTTAGTTGGCCCAGGTGATATATTGGAAATTTCGGTATGGCAAGAAGAAGATCTAGCCAAAGACGTTATTATTCCGCCGGACGGTGTTATTTCGTTCCCGCTGGCCGGCAGCTTGAACGTTAAAGGAAAAACGATCGACCAAATCAATCGTGAATTGACCGACAGATTGACCAAAGTAATCGTCGATCCGATTGTTACCGTATTCTTGCAAAGCTATGAAAGCAATAAAATTTTCGTTTTAGGAAAGGTTACTGGCCCAGGTGAATTCCCTGCAGTTGGACCAATAAACGTTATGCAAGCCCTTGCTATGGCTGGGGGTATGGCGAAATTTGCCGACATGGAGAACATTCAGATTATTCGCAATCAAAATGGAAACATGGTCGCTATCCCATTCAATTTCTCGGAAGTCTCCGAAGGCCGACAGTTGGATCAAAATATTATTCTGCAAAAAGGCGATGTGGTAGTCGTTCCCTAATTGACGCCAAATTCCGTATCCGGTGTCAATTACAACATTCACTACCCGCGAAGGGGATTTACCCAGTCTCGACTCAATTCTGGGGTGATACGACTTGAATTGTTCGAATTATGAATAGCATTGATATTATCCATTCCCGGCCACTATCGTTTATTTGCAATATTCAAATACGTACGGTCCTAAGCTGGCTCAATTTGAATAGGCTACTGGTAGCAGTTACGGTACTTTCCCTGTCTTGGTACCCACCAGCAAATGCAGCCGTATGGCAGATAACACCGTCGATGTATGCCGGCATGGAATACCGAGACAATTTCAACCTGACCGGTACACCGCTGGAAATTTGGCGCGGAGTATTTTCGGGCGCGGTAGAATCTGATTACCGCACCGACCGAGGCGGCGTCTTATTTAATGGTAGATACCGCGGATCACGATACATTAGCAATACTGATCTGAATCAAGATGAAGGCTTTGTCAACGTTCTGGCAGACTATGCAGACCAACTAAATTTATGGGAGTTGGATGCCGGGATCGCGCTAGAGCAGCCCTCTTCCAGCCAATTGCAAGCCGGCAATCAAATTTTCAATATTATTACTCGAAACCGATGGCACGTGACACCCACATGGACGCGCGAATTGAGTGACTATAACGAAATTAAATTGGGCTACACCTACCAAGATACAAGCTATGATGATATTCCAACTTTGACAACACGGTTTTCGGACTACTTCAAACATTTGGTCTCGGCAACATACACCCAACATCTTACAGAATACAGCGATGTATTGGTCATTGGTACATATACCAAAACAAACAACGAATCTTTGCGCTTCAATTCTGATCAATACATCATTCAAGCCGCATTTGACCACCAATTTTCTGACACATTGAATTTTTATTTTGCCGCTGGCGGAGTTTGGCTAGTATCTCATCCTGGATCCAACTTGGCACCCAACGCCACTAGAAAAAACACCAATGCAGACTTTGTCATCCGTCTAAACCTAGAAAAAAAATTCACCTATACGCGCTTGAGCTTGGGATATGACCGATATATGGAACCTTCGGTTAGCGGTGGTTATTTAATGCGTAATCAAATTACAGCACAAGCACAACAAGAGATCAGCGAACAGCTCACTGGATTAATTAGAATTAGAGCATTTCAGTCTGACCAGATCCAAGGTACCTTATCTCAATCTGGGCGCCAGCAATTTTCCGGCAGAATTGAGTTGTCCTGGGAAATTTTGGAAAACTTATTCCTGAATGGCGGTTATCAATACGCATGGCAAGACCTGAGCAATGCAGCTACTGGACCCGGCAAGCAAAATACTGTTTTCCTAACCTTGCGTTATGAAATGTCCCCTCATTTTATTTTTCCTTAACCGAATGTCGTATAAATTTGTTAGAGAGAATTTAATGAATTTAGGAACACAAAGTCCGGTTGGCAAGCTTCTATGAATGAAACGAAAAATACACTGATTGGGCGGCATAAAATTAAGATTTCTTTGCGACGGATTTTGTCTCTCTTTGGCGACAGTCTAAATCGTTGTTTTGGTGTTTAATATTAGAATTTCATGATTGATGTCGCTGGAATACAACAGTCTAATACAATTTGTCGGAGCCACCCCGGCGAAATCGACCTATAGCTGGCGGCCGATAAATCGGCATATTTATTGCTTTGCTTAATTAAGCAACAAATTGCTTTTAGCATTCAAGATAGCTTTAGTTTTAAAGGAATTTAGACAAGCAATGATAACGAAGTATTGTAATGAATTACGATACTACAGTTTTGCGCCTGTTTTTAGCAGTTGGAATCTAAGGGTATTGACGCATAGGTGCGGCTTTACCTGAACAGGATGATTTTGGTTTTTCAGTATTAAGGACAAGATGCCTCCAGAACACATCAGTGGTTTAATTAGACCGCATCACTCAAAGCTACTAGGGCTGGTTCGACTCCTGGATAGCCTGGCTATTTTTGCCGCGCTCTGGGCAACCACCTTGGGGTATGGGATAGCGTGGTCCCACGACTACACCCGACTGGGTTTGATGGCAATCCTACTATTCACATTTTTCTCTGAATATTTTGAAGTATACGCAACCTGGAGGGCCGCACCCCTATACAGAGAAGCACTCCGAATCCTTTTCACATGGGGGTTTTGTGTTGCGATACTTCTACTCATCGGCTTTGCGCTAAAATCAACATCTGAATATTCGCGGGTTGTACTTTCACTATGGATTCTAAGTGCGCCGACCGCGATTATTCTAATGCATTCACTTAGGCGCGGATTTCTAGGATTTCTCAGGATCAACAAACTAAATACACGATCCATAGCGATCGCCGGTGGTAATGAGCTGGGTGACCGGTTGGAATCTACTATCCAAAAAATGCCATGGCTCGGTTACAACTTTTTCGGCTACTACGATGACCGTGATAGTCATAGGTGCGATGCGAAGCTAGACGACAAATTGGTTCGCCATGGTCGCTTTAAAGATTTGTGCTCCGACGCTAAAAACGGCAAGCTGGACGTCGTCTATATCACTTTACCGTTGAGTGCGGAAAAACGAATCAGAAGTCTGGTCAGTATGCTCGCCGATTCCACGGTATCGGTCTATTTTATTCCAAACCTGTTCGTATTCGACCTACTGCATGCTCGCTGGAATACGCTACACGGCTTGCCCGTCGTGAGTATATTCGAATCACCATTTTTTATGATAGATGGCTGGATCAAACGGTTCATTGATCTAGTAATGACAGTAATTATCCTACCCTTGATCAGTATTCCTATGCTATTGATTGCAATAGGCATTAAACTATCATCGCCTGGACCGGTTATTTTTAAACAACGCCGTTACGGTATGCGGGGCGAGCCGATCGAAGTATGGAAGTTTAGATCAATGCGGGTGTGCGAAGATGGCGATAACATCAAGCAAGCTACCCGCAATGATACCCGAACAACAACTTTTGGCGCATTTTTGAGGCGCACCTCGCTGGACGAATTACCGCAGTTTCTGAACGTCATACAAGGCACTATGTCAATCGTCGGCCCACGCCCGCACGCGATCGTTCACAATGAATACTACCGCGAGCAAATTCCGGGTTATATGCTGCGGCATAAAGTAAAACCCGGGATCACAGGGCTCGCACAAATCAGCGGGTTTCGCGGTGAAACGGATACCCTAGACAAAATGGAAGGTCGAATTCGATTAGATTTGGAATACATCCGACGCTGGTCCGTATGGCTGGACACGGTAATCATACTAAAAACTATCGTCTATGTACTCCGCGGAAAATTAGCGTATTGAGCCAAACACCAATCCTAGTTTCTACCGCTTGATAATCCACATCCCCAAACAACGCACCTGATTACCGGCAGTTATCGAGTTTGATAACCACGGTTATTGTCCATCAAAATTATCATATTAAGCATAGAGTAGATTATAGGCTGCCAACAACTTGGGAGCCTCGTAATCCCAGGCTAGCTCATTAACAACCCGATCGTATCCGTAGCGCCCCATTTTGTCTCTCAGTGATTGATTTTTCAGCAATTGTACGATCTTTTCCGCCAAATCTATTTCATCGTTTTGCTTCGCATACAATGAAGCGTCCTGGGCAGAATATCTCCCCTCGATCAGGTCGAATTGAACGATAGGTTTTGCCAGAGCCATATATTCCATAATCTTATTCATGGTCGACTTATCGTTCATTTCGTTGGCGACATCGGGATTGACACATACATCCGCGGTATTGAGCATTTCAAGCATGTCCTGATCCGGAACCCGGCCGCTGAACGTGACGTACTCGGATAGACCCAATTGGGCAGCATACTCTTTGAGAGCCTCTAGTTCTGTTCCACCGCCAACCAATCCAAAATGAACATCCGAATATCCCATTTTGAATACAATATGCCGGGCAGCCCGAAGTAGATAATCTATACCCTCTTGTTTACCCATAACTCCGACATACCCCACTAAAAAGGTTCTGCCCTGTTTCAATTCTGGCACGGGTGGAATTATCTTCAATCGGTCCATTTTCGGCCCGCTACGTACGACAATGACCCGCTCGGGCGCCATATTCCCGCGTTCAATTGCAATTTTACGATAAGATTGGTTGGTCGCGATGGATACATCGGCGGTTTTAAATGTTAAATATTCACAAGCGCGCATCACTTTATAAAAAAAATCTCGCTTGTTGAATTTAGCTTCGTACAGCTCTGGGTTAATATCGTGATGGTCAAACAAAAACTTTTTGCCGAACAATTTGAAGAAAAATCCAATCAGGAAAATATTGTCCGGTGGATTGCACGCATGAATTACATCGAAACCGTGTTTTAACAGCACTCGCCAAGCCAGCAAAAACTCCCAAAACAATGCAGCCGAATATTCAACCAAATAACCTAAGGCACCATCAGCTTCCAACGGCAAATTATGTCTATAAATGTGTATACCGTCGATTTGTTCGTACTTGGATTCATAGCCTTTACCCGTCGGACAAATGATACTGACCAGGTATCCATTTTTCCGCAGCGTCGTCGCCTCTTGCCAAACCCGACGGTCGAACGGCGATGGTAGATTTTCTACGATGATAAGTACTTTACGTTGATCGCTACCAACAAATGCCATCGTATTTTCCTGGTTCACTTTTGTTAGTGCCAATCCGGACCAGATCGACTACAACCTGTCCTTCTCGAATTTTTGACGGAATTGACGTGAATTCCGGTGCACTGTTACCGACAACTATCGTTTCTGCATGATCCAGCACATCCTGAAGCTGATCTACCATGATTCTAGAAATATGTGGGATATGATTTAAAATATAATCTTTGTTGGCACCGACCAATTTAGCAATATTAACGTTCTTGTCGTAGATTTTGAGGTCGTAACCCTTCCCCAACAAACGCTCAATAATCTCAACCAGTGGGCTCTCTCTAAGATCATCAGTCCCGGCTTTAAAGCTAAAACCCAAGATACCTATCCGTCGCTTCCCCTTCTCAGTAATCATGCGAAATCCACGATCGATTTGAGCGTTATTGCTAGGTAGAATTGAATTTAGGATCGGCAAATCCAGATCGAGACTTCTACCTTTATAGGTTAACGCCCGGACATCTTTGGGAAGACATGAACCGCCAAAAGCAAACCCCGGTTTCATATAGTAAGGCGATAGATTTAGTTTGGTATCCTTACAAAAAATATCCATGACTTGGTGGCCATCCAAATCCAAAGATTTACAAATATTTCCGATTTCATTGGCGAAACCCACCTTTAACGCATGCCAAACGTTATCCGTATATTTCACCATCTCGGCAGTTTCTACGTCAGTACGAATCACCGGCCCCGGCAAATTTTGATACACAGAGGCCAATAATTCCCCGCTCTTCGGGTCAGTTTCACCAATCACCGTCTTTGGCGGATTGTAAAAATCATAAACGGCAGAACCCTCCCGCAAAAATTCCGGATTGTTACAAACACCGAAATGTTTTCCAGCCTTCTTCTTAGAATATATCTCCAATGTTGGGATAACCAGATCGCGCATAGTACCCGGCAACATCGTGCTGCGTACTACAACAACATGATCGGCGCCATAATCTCTTAGCGTGGTTCCGATCTCTTCACAGACCGTACGTACATACTTTAGATCCAATGCGCCATTCATTTGGCTTGGCGTGCCTACACAAATAAGAGAAACGTCGGTATTTTTTATCGCATAGTCAACTTCCGTTGTAGCCTTCAGATTTCCGATTTCGACGTTGCGTTGAATCAGCTCGCCAATATTTTTTTCTATAATCGGTGATTGCCCCCGATTAATCATGTCTACCTTTGTTTTATTAGGATCGACACCTATAACTTCATGCCCCTGTTCCGCTAAACATCCCGCCGACACTGCCCCGACATAGCCGAGACCAAATATACCTATCCTCACCAATTTTCACCAATTCAAGTTGTTATTCTTAATTCGAACAATTCAATATCGCCTTCAAATCAGTATTTCCCGCGATTGAGTTTTTCCAAACAACTGTAGCCGTTGGTGTTTTACAATCATATCGCCTGGAAATCCAACCCAAAGGTAAAATCTCGTCCCCAATAAATAATTCAGTTTCAACAGGTTCGACTGGATCAATGTCCAGACGATAACCATCGACACAGGCTCGAATCGTGCCATTTTTTTCTACGCTTACATCGCAATGCTCTGAAAAATGCCAGAAGCGCTCGATCGAATGAGAAGCGATACACTCAAGCCTATCGATGATTTCAAATCCGTCTTTACTATCAAAATTAATCGCCCGGATATGCGTTACCGGATCTTTCAAGCGACAATATCCATCGTGTCTACCCATAAAACTTTGCCGATTTGGCTGCTCATCCCATTGTAGACACCGCACATTCGCATGCTTTACCCACATAAAATTACCGCCCGGCATCGATTGGTCAACGCCGTCAACACGGAGAGTATTATGTGCGGACGTGCCACGAAAATAATCCCGCCATTTTTTCTGAGTATGATAAGCAAACGTTCCCGGATCAATTAAAAATTCTCTGCCAGAAATTGATAACACGACGGACAAAGCATCAGCATGGCCGTGCGCCGCAATAGACAAATAACCCAATGAGCCAGAATCGACGAGCATTTTAATTTCTGAATCCAAGCCAAAATCAGACCCTAATACGTAATAACCACCGTGCGCAAACCCGGACGACCATTTATGGCTACGATTGCTAGACGCTAGAGAATCAAAATTGATCTGACCTTGTGTTCCGAATAACCACAACGATTTATCGTCGAAGTGACCCGCTTTTTGCTTAAAATCTTCACGTTGAAACAGCACTGCCCCCGAAGCCAACATTGATTTATATGGGCAAAAATCCTTTTCCCTCGACAGTTGGGTAACGTAACCATCATCCGCATCACCAATCATCGGTACGTTCCCGCCAACGTCGATTAGGCTGGCGACAAATTCCAACATTTTCTCAAGTACAATCCAATACGAATCATCAAAATCACGTTCAGCAGCGCGAGCCGCCAGACCAGAAAACAATAAAAAATCAAAAACAAATTGCTGATATGAAGTGGCTTGCTCGCGGTTTACACCGTCAGCGTAATTTTGTTTTTCCGCTTGTTGGATGAGTATCTGTTGCGCTGTATCCGCCCAAGCCTCTGAATTAGCCCAACACGGCCACGTCAAAGCCCCGATAAACAACCCAGCGGCCTCACCAATAAGATGATTATTCGCGGAGGAGTAGGCCGACCAATGACCAGAGATAAAATGACAATGTTGGTAGACTGACTTCATCCAATCACGGCGAAACTCCTCGCCCTTTTTACCATCAAATATTGGCGATTCGATATCGCCGATAAGTTGCCAAATGATGGCCCAGTTGATCAAACGAATACCCAATTCCAACGAGCTGGTCCAATTGGCACCGAACGGATAAGGGCATTGCTCAAACCAACTATTCAATTGATCTTTCAATACATCTAGATATTGAATTTGCCCACTAATAGCATAAGCTTGCGCTATACACACCAATTGCAAGTGCCGATTGGGTTCCCACAAATATTTAATATCACCGACCAAATTTTCGTTTCTATAATTTAACGTTTTTCCAAAACTTATAGGTGCGACGACTGAAGACTTGTAATTTTTATTCCAATTTATCGTATAACCGGCATTAATATTATCGATGGAAAACACCGGGAACTGGCCCTTGATAATCTGCTCTGCGGCTACTCGATATTCGCTCGTTACTGATTCTCCTCGCCCAATTATCCAACCCTCGACCGAATACTTATGGTCTATTTCTGCCGGAATCCGCGCAAGCCCCACACCGCTCGACTGGATTGTAGCCACTAGCAAATCGCGAATCCGGTGAGCAATTTCAGAAATCCCCATGCAATGCAAACGATTGAGCTTCCATCTCAGATTTGAAATCAACGCAAGCATTTACACAACATCCGTTGAATTCAATGCATTTGTCCGTACTCTACCAATTTCGTGATAAATGGTCTCGATTTGCGGCACGATGGATTCAGAAGAAAAAGTATTGCGAACTTTCTCCTCAGCAGCCAAGCTCATTTGGCGCAGCAGCTGTTTGTCGCCCAATAGCCGCTCTATCGATTCCGCCAATTGATCTACATTACCAGGCTCTATCAACAAGCCTTCCACGCCGTCAGACACAGCATCCGGAATCCCTCCCACAGGGGTCGAGATGACCGGCAAACCAGAAGACATTGCCTCTAAAATGCTCATTGGCAAGCCTTCGTTATATGATGGCATAACATATATCCACGATTGACTACGCAGCTTAACGGCTTCTTTTTGATCTATCCAACCAGGTAATTCGATATTTTCCTCAACCCCCATTAATCGCGCATAACGTGCAACTTCTTCTCTCTCACCGTCCCCAGCCGCGATTAACCGGACGTCCGGATGCCTCTGCTTGACCTTAACCAAGGCCTCAATAATGTCATAAATTCCTTTTCTTTTTCCCAATCGCCCAAGAAACAGCAAAGTTTTACGCGACTCTCTACAAACTTCTTCATTTAACGTTTGAACAGGATTGTAAATTGATAGCACCGCAGGACGAGAGACTAACGGTTTGAGCCACGATTGCCATTGAGGAGACAGTGCGATCAAACAATAACATCGATTTAGTAGGCTTCTAATCAAAAACCTTCTAAACGATGAGCATTCTTCTTTGTAGAATACTTGAAATTCGGCGCCGTGGAGATGGAAGATTACCGGCACGCGAAATAAAAACGCGCTAGCAATAAAAACCGATTTTCGCCAAAAACTCACCCTTGACGAAACGTGCGCATGAACCGCCAAAACCTCTGATCGATACAGTTCTAAATTAAAGAAAATCAATCCGCGAGCAGCAACTAAGATTTTTTTTAAACCGGTACCGTCACAGTGGGTAGCGATATAGCTTATCGGCCACCGCTTAAACAAACCGTTTGATTTGTACACATTCACGACAGAGGATATCCCTCCCTTCGTATCCAAAGCCGTTCCCAACATCACTATTTTCATTATAAACAATCAAAATCTAAAGATTTATTGCGTATCACTTATTTTTTCTCCCGATCGACAGAGATTAATATTTATCGATACGACGTTGAACCGAATTCAAAATACCTATACCCCACATTCCAATTCAGTTATTCGCTGATATCCTGTTCAAAATTGTTCGCCAGGCAAACCTGTATGTTAAGGCATTACAATGTTGCTCAACGATTCCGTCGCCACGGAATTGAGCAGTACAAAGAATCCTATTGAATCAATCAACCGAGCAAATTTGTCGGGAATTGGCCCCATAACCAGTTCTTTAATATCAGGCCTAGAAATATCATTCACTTGCCTACGCAAAAAGTTTGTGACCCATCGAAATTATTCTTAATTTTTTCCATCAAAGCGTAATCGGCGGTTAGATAATCAATACTCCTAAGATCATCGAATAGCGAAACTCTACATTATTATTGCACCAAACAACACGTCCCCAAATCAATACCGGCTACCCGGTCAGAATAATTTTCGCAGCTAAACTACGAACATCTTTGTCAACCAGGAAAATAACGACTAACTGTAGCAATGCCACCATTGTCAGACCTATTATTATCTCGCTTGAAAATGATAACCCGGGAACCATGCAAACACCGATAATTAGCGGAAGAAATATGGCGAACTTACCGATTATCAACAATAAAAACTGGCTAAAAGACACTCTTATTTTTGACAGCAAAACAATTACACCGACCAAATAAACCGTGCAAGAAACAACACTCAGTATTGTTAACGTATTTAATATCGGCCACCCGAGGCTCGACGGGACTATCAATGCTGCAGCATGAAGTATCAAAGAAATAGCATCAAATAACAGACGCTGCTTTTGCTGTTCCAATACATCAAAAAATATACTGCATATCCGGTATAGGAAGAAAATTGCCAGTGCTGGCGACAAAATTTCAACATAACGTCCGGCTATTTCCCATTCTGCGCCAAATATCAAACTAAACAAACGTGGAGCATAAGCCAACAAGACTATTACCGTGGGTAGCACCAGATATAACACCGCGCTCATCAACTTGAGTGTATTCGGTCCAAGATCTCTACCTTGATTGTTGTCTTCTACACATTTTTGCAAAAAAGTTCTAGATAATGCATTTACCGTCAATTGCGCAGGAATATTCAAAACGCGTTGACCCAATGCGTAGAAACCAGTCTCGGCAGGAGAATAAAAGCCCATTAAAACCCATATCGGAAGCGCTCGGTTTACCGGCGATAACAAATGGGCCCAGGTCGAAAATAATGGAAAGTTTCTGTATGTGTATGCAGATTTTTTTACCCGCTGCCATTTTTTTGAACAAATTTGAGACTTTAATCGGGTAAAGCGTCCACCGCGTAATAGGATATTGAGCGCACAAAAAAGCCCAACCAGTCGACCCACCAGCAAACCATAATATGATGCGTGATTAAATACCAATAAGAATAGAACAAAGCTACGGTCTGAAATTGATTCCAGAAATCGGGACCATCCCATGCGGCTGAATGACTTTTCCCGCAATGACCAAAAGTTAATACTTTGTACGGTCCCGACTAGCATTACGCCAATCGCAACCAGAAACAAAAACCACGCATCTATATAGTCAGGTCGCTCGGACCATAGGATGTAGATTCCGGCACAGATTACCGAAATCAACGTCGTTGAAAAGATTACCGAACAAAGGGACAAAGTAACAAGATCGGTCGCGATCTCTTCATTTTTCGGTAACATGCTGGCATTGCTGAATCGTAACGTAGAAACCGCCCCTAATACCGTCACGAGAGAATAATAGACCGAGAATACACCGAACATATCCGGTGAATAATATCGAGTGATAATTGGTATGGTTACAAAAGCAAAAAGTTGGGCACCAAACGACCCTGCCATCAATTTGGCAGCATTGCGCGCGAATTGAGACATTCTTAGTCAATACCATCCACTAGAAGAACCCCACTAAATCGAGCATATTTTTTTATACGTCGTATCGACCCGGTCCGCGATAACCGCGTAAGATCTGTTTTCCTCGATATATTGGCGCCCATCGCGCGCCATTCTTTCAGCTTTCTCCGGATCATCCAACAATCCTACAATTGCGTCCGCAAATGCGCTTTCGTCATATTCTACACAAACACCGCCCGCGCTTTGCTCTATCACCAGTCGTTGCTCCGGATGGTCGTTGGCAACAACGGGCTTGGCCAGAGCCATATATTCAATTAGTTTGGTGGGCGATGTTGAATTTAAAATGGGCGTTGGATAAAACGGAGATACACAAACATCGGCCTGACTCACGTACCCCCATGCACGCTCCATCGGCAAAAACCCTGTCATTCGAACTCGGTTATCAATGTCTAAATCCTCCGCCTGCTGGCGAATTAGAATTTCGTCACTTTCACAGTCCCCCGCTCCAACCAAATACAGCACTGCTTCAGGATGGTGTTTTAGTACTATGGCAAGCACTCGAACCAAAAAATCAACGCGCCTAGTTTTCACCAAAGTACCCAGATAAACCAACCATTTTTCGTTGCTTGGCTTGCCTGGCAAATCTCCTGAAAATGGATACTCGATTCTTTGAAGATCGACCCCCATCGGGACAGCCGTCATTTTCTCGGGCGCTATTCCTTCCTTTTGTATATCGCGTTTCATTTGTTCGCTTTGAACGAACACGTGGACTGACGCCGGCAAAATAATTTTGTATAAAATAAATTTATAAAAATGGCCTCTGACACGATACATTATTGGGTAGCGCGCACTCCCATCAGCGACCCGGTATAGCGAAGCTTCCGGGAATGGGAACGATAACCAATAAATAAACGGTGTATTCGTCATTCGGGCGGCGAGAATTGCAAACAATGCCGCCACAAATTTGTCTTTAACCTGGATAAAATCGTACTTATTACGCCATGCCATCCAAAATACGTGCAAATCATTAATCCCACCACCTACGTGCTTCAGTAACCGATGCACGCGCGATTTTCCAGAATTCATGGCGCCAATTCGAAGCTTACACCGCAACCACTCCGTTTCATAAGACCGTCGACATGGTTTTGCAGATTGCATCAACCAATCTATCTGATGACCACGGCTGCGCAATTCCTGAAAAAATAGCACTTTCACATCCACGCGAAATGGCGGAAAGCGATCTGAGGTTAAAAATAGATATTTCAACTTAGGCTACAAATAAAAAACCAAAAACGACACAACACTCACCCGCTTGTTCAGTAACTACGTATCGGTAATTACCGACAAACCACTCAAATAGAAATTCTTTCTTTCGCCAATCACGCCCTGACGATAAGCTTGGAACGTTCCAGAAACCTTCGCATTCTCTCCCTACATCGGCTGCTCGTCAGGGAATAATTCCCGCACGAACCAGAATGACGGGTGATTGGGTTATAGTGATGCTTGATCCCGGATCGACTTTAAGTTTTTTACCGGAAATATCCAATGTGTTAACAATCCCTGATATCTGACTGGGCTGTAGCGTAACCGGTTTATCTTTAGTCCATACAACAGAAAAATCTTTACCAGGCTGACCCGTTTTTACGAAGCGGTGTTCTGAAATCCCCTGAACATTAGCCAAAAGCCCGGGAGCGGGCACCGTCCCAGAAAGTGATTTAGCTATAAGTTGGTAACACACCGCCGCTTGCGAGGGAACGAATACCGACGCTACCCGGCTACTTCGAAAAAGCTTCGCTGTTGGACTACGGTTGTGATGAAATCTTATATTCCAATACTGAATTCGATCGATACCGCGAGAAGCTAAGATGGAAAAGTTTTTGGCAAGATATTCGGCGTGCTGTGATTCCGAATAGCGCGACATATCGGCAACTCTCGCTTTACGACCATTCCAGGCACGCCCAACCTTGGTTGGAATTCGATAACCAACCTCTGTCGCTATCACCGGCCGTTTGCTGCCCGCCGCTACCATCTTACGGTCTAACCAATCGAGAACTTGCGGCATCACCCGCCAATCATGGTAATAATGAAACTGTAAATAATCCAATTTATTAGAATCCGCTACCGTAGCGTTGGCAATAGCGGCCCGCCGTTTACTTTCTTCTTGCTCCATTTTCCATTTGAACGAAGCGAGATCCTTCGGATTTTTCCGGTCATAGTTGAATTTTTTAAAAAAACGGAACCCTTCAACCAAACCTTTTTGTTTGACAATATCCTGCGCGATAGCAATACCCAAAGAGAATGCCGAAACACCGTGATCGGCGATAGATGCGCCAGGGTCATTAGCCCGGATTGCCAACAAAGCGGTTTTAAGCAATTTGTTATACCTGGGATAATCCACCCATGTTTTGCCATTAAGCCGTTGATGATCTACTTCATTACCCACCAAGTAAACATCAGCGTCGTCAGCAGCAACCTTGGTCAAACCTACAACCCAATCATAATATTTACTGTTATAACCGTAGTTCTGCGCAGTATCTTCCAACTTGTCATACATCTCGTTAGTTTCAACCAAACGCATTACAACTCCAATCCCCCGATCTCTGTGCTCTTTTAGAACACGGCTCAAACGCCGAAATTCGTCT
Organism: uncultured Methylococcaceae bacterium; assembly: GCA_964619885.1. GTDB lineage: Bacteria > Pseudomonadota > Gammaproteobacteria > Methylococcales > UBA1147 > CAZUGA01. Next base: position 74,500 of record CAZUGA010000005.1, read on the forward strand.
GGTCCATCTACCCCTTGCCGCACTGTAACAATATTCCACGATGCACCCAGTTCACCATATTTACCCAAATTGGCAACAGCGACTTCCCACTTTACGCGTTTATCCCCACTTAACTTTTTCTGCTCTCCAAGCCCCTCGCCATCCTGCCAAATATGGGGCCAAATCATAGTTCTCAGTCCAATTGATATACCAGCTATCAAATTCAATGGAAGCAATAAGCTAGATATCAGAAGTAAAATTTGAAATTTTGATAACAGTCTCATTTAGAATCGCTCTTTGTCGTACGGCAGGAAATTTAACGTTTCCGAATACACCGGAGAGCAAGCAATATCTATGGCTGCTTGTGATCGGCTGGAGAGTCTATTGCTTTTGTGTAAACTTTTACGGTGGATCATTGCGGCTGACTCACGCCGGTACGGCAATTCAATGAATTGATAAATAACCGGTAAGATACTATCAGGAAATTTCACCAAATCGTCATAGTCGACGACTAAAACCCGGTCTTGACCCAGATTATCCATCAGCTCAAAAAGTTGTCGATTTTTGGCATTGTAGGAACAACACGCGCGCGATAAGGGACTAATACTCCAAAGACCCCATTTTTCATATCGCAATTTCTGTTTTTCCGTTAATTCGGTGTAACCACAATATTGAAATAATTCATTAAACGCAAAACGCCCCCAATTGTGGATCATTGACCTAACAACCGACAGTGGATTACGAACTACCCATATCAATTTATCCGTATTCGCGGTTTCATAATAATCACGAAAACATTCATTGAGATAGGTGGTCTGAAAACAATAACGTCCTTTGGGTTGGTGTTCGACAGTGCCCGAAAGTATCAACGCAGCGTCGAGCTCATCGTCCCGCCCAAATTGAAAATCCGTCATCTCTTGGCTAGCTGTAATGATTCGCGATAGCATAGTTGTACCGGACCTTTGGCAACCGGCAACGTATACTGATCGAGAAAATTCTCCGTGGCGACCAAGTAATGGGACAGATTTATTGCGCACCAACCGCCTAAATTGTTTCCAGCTGGCTACGCGATTATCGGTCAAAATCAATACCTTTTGGTTGGGACGATTGATGCAATGCTAAGATGGCCACCGATTAGGGACGCTATCGGCAGTCAACTGTTGCGATATCGAAATCAAATTGGCCCTGGAAAAGTACTCAGGGTTTTATTCCTCTAACGACAGTTTGAGCGCTCGGTTCAATTTTCTGGTTTTTTAATGGAATAACGCCATTGGCCTCACGATCCTGCGCAACCGCTTGAACCAACTTTGAGCCAATGATTTTTTGCTCTTCCGCAAACCCATAAACCATTGCCATATCACAAATCATGTTGATCAATCGCGGAACGCCGCCACTGTATCTATAAACATATTCGCACGCGGCGTCGGTAAAAATAGACAGATTCTGCGCACCGGCGACCGATAATCGGTGGCTGATGTAAGTCTTGGTATCTTGTAAATTAAGCGCGGTAAGATGAAAATCGAACACTACGCGTTGCGCGAACTGCTCTAATTCAGGTTTTCTTAGCTTATCTTTAAGCTGAGATTGCCCAACTAGAATCATTTGCAACATCTGCTTTTTACCAACGTTGATGTTGGACAACATTCGTAACTCTTCTAAGGTCTCAACATCCAAGTTGTGCGCTTCATCAACCACCAACACAACCCGACGATATTGACTGTATTCCTGCCGAACAAAATCAACCAGGATCTCATACATCTCAACCTTTCCCTTTCTACTAAACGGCAACTTAAACGCCATCAATACCCACTGTAGCAACTCGCCAATAGAAGCTTGCCCATTGTTGATAACGCCAAAGGTAACGCCTTTCTCTTCGCTATTTAATAGGTTCTGAACCAGGGTAGTCTTACCGGTCCCTATTTCCCCTGTTAGTACAAAAAAAGGAGCCCCATTCATCAACGCATACTCCAGCATCATCATCGCCATTCGATGTTGCCGAGTAGGTAAAATAAACTCCGGATCCGGTAGAACAGTAAAAGGATTTAGATTTAGTCCATAAAATGCTTTATACATGCGGTTTTATGTTTTCAATATAATGGTTGATCTCAGACAAGTACTTGAGAATAAGCAGAAATTATTAGCATTAATAATGCCCATAACCGTTCACCGACTCACGCCTCTTCCCAATCTTTTCTCCGAAATGATATTTCGCTTCGATTTATTCAATACGGTTCCCAACACGGGTGTCGCCGTAAGATTCTCTATGGCTTCCTTTACTTGCTGTTTTTTTGACCGCCCTTCTTCAACAACCAATAGCGCGGCGTCAATATAGGGTAAAAAAGCCAAAGCGTCACTGCGATCTATGATTGGAGGAACGTCAAAAATAACTATCCTCGACTGATATTTGGATTTAAGTTCATTCACTAAACGTGCCATTTTTTTAGAGCCCAACATTTCCGAAGAATTAAGAACCGCAGACCCTGCCGGCAGTAAAATCAATTTTTGAATGCCTGGATTTACTAGCATCTCACCAATTCCACCAAGATCACCGTCGTCATTCAAAAAGTCACTAAGCCCTCGCCCGTCCGGCAATTCAAAAAATTTGTGCAGTGATGGATTTTCAATATTCGTATCGACCAGTAACACAGAATGGTCCAATTCCATCGCGACGCTAATTGCCAAATTGATCGCGATTAGGCTCTTGCCGGTTTGTGCTTCTGCGCTAGTTACAGCGATCGTATTCCATCCCTTTGAATGGAGTAGTTGCAGGACACGGGTCCGCAATTGACGAAAAGTTTCGGTCCAACGATTGCTCTCAACTCCCCCAATCAAACGACTTCGCTTTAATACCTGGGTATCAACGGTTTTGACTGGCGTATCGGTATAGGCGATTTTATGTAAATTTTCGTCGTGCGGTCCAACTTCAATCCCGGCGATTCGAGCTTCTTTTGCTTTCGCCAACGCTGTTTGAATATGTTCCAATTCTTTACTCCGAATTTATTGTTTTAGCGGCTTTCAATATCGGTCGTATGCGAAGCTTTATAGTTATCGAACCTATCTTCGAAGCATAAGCCGCCGATAATCGATCTTGGCAAAAACTAACCAAAATCAGCCGGATTTCGCGAGAACAACAACCAACCCAATGACAAATATTGTTGTTCCGGCAACCACCGCCATTTTCTTTGTAGAAGTTCTCACATCAGTGTCATGATCGTCTTCCAGATAAGGGACTGTGACCAGTGGAGCAACTCCAACAACAGACAAAATTGCCGCCTCATCATGAATTGAGCTATCCAACATCTCCAACACGATTGCAAGACCAACACCACACACTATAGCCAATAGGAAGCCCAAAAATAAAATAATTTTTCGGTTGGGTTTGATCGGAAGCAGTGGATATTCTGCAGGTTCAATCAGAGAAAATCTCTCACCCTTTCGCTCCGTCTCCAATTTCTGGGATATCTTAGCTTCCATTTCCTTGGATCTTATTTCCTCGAATCTACTCGTTTTATTTTTGTAACGTCGCAATAATTCTTGATATTCCAACTCCACTTGAGGCGCTTGGGTTAATCTGTTGCGGATTTCAGTTTGCTTAACTTCAAGCTCCTTTTTCCTAGCGTTTAACGCGTTTAATTCGCCACCAACAGCCGCGAGGTGACTTCGCGTCACAATATATGCGGGATTTTCTGGCGCTAAGCCGGCATTTGCAGAAGATCGTCGGCTCGTGGACGGCATAGCTTTCAGATTTCTAATTTGCCGTTGAAGCTTGCGGACCTGGGGATGTTGATCGGAATAACGCTTCTGCAATGAAGCCAATTGTGACTGAGCATCGTGTAATTGTTGATTTAACACTGACTGGCTAGGACCCTGTCCAAGCTCCGCCTCCAAAACCTGAATCTCCCGCCGCATCCGCGTTACACTAGGATGATCTGCTGAATAACGCGATAATAACGTAGGATATTGAGAGCGCAACATATTTAGCTTGGCAGATTTACTGAGTACACGTTCACCTCGTTCGGTGGTAACTCCGCCAAAAGGGTCAAGCTGCGCAAACTCGCCTTGTAGAAGGAATTTTCTTTCCTGTAGCGTTGCTATCTGCGCGTTAATATTAATCATTTCTCTATCCAAACCTTCCAACTGGCTGAAATTGTAATGATTCAATTCGGGTAATTGATTTACGTTGTTCTTTTTGAATACGGATATATTTTCCTCATCTACACGTATTTCCTCCTGCAACTTATTTGCTTCTTCAGCCAGAAAGTTCGCTGCTTCGATCGCAGCATGTGCACGACTGCCGGCATTTTCATTGAGAAACAAATCCGAAATTTCGCTGGCAACCTTCTGCGCTGTTTCTGGGTCTCGATAATCAAACGCCACGGTAAATGCGATAGTCACTTGCCCGGCTCTTCCGCTGTTTGGATCCATAACATCTGCACTAATAGTCTCGATATGAATCGCCTCGCGCATTGTTGCAATAACCATCTCTATTGGTTGGCTTTCCAATTCTTCGTGGTAGAGCCCAAATTTTTCTATTACTTTTGCCAAATTTGCGCGCGTCATCACCCGTTGACTGATAGATTGAATTCTCTGATCTGCAAATGTAGAAACCGAGGCCCGAACCAAATCACTGGGAATTTCTTGCTCTTCAATCAATATTCGAGCGGTTGATTGGTAAACGGGTGGCAATAGGAGCGCCAGAAGAAAGGCCAACACAAATATCAACGCGAATGGTCCAATGACCGCAATTTTCCGCCGTATCAGTATCTCTATATAATCGTTCAAGCTGTGTTCCAACTCAACCATTTACACTCCACTCAACATATTCAAAACATAGGGATTGAAAATTTTTTCCTGCTGACGACATAAAATTCGGCACAAGTCTTGTTAATTCTGTTGTCGAATCAACTCAGAACATTCCCAACGATTACCATTACGGCATGATTGCTTGATTCAGGATAATCTCTTAGCTTCGTTCAGAAACCAACATGATTGAGATCAATATCGGCTAAATAGATTCCAAATAGAATAGGCTGGCCAATTTTCGTGGAATAACCCAGGAGCTTTTTCAATCCGAGTAATGATTAACAATTATCGTTACTCCGACATTCAACTTATCCATTCAAGCGGTTTCCAGACCGGCTATCACCAAATGCAACAATAATTCAGCATACATCCAATCTAACACGTCGTCCGATTCTGCATGCCCTGAATTTTTTTGTCAATAACCTCACAATTTGTCGGGTCTTTAGAATTCAATCTCAACGCTTGCAATCAGCAGAGGAATTTCAAGCTTAAAATCTAAGTCTAATTTTCTTAAGATGGGAACACAACTTCACGAGTTTAGCAGGTTGTACTCGCATTGATCAATCTGTCAAGTTGCTCCGAAATACGTTGCAAAGCACCACGATTACGTTCAACGATCAAACGCGCTCGATCAGCCAAATCTCTCCGATACAAGCTATTCTGTAAACATTTTAAAACTTTCTCGGCTAATGCCTCGCTCCCATCAACTTGAATCGCGGCATCGGCCTCTAGGAATAATCCTTCGATATTTTTAAAGTTAAACATGTGCGAGCCAAAAATAACGGGTAACCCAATCGCAGCAGGTTCCAAAATATTATGCCCGCCCGTCGACACTAAACTGCCTCCCACAAAAGCAACATCGGCGGTCGCGTAAAATAACTTTAATTCCCCCAAAGTATCCACCAGATAAATATCGGTAGTTTGCTCGCAAACTTGTTTTTTACTGCGAAGCTTGATTTTAAACCCACGCCGACCACATAAACTAGCAACACCTTTAAACCGCTCTGGGTGCCTTGGAACTAATACCAATACAGTATCTGGATCAATTGAACGTACCTTGCTGAAAGCATCTAGCACCTGTTCTTCTTCACCTTCATGAGTACTCGCCGCAATCCAAACCTGCTTGCGCCGATAAACCTTTCGCCGAATCTCTTTTCCCTGTTCTATCAATCCCAATGGAACCTGATAGTCGAATTTGATATTTCCGAGAGTGGTGATGCGATCAGGATCGGCACCCAAAGCGGCAAACCGCTCTGCATCTATTTGTGTCTGCGCTGCGATCAACGAAACATTGGCCAAAGTCTCGGCGGCCAAAGATTGCAGTTTATGATAACCCCGTGTTGATCGCTCTGACAATCGTGCATTGATAATTGCTAGTGGAATAGAATTGATAGCGCATTTTTGATATATATTCGGCCATATTTCGGTTTCCATAATGACCGCTAAGACCGGTGTAAATTGACTAAGAAAACGATCAACACATCCCGGCAAATCATAGGGAAGATAGACATGTAACACTTTATCCAACAAGGTTGTTTTAACCCTGGCAGAACCAGTTGGCGTGGTGGTGGTTACCAAAACAGGAATACTTGGATACCGTTCCAGCACATATTCAACTAATGGAAACACCGCTTCAGCTTCACCAACCGAAACCGCGTGAAACCAAATTACCTTCGGTTGCTTCGGAATCGAATACAAGGCAAATCGCTCACGCCACCGATGGCGATAAGCAGGCGTTTTCTGGGCACGGATCAGAAGCCTGAGTAAAATAAAAGGCACCGCGCAATAGAAAAGAATGGAGTATAGGTATCGCATAAGTCAGCACTCAAGCAGACTGTTACAACATTTAAACCGCGTTATCACATGTTCGCAAATTATGATTCCGCAGGAATTTATTGATTCAGCCACGCGATATACTCACCGACGCCTTCTTCCACGGTCTTAAATCGGTGTTGACAACCGACAGCGCGCAGAGCATCCAGATTTGCCTCGGTGAAACTTTGATAACAACCTTTTAAATGATCTGGAAAAGGAATATATTCGAGTTCGCCACGCTTATGAAAATCCAATACTGTACGTGCGACATCGTTGAATGGCTGACTACGGCCGGTACCTAAGTTGAAAATACCGCTAAGATTGGGATGATCGCGAAACCAAAGATTGATATCAACTACGTCACTCACGTATATAAAATCCCTTAACTGTTCGCCATCACTATAACCATCGCAACCTTCAAACAAACGAACCGTACCAGCATCTAAGAGCTGATTATTCAAATGGTAAGCAACACTCGCCATACTCTCTTTGTGCGCTTCCCTTGGCCCATAGACATTGAAGTACCGCAGACCGACAACTTGACTATCAACGGAATTCAATCGCTGACGAATGTACTGATCAAACCTAAGTTTTGAATAACCATAGACGTTCAGCGGCATTTCAAAGGCAGGATCTTCTTTAAAGACATTACCGCCACCGTAAACAGCGGCACTGGACGCATATAGAAATGGTATTCCATGAGCGGTGCAAGACTCGAATAGGGTCTTCGAGTACTCGTAATTATTCTCCATCATATAGCGGCCGTCCCATTCAGTTGTCGTCGAACAAGCACCCTGATGGAACACTGCTTCGATAGAATGATTTTCAAAATCTCCGCGGCGCAACTGGTCAATAAATCTATCCTTATCCAAATAATCCACTATTTGGCAATCGACCAAATTTCTGAATTTAACCCCATTCTTAAGGTTATCAACAACCAATATTTCGCGTTCGCCCCGCGCATTCAGCTCTAAAATAATATTACTACCTATAAACCCGGCGCCACCGGTTACAATAATCATATATTAAAAAGCGCGAAGATCGGCCAGGCGCTACTCCGGAACGATTGTTAGCGCTAATTTGACAACTATGTCAGTGTGGAGTTGGATATCGATTTCGTAATCTCCCGTGTGTCTAAGTACCCCATCTGGCAATCTGATTTCGTGTTTTTCGATTTCAATGCCTTCTCGAGTGACCGCTTCCGTAATATCCTGCGTTCCAACAGAACCAAACAGCTTACCTTCTTCACCAGCTTTCTGCTGAATTGAAACTGAAAATGCGCTAATTTTCTCGGCCCGAGCTTGAGCCAATGCCAATTCCCCAGCCGCTTTTTTCTCAAGTTCCGCTCGACGTTGTTCGAATTCAGCCAATTTATCGGCTGTTGCAAGCACCGCCTTACCTTGAGGAACCAAGTAATTTCGACCATACCCAGCCTTAACGGCAACTTTATCACCGAGATTGCCCAAGTTTGAAATTTTCTCAAGAAGAATTAATTCCATCGTTATTTACCTTAATTAATGCCTATACGGCAAATGTTAAAAATATTGGGTCCCTACCACTCAATCAGTTAGGTCGTTCCATCAAAAATTACCCGACGCCGCCAATGTTGCCAGGTATCAGAAAACCCAACCAATGCCACGGGTAGCAAGGCGTGGGGAATAAGCAGCACAATCACATAAAAGGCGGGTAACAGAAATCGTCTAGATTTTGTTGCCGATACCAGTACGTGCAATACCGCAATTCCAACCACCAAATACAGAAAAAATGCTAATACACCCATATTACGCGCCATATTACAAATCGTTCCTGCACCTAATATCGCGACAAGAAAGACCCCTAAACATATATAAGCAACCAATGGCCTTGATTTTACTGATAGAAATTCTTTACCGAAACCACTTGGATTATATAGATTAGCTTGCCACCACCTCGCAACCAATAGCGAAAGAATTATTGTCGATACCGTACCGGTAACGAGTATTCCAATCGAATACTGCGAAGCGAACGATAACCAATGTTCAATCTGGTCCGACTGAATATTGTTGGCTGAACTAGCGAGCAATGGCTGCAATATCAAGCGTAGGCTTTGCTGCCAAAATTCTGCTGAATCCGAGCCGGAAAGATAAATTGCCCCGATTACCAACAACCCGAAAATCAGTGTTAATTCAAATGTGACGCTAAGCCTACCACTCTCACGAAGTACGATCGCAATGATCCAAATCGGCATCCAAAATCCAAGCGCATAGGCGACTCCAAAGAAGAATCCCCCAAACAGCAACCCACTCAATAGCGCGACAGCAATTCCAGCACCCGCGATAACCAGCACCCCTTCAAGTTGCCCTTTCCTTAATGTTACCAATGCGATAGCCGACGCACTGAGAATACTGATAGGTGAGAGCAGCAACGACAACATCGCTAACACCGATGCAACAACTACTGCTTGCATTCTTCCTTGCATCGTATACCCGGCAAGAAAATTCATGGGTATTACCTGGAACTAATTCGAATTTAGCGCTTATTTTCGATGCGCGTCGCAATAAGGAATCAGTCCGATAAAACGAGCCCGCTTAACTGCGGTTGCCAGCTGCCTTTGATAACGCGCACTGGTACCGGTAATCCGACTGGGTACAATTTTACCGGTTTCTGAAATTGACTCGTTTAGAATTTCTAGATCTTTGTAATCGATTTCGTTGATACTATCGGCTGAAAACCGGCAAAATTTCTTTCTTCTGAATTGGCGTGCCATATATATTCTCGTATTTGAGTTTCAACTAGCTATTGGAGATACTAGCTAGTCACAATGAATTAGATCGGGTAAAACACCTATTGCCTACTCGGGTCCAGCTTCGTCTTTTACTGGATCGGTTTCTTTCGCCGTATCTTCGCTAGTCGCGTCATTTTCACCAGCCCCTCCCGATTGATCATCATTCTCGGCATCGCTAACTGAGCTAGTCTCTTTCTCTTTAGCATCGTCAGTTGGAATCTGTTGAACCTTGTTAGCTTCTTCAGACTTCATCATCGGCGAAGGCCCGGTAATCGCTTTGTCCATGCGTAGAATAAGGTTACGAATAATCGCATCGTTAAAACGAAATCCATTTTCCAACTCCGCCATTGCCGTTTCACCACACTCGATATTCATCAACAGATAATGCGCTTTGTGAATTTTGTTGATCGGATAAGCTAATTGACGACGGCCCCAATCCTCAAGTCGATGGATAGCACCAGATTCACTTTCGATCAGACTGCGATACTTTTCGATCATCGCAGGTACCTGAGCACTTTGGTCAGGATGAATAAGAATTACAATTTCGTAATGTCGCATGTTCCCCTCTCGGATAAGTAGTCTCCCTTAAATTTAGGTAAGACAAGGAGTATAAAAGTAAACAGGTTATTTTATAGAATCAACGATGATGACGCAAGATGCTCCACCCTACGAGTGAAAACGATTAAGAACCAGCTGGCTCAAAAGGAATGGAAAGAAAGATTAATAGGGAACGGCATTTAATGGGGATATCGAGATTTTCCCCAATAGTCTTCAACGTAAATAGGAGCTAAATCAATATTACCTACACAACCATATTTCTATTACACGTCACTGCTGTCCCGTTAAGGAATAAAAAGCAAGGCCTGAAAACCCACTTGTTTTGATATAATGAAGTCGCGAAAAGTCATTATATAACAAGAAGGAGTGCAGGCCTTGAGTCACCATAATACCGTATTTTCCCAGTTGCTCAAATGGATGCCGAGACATGAAATTGAGACCCTTGCAAAACAGTATCATACAGGCCGTTCCTTTCGAACAGCCTCAATATGGTCGCAGTTCGTGACTCTGGCCCTGGCACAACTATCGGGGCGAAACAGCTTACGCGATATTGTTGAAAATATTTCTACACAATCTCATCTTCTTTATCATTTGGGCAGCACCCAGCTGTCCACTTCTCAACTTCGCCACCTACTTGTTGATATACTCTGAACCATTATCGGAATGAAAACTCTGGAGGATAATAGGGAAAGCGGTCAGCATGCGCTTTAAAACTGGAATTAAGTAGCGCAATCGAACCAAGGTGCGTCGAATCCATACGTAGCGCTCCGCTTTTTCTTCAATGATTAAATCAACGGGCTGTGTTCCTGATAAAAATGTCTGGATTTGCTCAATTGTTTCGAGTTGTGTGTCGTTCATGTGGGTTTTCATCCTCCCATCATGAACAGACCGATTCATGAACAGACCGATGCATTCGTACAGGCTCATTTCACATTGGAAGAGGCTATCAGTGCTTGGCAGTACAATTTCAAGATAGAATGCTCGGGGCAAATACATCTACCAGCGACAATTTCAAAAAAATACGCACCATCTTGCTTCCAATAAAATGATTCTATATAGAACCTCCAATACTCAATTGGCCGTAACAGTGCACTTATGATTCCATACGCAAACCGAATCCTATGCGCCGGTTTTTATTCAATCAGTGCAATCTCCAACGTCTCAGCAATCTCGTCCGAAGCTATCGCGGCGCCAAGAATAAACTTAGGCTTCAATGCGCTAAGTACTCAATCCAACTCCGCGATTACAAGCCATCTTCAGTTGAGCGCTCAGAATTTCTACACACAAAAAACTGAAATTAGGACCCTCAAGCCGGGCCCAACCTCTAACCCTATCGAACATTGGTGGAACCAAAGTGTATACTCGGCACCCCTTCATCCGAATTCAGCCGGTCAGATTGCAACGCTTGTTAATGTTGGCGGTTTTGGCTTAGGGCGAATGCAAATCGATTTTGCGATAAAAGTAGTAAGGTCTCAACCTGGCGACAAATTGCTACCCATTGTTCCTAATAGATTTGGTTATTACGCCGCAGACGGTGAACCGGTTGGTACGCTAATACCCGTTCCGTCAACTGCTTCGATTGAAGGGTCTGAGGGAATGCATTGTGATATCGGCCAGAATGACTGCCACTATATTGTTAGAAGTGACAATCTTTTATACGAAACCTGGCATACCTCAATTTCCGACGATCAACTCCAAACCCAAGTATTGGCAATTTGGGATCTGAACAAAGCGATACCTGAGTCGGGCCAGGGTGATCATTGCACCAGTGCGGATGCTGCAGGCTTCCCGATCGAACCGTTATTGTGGAATGCCGACGAAGTCTTAGCAGCACTGGAACGGGACAAGTCCGGCCATGGGGATATTGGTCACGCGATTCGCTTTGTCCTTCCAAATGCCCGCATCGCAAACGATCCCGATATGGGGGGGAAATCAGGGCGACTCTATGTACGTCCCGCGTCACACGCCGGTGCACCGAAAGGTCCCAAGAATTCAATTGCCTACGGATCTCGGCTTAGATTACGCGCGGACTTTCCGACAAACGGCTACAATCCCGCCGCTCAAGTTATGATCAACACAATGAAACGATACGGGATTGCGTTGGCAGACGGTGGCAATATCGCATTGACCGCAGAATCCGATCGTTACACACAAACCAAATGGCGCAAACTGGGTATCAATTCCAGAACCTTCGCCGCCACTCTAGGAGGCCAACCGATCAAAGCCGACGATTTCGAAGTCATCGATACCGGTCCACGTATTGCAGAAACTTTCAACTGCGTCAGAAACTAGTAGTTTATCAGGGTTAAATTGACAAAATACTAGTGCGGTTGCGACGTATTCACGCTTGAGTCAGTTGCCATCTTGAGTAATGCATCCAATTTATCTTTCAATCGATCGCAATTTAGCTCAATCCCATCAATTTGCTTTTGCATCGCAACAACTACATCGTTCAGTGCTTGCAAATGTTCTTCCTGAAAAGCCAATCTTGTTTCCAACTCTATAATTCGTTCTTCATCCATTAAATACCTCCAAGTAGGCGCTTATTCTAGCCACCCTAGCCAGCTTGTAACAGTCGAGAAGTTTTGCGCCTGCTCGATCAACATACTCCTCCCCTAGAATCCGTCGAATATCAACTTCTGGCAAGAGCATCCAGCAACGTTATACAATCATCACTGTTTTGTTTTGATACGCAAATACGTTTTAAAAAAGCCATATCCACGGACCTTAAAGGAATTTGATGACCGAAGATAAATACGCTCGCACCATGGCATTGATTGACCAGGCAAATAAACAGGATCCAAATTTAGAAACCCGGGAGGGTGAACGCGTTGCCAAAGAATGGTTGTACAGTGAACGTATGACGGTTTGGCTAGATCGATTGGAGCCAGATGCCCCGGATATATTGCGCATCGCTGCTAGAGCCCAGCACATCTGCCGCTGGATGATTCCACGCGATTCCTATCCGAGAACCCGTGCGGGATATTTGCAGTGGCGCACCCAGCTCTATTCTTTCCACGCCGAAAAAACCGCGGAGATAATGCAACAAACCGGTTATGACGAAATCCAAATCGAGCAGGTCAAAAAAATAATTCGAAAACGCGGTTTGAAGAAAGAAGCCTTTGCGCAAACTATCGAAGATGTCGCATGTTTAGTTTTTTTAGAAAGTTATTTTGCCGATTTCGCAAACGAATACGACGAAGAAAAAATAATTTCCATCGTACAAAAAACCTGGAAAAAAATGTCAACGAGAGCACAACAAGCAGCACTTGAAATGGAATTACCGAACGCTGTCTCAGCTTTGGTCCAAAAAGCCCTGACCTGATTTGTATGCTTAAAATGTTGTTCAATCAGTTTAATTTTCAATCTTCCGGTAGCCTGGCAGAAATTGCGGTTTGTAGATACTCTGTTCAGATCCCGGACATCAGAGAGATGCTGACATGAAGACGATCCTCGCTCTGGACCAAGGGACCACCAGTTCCCGCGCCATCGTATTCGATGAACTAGGGGCAATAGTAAAAATTGCCCAGCAGGAATTTCAACAGTTTTTCCCGCACCCCGGATGGGTCGAGCACGACCCGGAAGAAATTTGGACCTCGCAATACAATGTGTGCAAAAAGGTCATTGCCGACCCGACTGTCTCAGTTGAATCACTTGCCGCGCTCGGCATCACCAACCAACGCGAAACCACGATTGTATGGGAACGCGCAAACAGTAATCCTATATACAACGCAATCGTATGGCAGGATCGCCGAACCAGTGATTATTGTGAGCTACTCAAAAGCGAGGGTCACAATGCTACGATTCGAGAAAAAACTGGATTGCTGCTGGATGCGTATTTTTCTGCGAGTAAAATTCACTGGATACTGGAAAATGTTAGCGGAGCCAGAAGCAAAGCAGAAGCGGGTGAGTTAGCGTTCGGTACAGTTGATTCATGGCTGGTTTACAAACTAACCAAAGGCCGATTACATATCACAGATGCGAGCAACGCATCGCGCACTATGTTATTCAATATACACGACGGAATTTGGGATCCGTCGCTACTACAATTATTCGACATTCCAGCCTCGATATTACCCCGGGTTAAGCCATCCAGTGAAGTCTATGGCGAGTCTACAGATGACGTCCTGGGCAAAGCTATCCCAATAGCCGGTATCGCGGGCGACCAACAAGCAGCTCTATTCGGACAACAATGCACACAGGCCGGATCGGTAAAAACCACTTATGGCACAGGCTGCTTTATGTTGTTAAATACCGGTACGCAACCTGCGCAATCCTTGAACAAGCTACTGTGTACCGTCGCTTGGCAAATAGGGTCTCAACTCACCTATGCGCTGGAAGGCAGTGTGTATACGGGCGGTGCGGTCATTCAATGGTTACGCGATGGTTTGGGCATCATCCATTCGGCACAACAAAGCGAAACCCTCGCCGCATCGGTAACAGACAGTGATGGGGTGATTTTGGTGCCCGCTTTTACTGGATTGGGCGCGCCCCATTGGGACCCCTATGCTCGAGGTACGATAATGGGACTATCCCGAGGATCAAACAAAGCTCATATTACCCGCGCCGCGTTAGACTCAATCGCATTCCAAGTCGCCGATCTGTTGGATAACATGGAGGCCGAATCCAACATTTCGATTGGCGAAATGCGCGTCGATGGCGGTGCGTGTGCAAACAATTTGCTTATGCAAATCCAAGCGAATGTCATTGGCAGACCTACATTGCGCCCTGTGGTTGTTGAAACTACTGCCCTAGGCGCGGCGTACTTGGCCGGTTTGGCAGTCGGTGTGTGGCCAAATATTAACGCACTGGCGGACAATCAACGTATACAACGAAAATTTATACCCGATCTCGATACCAGCCAGATCCAAGTGCAGCGCACTTTGTGGGATCGTGCAGTGATACGTTCACACCGTTGGCTGGATGAATAGATTCAAAACATCGGTTTTATTAGACGGAGGCAATTATGGATCGCGATGTAATGATCAATCGGCTGTCGACGCAATCGGACGACTGGGACCTGATTATTATAGGTGGCGGCGCCACCGGGCTCGGTTGTGCAGTTGATGCGGCATCGCGTGGGCACAAAATCCTGCTATTGGAACGCGGAGATTTCGCCAAAGGAACTTCGAGCCGATCGACCAAATTGGTACACGGCGGAGTTCGCTACCTACAACAGGGTAATTTCTCATTGGTAATGGAAGCCCTGAAGGAACGCGGCACGTTACGCCAAAATGCCCCCCACCTGGTCTCGGAACTACCGTTGGTCGTACCAAATTATGATTGGTGGGAAGCACCCTGGACCGGTATAGGGCTGAAAATCTATGATTTAATGGCAGGCAAACATGGCTTCGGCAAATCTCAAATTCTATCCCTGGAAGAAACGGTAAACAAAATTCCGACCATTGAGCAAAACGGGCTGCACGGTGGAATCGTATATCACGATGGCCAATTCGACGACGCCCGTCTCGCCATCAACTTGGCGCGAACCGCAGTCAATCAAGGTGCTACGTTGATCAATTACGTGGAAGTATCTGCGCTGCACAAATCGCGGGACATCATCGATGGTGTAACGGTAACCGATCTGGAATCAGGCCAAAGCCACGAACTTCGTTGTAAAGCAGTAATTAACGCGACCGGAGCGTTCAGCGATGCGGTCCGCCGCATGGACGATCCAAACAGCGAAAATATAATCACTCCAAGCCAGGGCGTTCACTTGATGCTACCCGGTAGTTTTCTACCGGGGAAAACCGCGATCCTGGTGCCTAATACTCGAGATGGACGGGTCATCTTTCTGATTCCCTGGCATGACTGTGTGATGGTTGGGACCACCGATACCCCGATTGACGAGATAGCGGTTGAACCGCGCGCTCAATCACAGGAAATCGACTTTTTGTTGGAATACGCCGCCCAATATTTGGATCATGACCCTACCCGGGAAGACGTTTTGAGCGTATTCGCCGGGATTCGTCCCCTGGTGGGAAGCAGCGAAGACGAAAATACAGCGAATTTATCACGCGATCATTCGATCATGATTTCGCATTCCGGCTTGATGACAGTTGCCGGCGGAAAATGGACCACCTACCGGAAAATGGCCGAAGACTCAATAGACCAAGCCCAGATCCTTGCCGAACTCGACTTTAAACCCTGCGTCACAGAAAAATTGCAAATTCATGGTTACCATCATCACGCGGGAGAATTTGGTGATTTAGCTTGGTACGGTGCGGACGCGAATAATATTCAAACGATTATGACTGAAAACCCGGCAAACCGTGAGATTATCCATCCTGCCCTCCCAACCGTGAATGCTGAGGTAATTTGGGCTGCTCGCAAAGAAATGGCCCGTACAGTCGAAGATTTCCTAGCTCGCCGTACTCGGTCTTTGCTTCTCAATGCACGCGCCAGTATTGAAATGGCGCCCCAGGTTGCGGAGCTTATTGCGACCGAATTGGGTCATGATAGTGCGTGGCAAGAATCCCAGCTCAACGCATACAAAGATCTGGCGGAAGGATATATCTTGAACTAATAACTAGCATACCAAGATAGCAATCCCCAGCCGCTATTATTCGAAGAATTAAATCAATTTTAGCCACGCAGTGATTCTCAAATATCTTGGATAACTTCAAGACGCCCTCCGTAATCAGGTCCTTACCAAGCGCATGAATAAAGAATCGAAGACCAACGAAGACTTGCTTACCAGATTAATCACCGGATATCCCGCATCGGACAGCGAATTGATCGCAAAAGCACTGTCGCTTCCGATAGAAAATATCGAAGCCAAACCAGTTAGGCCCAAGGGTGTTGAAGTCGCACTGATACTCCGTGATTTGGGCGTAGACGCGTCCACAATAATCGCCGCACTATTGAGCGATCCCCGACTGCGCGACGAACTGTGTGAAACCGATATACACACGAACTACGGTGAATCCGTTGCCAAACTGGTCAAGAACGTTAACTGGCTCAACACCTTTAATATCTATTCACCTCAAATAATCTCCAAACCCGAACAGGCGGAAATGCTCCGCCGTATGTTGTTGGCGATGGTAGACGACGTCCGCGCGGTATTGATCAAGCTAGCGTATCGCGTACAACGCCTTAAAATTTTACCTCAGGAAGATTACGAAGTTCGGCTTTATATATCGCGGGAAACATTGGATGTTTACGCACCCTTAGCGAACCGACTGGGCATCGGCCAATTAAAGTGGGAACTGGAAGATTTAGCACTCCGTTATTTGGAACCCCAGCTATACAAGAAAATATCCAAATCGCTGACCGAGAGTCGGGCGGATCGGGAGGCCTATTTGAGCGATTTTATCGCGCAACTAACAGCCGAATTCGAGCAAAACGGTTTAAAAGCCAAAATCTACGGGCGACCCAAACACATTTACAGTATCTGGAAAAAAATGCAGCGCAAAAAAGTTGATTTTGTTGACGTCTACGATCTACGCGCCGTCCGGGTTATCGTTAATAAGTTATCAAATTGCTATACCGCGCTGGGGATTGTGCACGGACGCTGGCCCTACGTTCCCCAAGAATTTGACGATTATATCGCCAACCCAAAACCCAACGGTTATCAATCTTTGCATACGGTGATCGTCGGCCCGGACTCAGCAATGGTGGAAATCCAAATCCGCAGCGAAAACATGCACGACTTCGCAGAGCTCGGGGTTGCTGCGCACTGGCGTTATAAAGAAGGAAGCAAGCAAGACGCCGCAACAGAGAAAACCATTTCGTCGATTCGTCGTTTGCTGGAAAACAAAGATGACGATAACAGCTTGTTGGATGATTTTCGAACAGAACTCTACAACGATAGAATCTTTGTGCTAACCCCAAAGGGAGAATTAAAAGATATGGTAAAAGGCTCCACGCCACTAGATTTTGCCTATGCGGTTCACAGTGAAGTCGGACACCGTTGCAGAGGCGCCAAAATCGATGGCCACATTGTACCGTTGACATACAAGTTACAATCTGGCGAACAAGTGGAAATTTTGACGGCGAAAGAAGGCAGACCCAGCCGAAACTGGATGGAACCACAACTCGGATATCTGAACACGCCGCACGCTAGAAGCAAAGTTCGCCATTGGTTTCGCGAACAAGACCATGAACAAAATATTCGCGATGGCAAAGCAATCCTAGAAAAAGAACGGCAGCGCTTGGGAATCAAAGAATACAGCATGGAACACCTGCTGGAACATTTCCATGCATCTAATAACGAAGAAATATTAATCCAAATTGGCCGCGGGGATATTACATTAACCCAGGTTGCCGAAGCCATGAATCCACGCGAGAAACAGGATAATTTCCTAAGCATACAAACCGGCAAAAAACCCGAAACACCTGTGCCGTCCCACGACATTACCGTTCAAGGGATTGGCAACCTGATGACAAATTTTGCAAAATGTTGCAAGGCCCTTCCAGGCGACCCGATAATTGGATATATCACTGTTGGAAAGGGCATTACCATTCACCGACAGGACTGTCATAATGTAATTCTATTGCCAACCGATCGACAAGATCGGTTGATTGACGTTTCCTGGGGACATACGCCGCGAGCTTATCCGGTAGACATTTTCATCAGGGCCTTCGACCGGCACGACCTGTTGCGGGACATAACGGAAATACTGTCCAACCAACATGTAAATATCCAAGAAGCCAGCACCCACAGCGATATACAAGACCAAACTGTAAACCTTCGCATGACGTTGGAAATAAAGAACACCGCACAACTCAGCCATATCATCGGTAAAATTGGGCAATTACACAATATACTCGAGATAAGCCGGCAAAACTAATCGGCTATTCGGTTGAAATATTCTTTTCGATCGGCTGTTGTGCAATGTCAAGCAAGATCAATATCGTTGATCAGAGGTTCAGAAAGTATATACAATGATATCCAGCAAACTGAGCAACTAAACGGACACGGCCATGCATAAAAGTTTCAGCATTAGATTAATTATTTTGGCGCTTGCGACAACATCAGTTTGGGCTGACCGAATTGGCCACGTCGATACGAAATTCAAATGGCTTGGCCCAGACGACAAAATTATTATTGAAGCATTCGATGACCCCGAAGTACCTGGTGCCACCTGTTATCTGAGCAGAGCCAAAACCGGTGGATTCACTGGCGCTGTTGGCGTGGCGGAAGATACCGCAGACGCGTCGATATCATGTCGCCAGACTGGGAAAATCGTATTGAACGAAGATATCAAGTCCGGTAAAAACGATGGACAACGGGTGTTCAAGAAACGAACCTCCTTGGTATTTAAAACCATACAGGTCGTTCGGTTTTACGATAAAACCCGGCACGCCCTAGTTTATTTAGTATACAGCGATAGGGTCGTAGACGGATCCCCTGAAAATAGCGTGGCCGCTGTACCAATAATGCCCTGGGGACAATAACCCATTACAAGAGTTTGCTCATACTTTGTTAGCTATATCGAATCTTCATTTAGAATTGCCGGCGCTTTTCAAATTCTTTACCCAATACGATTGCAACAAAAATCCACGCACACCCTAATATCGCCCCTATCAGCGCGATGATCGCCAAACCGAAACCCGAAGCTTTCAAAAAACTGAACATCCAGCTACTGCATAGATCACCCAATCGATATATAACGGTGTCGATAAAATTCTTGGCTTTATAGCGTTCTTCCGGGGAAACCACGGTAAAAAGCATATTGACGGTAGGAACCGCAATCGAAAAGGCCGTGGCTCGGCGCATAATCTGGACCAATAAGACAACGCCAAGTCCCGGCGAAAAACTCAGAAGCGACATGCCGGCAAACATCAATAAAGGCAATATTCGAATAGCGTTACCGGCACCGAATTTTGTCACAATCCTACCGGTCAAGAAAATTTGAAGTACTACCGTGATAGTGTTGACAGTTAAATCGACCAGCGCGAACAACTGGGTTCGCTGTTCCGGTCTGTCGTATAAACCGGAAACGATATCAGCCTGCTGCAAATATAGAATTGAGCCAGACATGGTCGCCAATATTGTGTAGATCGCGATCAAAAATAGAAATCGCGACTGAAAAACCAAACGTGCGCCAGCAACTACGGACCCACCAATGGGCTTGGGTTGAATGACCGTTCGGCTAAGACTCAGCCTGGTATCCAGGACACTAAGCAAACGGCCAATGCTGAATATTGCACCGATCAATAGCAGTGCCGAAAGCAAAAGCAACGTATTAACACCAATGTTATTAACCAAAGCCGCGGTCAATATTGGACCGGTAATAGCACCAGCGCTGCCACCCGCCGCGATGATGCCGAACAAACGTTGGGCTTGCTCGGTATCGAAGATATCGGACATGAAACTCCAAAACACCGAAACCACAAAAAGATTAAAAACACTTACCCAAACAAAAAATACTCGTTTTGCCAATTGGGCGTAACCGACAAACTCAAAAACAGCGTAGAATGCCAAAACGTTGCAAACAAAAAACAAATACACCCATGGCACAAATTTGCGTCGCGGGAAACGACTGCTTATCCATCCATATATCGGTACCAGCAGCAACATCACCACAAAAACTGCACTAAAAAGCCAATGTAACTGGTCCACACCACTGGCAACGCCCATTTCTTCCCGTAGCGGTCGCAAAATGTAATAACTCGCCAATACGCAAAAAAAATACAAAAATGACCAGATAACTTGGGTCATTTCATTTTTTTCAACACGTAACAGGGCCGCTATCTTTTGATTAATTGTCATTTTTAATCAATTCAAAACATTTACCACAATGCTGGAATTCGGTGAATATTTCTCCGCTACATTCAGTTGACTGCCAGCTTTAAATAAAACCATCTCCGTTGTTAAGTGACATAACCGCCTCCATTTCAAATAAATAAAGTTATGAATTAGAACGGTTTATATCGCCCGACGAGCGCAATCACCTTAGCACGAATAATTCATACGGATTAAATTAATAATTGAAGACCGGCTAAGTCATACCAGATTCAAAACGGAAGAAAAATATTTCACAAAACAGGATTCGAAGCTTTCAACCCAAAGTGAAATTGGAGCCAAATCGATAGCCATCGGTGAAAGTTCAGCAAAGCGTTACGCGAAAACCAACTTTTAAACTGAAACTCGGATGATTACAAAGTCCGAGAGATTTGCAAAAATGCGACGAAATTTCATACACAAATACTGGGAAATGAATTAATATAAGGCCTTTAGTGATCGAAAGACCCTATATTTTGTTGTTTTAGTACAACACCAACCAACCGATACGAAAACATGGACCTATCGACCGACTATCCTTTGCTCAGTGAAATTGATTCGCCCGAAGATCTTCGTAAACTACCGGAAGATCAACTTGCTGACCTTAATAATGAACTTCGGGATTTCTTACTAAACAGTGTAAGTCAATCCGGCGGGCACTTGGCGGCAGGACTTGGAACAATTGAACTGACGGTTGCCCTGCACTACATATTCAACACCCCGCAAGATCAAATAGTTTGGGATGTCGGTCACCAAGCCTATCCGCACAAAATTTTAACCGGTCGCCGCGATAATATTACAACCATACGAAAAAAAGGTGGCGTTTCACCGTTCCCCAAACGCGGAGAAAGTTGCTATGACGCTTTTGGAGTCGGCCACTCGAGCACATCGATAAGTGCCGCATTGGGTATGGCAATCGCCGCCGCAGAGGACAACCGCGATCAACAAATGGTTGCGGTGATAGGTGATGGAGGCATTACCGGTGGAATGGCCTTTGAAGCATTAAATCATGCAGGGTCTCTTGACGCCAATTTACTGGTTATTTTAAACGACAATGATATGTCGATTTCACCAAACGTTGGTGCACTGAACAACTACCTGGCGAAGATTTTATCCAGTAAAACATATTCGACTGTACGCGAAGAAAGTAAAAAAGTGTTAAGCCGTATGCCGTCGGTATGGGAATTAGCGCGCCGTACGGAAGAACACATGAAAGGCATGGTTGTACCCGGTACGCTTTTCGAAGAATTAGGATTCAACTATATTGGCCCGATAGACGGACATGATTTACCCAATCTGATTACAACCTTGCGCAATCTCCGCAACTTAAAGGGCCCAAGGTTTTTGCATATCGTCACTCAAAAAGGTAAAGGCTATCTACCGGCAGAAAAGGACCCTATTGCCTACCACGGAGTATCTTCGTTCGACCCCAAACTGGATCACCTGCCCAAATCGGTTTCCACGCAACCTACCTACACGCAGGTATTTGGTCAATGGTTATGCGATATGGCGAAGAAAGACCGTCGTTTACTGGCTGTTACACCAGCCATGCGCGAAGGTTCCGGTTTAGTAAAGTTCTCCGAGCAATTTCCGGATCGTTATTTTGATGTTGCTATCGCGGAGCAGCATAGTGTCACCGTAGCAGCTGGAATGGCTTGCGAAGGTTTTAAACCGGTTTTGGCCATCTATTCAACCTTCCTACAACGCGGATACGATCAATTAATCCACGATGTGGCCATACAAAACCTACCGGTTTTGTTCGCGATTGACCGTGCAGGCTTGGTGGGCCCCGATGGACCCACTCACGCTGGTAGCTTCGACTTTAGCTATATGCGCTGTATTCCGAATATGATTATTATGGCTGCCGGTGACGAAAATGAGTGCCGCCAAATGCTGTATACCGGCTTCTTGCACGATGGACCCGCATCTGTACGTTATCCGAGAGGCAAGGGACCCGGCGTAGAAGTCGAACAGAAAATGACCGCAATACCGATCGGTACTGCAGAACTTAAACGCCAAGGAAAAAAGATTGCCATATTGGCATTTGGCGCGATGCTCACAGAGGCACTGGAAGCGGGCGAAGAATTGAATGCAACCGTTGTTAATATGCGTTTCGTGAAGCCCTTAGACGAATCAATGATTATCCAGATGGCTGATAGTCATGAAATGCTAGTCACATTGGAGGACAACGTGATCGCTGGTGGGGCAGGCAGTGCGATCATTGAATGCCTGCAAGCTCGTCAAATATTGATTCCAACATTAAATATTGGGTTGCCAGACCAGTATATTGAGCAAGGTTCGCGCGAAGAATGCCTGTCCGATGCCGGGTTGGAAACGGAAAAAATCATCGCCAAAATTAATGCATACGTCGATAATCGGGCGTCTCTGGTGCCCCAAGACAGACTCCGGTCGGAACGTTGATTTTTTAGACTGATTGTCGCTCTTCTATTATGGACAGGTTGCGTGCAAAAATACGTGATATCCCCGATTTTCCGAAACCCGGCATCCTGTTTAAGGATATCACCCCACTAGTCAACGACCCGTCTGCGTTGCGTCTGGCCGTACACCAATTATTACATCCTTTCCTGGGTCAAGATATTTCGTCAGTAGCAGGGATGGAAGCTCGCGGATTCATTTTTGGTTCGTTAGTTGCTTGGGAACTCGGAGTTGGTTTTGTACCGCTGCGGAAACCTGGGAAATTACCCTATGACGTTCATAGCGTTTCTTATGACTTAGAATACGGATCAGCAAGCCTGGAAGCTCACAAAGATGCATTGAGTGTTGGTGACCGAGTGTTGTTAATCGACGACCTGCTAGCGACCGGCGGAACCGCAAAAGCAAGCTGCGACCTGGTCGAACGTATGGGGGCACAAGTCGTCGCCTGCGCATTTTTAATCGAACTTGCCGAACTCGGCGGACGGAAAAAACTAGAACAATACGAAATCCATTCGTTGCTGAGCTACTAACTACAATTTATTGGACCTAAAGACAGTTTTAAACTCAGGCTACTAGAAGTTACATCAATCGAATGTGGTATCTGCAAGGTCCACGCCAGCAATCTGTTCGTTTTTATACACCCTACCTTTCCACCGGGTTCTTTCGCCCCGCCAATACCGTATCGCTGAACTCCAGGTCATTGCCAGATATAAAACCGCGGCGAACGGCAACG
This sequence comes from uncultured Methylococcaceae bacterium, assembly GCA_964619885.1. GTDB lineage: Bacteria > Pseudomonadota > Gammaproteobacteria > Methylococcales > UBA1147 > CAZUGA01. The sequence goes on from CAZUGA010000005.1 coordinate 98,317, forward strand.
TAATCGCCCATCCGCTGTGGCAACCGTAGTAACGTAAACATGGTAGATAAGTAACTAACATAATGGCCAATGCCGCGATTGACAAGCCTTGCACTGAGACATCGGCTAAGAATAAGCCAACGACGGGTAAAACAAAAAGAATCAGCAAAAGCAACGTACACAAGGCCAAAAGCCAAACCGAGTAAATCAACTGAGTATAAGCCGTTCTTGCGACCATATCCCAAATGTCACTCAACCTCTGATAAGGCCGCTGACTGCGTACCGAGCGACTAAGCCCGGTCCAAATCGGATTACCCTGTAATTTTATTAGTTTAGCCAAGGTACAGTCATCAATGACCGCCCCTTTTAACATATTTAGGCCACCAATCTGCTTGATCAATGGGGTTTCCAGGAGAATGCAACCGCCCGCAGCGGCAGCCACTCGGCTGCGGATCGAATTTGATAATGAAAACGGGTAAAGCATTTTAAAAAAATACACGAATGCTGGCATCAGCAATCGTTCCCAAAAAGTTTTCATATGCGGCGCAGCCAACAAAGACACAAAGCGTGCCCCAGTCTCCCGTTTCATAGTCAATAGACTATCGATTGTACCGGGATCAACAACAATATCCGCATCCAACAATAGTGTTAATGGCGTTTTAACCTGATTAACTCCTTGTTGTTGCGCCCATAATTTGCCAGTCCAACCGGGTGGCAACGACTTACCCTTTAACAGCCGAATGCGATCCGACTCAAGACTATTTACCGATGAAACAGTTGCGTCTCTGGAATTATCATCAACCACAATGACACGTAAACCGCGGTTTTCAGACAGTAATGCTGTTAGTGTGGTGGGTAAAACTTGGGCCTCGTTACGAGCCGGGATTACAACAGTGATGTGTTTTAATGACTGATCGTTATAACAGTTCGCCGCGTTCAGAGATTCACAGGTTCGCCAAGGCTGCCAAGGCAAAAGCAAGATAATCACCCAAACCAAAACGGCAATCAATATGCCGCTCATCCAAATGATCATCGAAAAATCAAGCATCCCCCAAACTCAGCACATCATTACTTCCGAAACAGGAACAATCAATACCGATGAGACTAACTCTTACTTTGCTACTCGGCAACTTCCAAACTCACATTTTCCAAACCTATGTTAGCTTTCATTGTTTGCGGGACAATTCCAACTTCGTATTCGGGCTCTACATCAGGAACCATCGGACCCGTCGTTCTAGGTCCCTTGATGGAAGTGTACAACGCCTTTAACGGGTGTTTTAGCATATCTTCAACGGCGGTCGATTCATACCCGCAATGAGCCATGCAATTTGAACATTTTTGATTCTTGGATGAACCATAATTGTCCCATTCGGTTTCTTCCATTAACTCTTTAAAGCTATTAGCATAGCCCTCATCAACCAGCAGATAACAAGGCTTTTGCCAACCAAAGATATTTCGCGTGGGATTTCCCCAGGGCGTGCAATTATAGCTTTGGTTTCCCGCTAGAAAATCCAGATAGAGTGTCGAATGATTGAGGCGCCATTTACGGCCTTTGCCCAATGCAAAAATACCGCGAAATAAATTCTTCGTCGTTTTGCCCTTGATAAATATGTCTTGTTTTGGGGCGTGTTCATAACTGAACCCCGGTGATATGGTGGCACCCTCCACACCCAAAGTGTTGACATAATCCAGAAATTCAGCGATTTCTTCAGGATTTTCACCGTCAAATAATGTGCAGTTAATATTTACCCTAAACCCTTTAGACAAGGCCAACTTAATTGCCTCAACCGCCCGATCAAAAACGCCTTCCTGGCAAACTGATTCATCATGGCGATCGCGGTTACCGTCCAAATGAATCGAGAAAGTCAAATACGGCGACGGCTCATAATCGTTTATACGTTTTTTCAGTAGTAATGCGTTGGTGCATAAATAAATAAATTTCTTACGCTCGATAATTTGGCGTACGATTTCCGGTAATTCTTTATGAAGCAATGGTTCTCCACCCGGAATGGAAACGATGGGCGCGCCGCATTCGTCGACAGCCTCCAAACATTCCTCAACCGACAATCTCTTCTGCAAAATCTCTTTAGGATAATCAATCTTTCCACAACCTGCGCACGCCAAATTGCATTGGAATAAAGGCTCAAGCATCAAAACCAAAGGATAACGTTCAACGCCACGAATTTTCTGTTTTAGCAAATACCGTGCTACGGCAAACTGTTGTCTTAAAGGTACGCCCATTTGTAACCCCTCTTATACGCCATTTCGATTGGATTCATTAGATCGGTCAGCCCGCCTTTTGGCAAGAACCGCCGGTAATCGGAAAGTTACTCCTTCAGGTTTAGCATCCATCTCAACAACCTGATTTACCCCCAACGCCTTCAATTCATCCAACACTTCTTGAACCAATACTTCCGGTGTAGATGCGCCAGCGGTAATACCCACTCGTATATCTGGCGAAAACCATGATCTATTTAGATCTGCAGAATCTTGCACCAGATAGGAATTAACCCCCATTTGCTCACCAACTTCGCGTAATCGATTTGAATTGGAACTGTTACGCGCGCCTACAACTATTAACAAATCAACCCGGTCTGCCAATTTTCGTACAGCACTCTGGCGATTCTGCGTCGCGTAGCAGATATCGTCTCGACGCGGTTCGATAATATTCGGGAATCTTGTTTTCAGTGCTTGGACTATTACCGCCGTGTCATCTACCGATAATGTTGTTTGAGTCACAAACGTTAGCTGATCCGGATTATTAACCTGTAATTTCGTAACATCCTCGATATCCTGGACCAAATATATCTCACCGCCAAAACTGCGGTCATAATGACCCAAGGTTCCATTAACCTCTGGATGGCCGGCATGCCCGATCAGAATAACCTCTCGCCCTTCCTTTGCATTACGGATCACTTCAAGATGAACCTTCGTTACCAAGGGACAAGTTGCGTTGATTACCTCCAAACCTCGGCTTTCAGCGTTCTTGATCAAAGCATCCGAAACGCCGTGTGCACTGAATACCGTAACACCATTTTCGGGAACTTCGTCCAAGGTTTCTACAAACACCGCTCCGCGAGACCTTAAATCCTCAACGACACGTTGATTGTGAACAATTTCATGCACCACATACACGGGTGCGCCATAAATTTCGAGCGCTGATTCGACGATTTCTATCGCCCGGACAACTCCCGCGCAAAAACCACGGGGTTGGGTTAATACCACGTCCATATATCGCACCTATTTTGATTGAATGAGAATAATCGATGTAACATGCACAGCTAAGACGCAACATGACCTTAAAAACAGTTGTCGCGTTCCAACAACAAACAAGGATTGTAATGCAGCATATTCGTTCAAAAAACAGTAAATGTTTTATTTAACGGCTATTAAACGAGAAATCTTAACTCATTTTACGCGTAGGCACGGAAAATTACTACCAAGAAACGACGCTTTTTCGGAAAAAAGCGGGGCTTTAATCCAAATATTTGGATAAAAACAACAAATCATCTAATTTCTCGCACCGCATCAATCCATGCTATATATTGTTCATCGCTTGACTCAAATCATTTTTTCTATAAAATTCATTACTGTATTTTGTACATTGTAACAATGTTCGCATGCAATTACCGATTTATAAGTGCTGATTACTTGTTGTATTTTACCAATTATGGGGGGTTTTGATGCACAAATACCTGATTGGGACGTCGATGAATTTAACGCCCGAACGGTTGAATAATGAAATTAGGAAACACTCTATAGATCGGTAACTGTATTGATCATCTCTCGACCCAATAATACAATCAACGCAAACTACTAATGAACGGAATTCAAAATCCATCTCATACTGGGGCAACCTCCGGCGAGCGACAAGCCGATGAAGCGCTGCAGTCCAGACTACTGGATGGAGTGTCTAGAACTTTTGCGTTGACTATTCCACAACTTCCAAATGATTTATATCCAGTCGTTGCCAATGCGTATTTACTTTGTCGAATAGTCGATACTATTGAAGATGAAACAAGTCTATCGCCGGAACAGAAACGACAATTCTGTTCTGCGTTCGTAGAAGTCGTTAAGTATGGTGCTGATGCCACCCAATTTTCTCAAAACTTGACACCGCTGTTGTCGACACAGACCATTCCAGCAGAACACGAACTGGTCAAACAGATTCCGCCGATCATTAAGATTACCAGAAGCTTTTCAGATATACAGATCAGTGCACTGTCCGGATGCGTCGAAACTATGGCCAATGGAATGCCACAATTTCAAGCGCAGGGCCTTGATAAAGGACTGCCAACCATGGACGAGATGGACCGCTACTGTTATTACGTTGCGGGATGTGTCGGTGAAATGCTTGCCAAACTATTTTGCGAATATTCTAGCGAAATAGCTCCAAACGAAGCGGTATTGATGAATCTATCGGTGTCGTTCGGCCAAGGTTTACAAATGACCAACATTCTAAAAGATATCTGGGATGATTTGGACCGAGGTGTATGCTGGTTACCGCAAGATATTTTCGATGAATACGGCTACGATTTGGCCAAACTATCGCCCGATCAAGACAGCGAAGCCTTTAAAGCAGGGTTAGAACATCTGATTGAAATCGCTCACTTTCATCTAGCCAATGCGTTGTCTTTTACGCTGCTCATTCCCAAACATGAAACCGGCATTAGAAATTTTTGTCTCTGGGCATTAGGAATGGCGGTATTGACGCTTAAAAAGATCAAAGAAAATCTCAATTTTAATAATTCAAATCAAGTCAAAATCTCTCGCTACAGCGTCAAAGCCACGGTACTTTGCTCGCGTTTATGCGGGTCGCATGACGGTTTATTAAAACTGTTGTTCAATTGGTGCGGTCGTGGCTTGTCAATTTCTCAATTCCATAAAATCAGTAAGATACAACACAATAAATTTGTATCTGAAATTCATCACAGCAAAGGATAAGGCATGCTAGAAGAATCTACAGCTATTGATATCCAAGAGACGGCACTCGATTGGGTGTCAATCTCATCCAAAGATTTGAGCAGCGCTGATATTAATTCTGCCATCGCTGATGCCGAATCTGCACTGCGCGGTCTTCAAGAGAAGGATGGATATTGGCAATTCGAGCTAGAAGCTGACTGCACGATCCCTTCAGAATACATCACAATGATGCATTATCTGGGCGAAGTCGATGAATTGTTGCAAGCCAAGATCGCTAATTATTTACGCCCTAGACAAAATCAAGACGGTAGCTACTCCCTTTTTATAGGGGGACCCGGCGATATCAGCTGCACAACCAAAGTTTATTACGCATTAAAGCTGGCAGGAGATTCACCCAGCCGCCCGCACATGCAAAAGGCCCGGCAATATATTCTTAACGCCGGGGGCGCAGCTAAATGCAATGTCTTTACTCGAATTCTTCTAGCCATGTTTGAACAGGTGCCATGGCGTGCGGTGCCGTATATTCCGGCTGAAATTATGTTTCTTCCGCGCTGGTTTCCATTCCATCTGGAAAAAGTATCCTATTGGTCCAGAACAGTCATGGTTCCGTTATTCGTTTTATGTTCTCTAAAAGCCACAGCGCAGAACCCCAGAAACATCGGAATTAGAGAATTATTCATCGTTGCTCCGGAGGAGGAACAACATTATTTTCCGAAACGGACAATTCTAAACAAAATATTTCTAGGTTTGGATCGCCTAGGCCGCACAATCGAGCCCCTGATTCCGAATTTTATCCGGCGTCGTGCACTGAATAAAGCGCGCGATTGGTTCATGATGCGCCTAAACGGCGAAGATGGACTCGGAGGTATTTTCCCAGCTATGGTTAACGCCTACGAAGCAATGTTGCTGTTGGGAATTCCCAAAGATGATCCAAATGTCGTTACCGCGCGTAAAGCATTGGACAAATTATTGGTCGTACGCGATCACGATGCATACTGCCAACCGTGCCTATCTCCAATCTGGGATACCGGACTAGCAGTCTTGGCCCTGCAAGAATCCGACCCGCAGAAAAACGCAAGCGTGATTCATCGAGGACTGGAATGGCTGGTGTCAAAACAGTTACACGATGAACCCGGAGATTGGCGAGTCGCCTGCCCGGATTATCAGGGCGGCGGTGGCTGGGCTTTTGAATTTGAGAACCCCTATTATCCAGACGTCGATGATTCCGCGGTTGTTGCATATGCTCTGGCACAGAATAACAGCGCCGATTTTAAAGATGCCACCGATGAAGCGGCACGCTGGATTGAAGTAATGCAATCCAGCAATGGCGGTTTTGGGGCATTCGATATCGATAACACGAATTATTATCTCAACGATATTCCATTTGCAGATCACGGCGCATTGCTCGACCCGCCCACTGCGGACGTCAGTGCGCGCTGCGCAATGTTTATTGCAAAAATTGTTGATGAACAACCACAATATCGTTCGGTATTGGAAAACTGTATAGATTACCTCCGTTCCGAACAAGAATCCGATGGTTCTTGGTTTGGCCGCTGGGGCACCAACTATATCTATGGAACATGGTCCGTATTGGTAGCGCTAGCCGAAACCAAAATTTCGAAAAGCGACCCGATGATTCAAAACGCGGTGCATTGGCTCAAAAGCAAACAACGCATGGATGGCGGATGGGGCGAAGATAATTTGAGTTATCACGAGGATGCCTTTATTGGTGAAAATGCATTCAGTACATCCTTTCAGACTTCTTGGGCATTGCTCGGACTAATGGCAGCAGGGCAAACAGATTCGCCTGAAGTTACCGCAGGTATTGATTTCCTGCTGAAGAACCAGCAGGGTGGCGGATTTTGGAACGATGACTGCTTTACCGCACCAGGTTTTCCGCGGGTTTTTTATCTAAAATACCACGGTTACGATAAATTTTTCCCATTATGGGCGCTAGCGCGGTACCGTACCCTTAAACAATAATAAGTGCGAAAATTAGGCATAATCGTCGCGCTGCCCGGAGAGAAGAAAACATTATCAAAACCCTATAAAAAAATCAGGCAGCCTGACGGCGTAAATATTAAAATCCTGCTGTCAGGAATGGGGCGAGATAATGCTGCCTCAGCTGCACATGAGCTGCTCAGAGCGGACTGCAAGGCGTTATTGAGCTGGGGTTGCGCCGCGGGTCTGGCGCAAAAGTTACTCCCTGGCGATTGTTTGATCCCTCAAAGCGTCATTTCCGAAGAATTTTCTACCGCAATAGCAGTGGATGATTTGTGGCACCATAGCATTTACAAGCGTTTATCTCCGCTGACACGCCTATATACCGAACCATTGGTAGAAAGTTCCGGTTTAATTTCTGCTGCCGCTGATAAGATCGCTTTGGGCAAACGCACCGGCGCCTACGGATTAGACATGGAAAGCGTAGCCATTGGCAGAGTTGCAACCCAATATAACGTTCCTTTTGTTGCCATCCGTTGTATCGCTGACCCCGTGTCGATGAGCCTCCCTGATTCCGTTACAATAGCTTTGAATGGCGTTGGCGGACTAAATATCCCGAAGTTACTAATGCACACTCTACTGCACCCATCTAACATAGCGGGTTTGATAAAATTAGCCGCCAATTTTAAAGCAGCCCAAAACAGCTTGGCCCAGTCCGCACACCTGTTGTACCCGGATTTCTGCTTAAACGAAACCCCTAACAATCTATAAATTGAATCCTGAGTTGCGTCATGTCCTCACCGAAAAAACTGGATTTGTTACTAGATCGTATATTATTGGGGTGGGTCTCCGCCGCAATCCGTCTTAGCTGGATACTGGTACCGGTTTTTTTCATTGGTAGTGGGTATAGCCTGTATTACACCGCCAATAACCTGGGGGTAAATACAAATACCGAAGAAATGTTGTCGGCTGATTTGCCGTTTAGGATCAATCATGCCCGCATGGAACAAGCATTTCCTCAAGACGCCAGAACTATCCTTGTTGTTGTCGAAAGCAACACCCCGGAACAAAGTAATCAAGTCATCCAACGATTAGGCAATCTGTTCCGTTCTGAACCCCAGTTCGTCAAATCCGTTTATATTCCAGGCGAAAATGAATTCTTCAAGAAGCAAGCTCTGCTCTACGAGGAGGTTGACAAGCTCGATCAACTGGCACTGGATATAACCCGAGCCCAACCGTTTCTGGGCCGCCTTGCACGAAATAATAGCCTGAGCGAATTCGCATCAATATTGGGTCAAGCAATAGCTGCCAAGGCCGAACAAAGCTCGATGAATCTGGACTCCCTTCTCGCCAGCACCGCTCACGCCATCCAAAACGCTACAAAGGGACATAGTGCAGCCATGTCCTGGCAAAATCTGATGCTTGGCGCAGAATCCAATTTCAACACAAATCAACGATTCATCCTTGTCAAACCGGTATTCAATTACGCGGAAATGGTCCCCGCCGAACCATCATTTAAATTAGTTCGAAGCATCGTTGACAAATTCCAAAGCGAACATCCTGGCGTACGAATTCGATTAACCGGAGAAGTCGCACTGGAACATGAAGAATTGGAAAGTATCAGTGAAGATATGACCATAGCTGGTGTTGTCTCTCTAATTTTAGTCTGTTTAACCTTGCTATTGGCTTTGCGGTCGGTCCAACTGGCGATCGTTACGGTTATATCATTGGTCACCGGATTGATATTATCGGCTGGCTTCGCAACCGTAGCGGTTGGCCACCTGAACTTAATATCCATAGCGTTTGCCGTGCTCTACGTTGGCCTGGGTGTCGATTATGCACTTCATTTGTGCTTGCGATACCGCGATTTCGTTAACGCAAAGATTCCGGTACAACGGGCGATTACGGACAGTACACGTGCCATAGGTCCGTCCATATTACTATGCACGGTCACCACATCGATCGGTTTCTTTGCATTTATTCCTACAGCGTACGTTGGTGTATCTGAGCTTGGCATCATCTCTGGGGTAGCCATGTTTATTGGTCTGTTCGTAACATTGACATTACTTCCAGCTCTACTGAAATTAATGCCGGTAAAACCGTGCGTGCCGACAATAGGAATAATTAGGTTTCCAATATGGTTCTACCAAATTCCAATCAAATTTGGTCGACAGATACGATGGACTACTCCGGTACTGATGTTGCTTGCGCTGCTGTTAATCCCACAGGTCTCATTCGATTTTGACCCCGTTGCACTGCGAGATCCACAATCTGAATCTGTAACCACGTTTAGAGATCTGCTTCAGGAAAAAGAAAGTTCACCACTGACCATTTCGCTACTCGCCCCCGACCGAAACAGCTCGACTGAGATCATCACACGTCTGGAACAACTGGACTCAGTCGATCGGGTTATCAGTATCACTAGCTTTATCCCCGAAGATCAAGACGAGAAACTGGATATTATCGCTGGTCTTGAAGAAAGTCTGGGACCCACCATGATCGAATTTCCGCGGTTACAACAAGAACCCGTAGCCAAACAAATCCTGGCACTGAAAAAATTATTGTTGATCGTCGATGCAAAAATATCAAGCCTTACGACCACCGGTAACAGACAACAGCTTCAAACGCTGCACGATGATCTGACTGAATTCCTGGCGCGACTAAATTCTTTGTCGGAAGAAAATAAAAAAACCATCTTGCTAAAATTGTCTGACAACTTGCTCGCAAACCTACCGATTGCAATAAATAATTTGCTGTTGACACTGTTGGCTTCACCCGTAGAATCCTTCGACCAGTTACCCGCCTCTCTCTACAGCCGTTGGATCAGTCAAAACGGAGATTACCGGCTACAGGTATTCCCAAGCAAGAACCTTAACCAAACAGAAAATCTTCGCGAATTCGTTGATCAAGTCCAACAGATCGCACCCAATTCTACAGATCTGCCTGTAATCTATGCAGAATCGGGTAAAGAGGTATTGCGGGCCTTTCAGCAAGCATTAACCAATGCCGTTATCGCGATAACATTGATCACGTTACTGGTTTTTCGCAGCATCCGACTGACCGCCTTCGTGCTTCTACCCCTACTCCTTGCCGGCTTACTAACCGGTGCATCAACCGTTATTTCTGGCGTCCCTTTTAATTTCGCCAATATTATTGCAATCCCACTATTGCTGGGATTGGGTGTCGATAGCGCGATACATGTGGTTCATCGGTTACGTCATATGACCCAAGATGAAAAAAATATACTCCAAACAAGTACTGCCCGTGGCGTATTTTTTAGTAGTTTAACGACAGCGGTCAGTTTTACCAGCCTGGCTTTTATATCGCATGCCGGCACCGCCAGTCTGGGTCAACTTTTAACCATTTCTATCGCACTAACGCTGCTATGCACATTGATTATATTACCGGCGTTCGCAACCAAATTTGATCCAAAATAATCCTAATATTCCACACCCAGGCCTCGAGGCACTTATGTCGACTTCCATAGCTGAATTATTGCAAACGCGGAACGGAGAAAATTTTGCACTGCACAACCAGTACCTAAACCCTCAGATGGTCAAAGTACTCAAAACCATTGGTTACGATCGGGTCTATAACAAAGCCAAGGGCCAGTATCTATATGACGACAAAGGAGACGAATACCTCGATCTGTTGAGCGGCTTTGGGGTATTCGCCTTAGGCCGAAATCATCCAACCGTGGCGACTGCAATCCAAGACGTGCTGAATGCTCAGCTGCCGGACATGGTCCAGATGGATGTTTCATTGTTGAGCGGTCTACTCGCGGAAAAAATAATTTCTTACTGCCCGGGCGATATAAATCGCATGTTTTTTTGCAATTCGGGCGCAGAAGCGGTCGAGGCAGCGCTTAAATTCAGTCGTTATACCACCGGGCGAACTAATGTTGTCCATTGTGAACATAGCTTCCATGGATTAACCCTGGGCGCACTATCGCTGATGGGAGAAGATATATTCAGACAGGGATTCGGTCCGCTTCTCCCGGGGTGCCATGCTGTTCCCTTCAACGACCTGGAAACGTTGGACAAAGCTTTATCACGCAAGGACGTCGCTGCCTTTATTGTCGAACCGATCCAGGGTAAGGGCGTAAATTTACCGGATGACAGTTATTTAATTGAGGCGGCCCGACTCTGTAACAAATACGGTACGCTATTTGTCGCCGACGAAATCCAAACCGGAATCGGCAGAACCGGAAAGTTTTGGGCCGTCGACCATTGGGGTGTAGAGCCGGATATGATCTTGATGGCGAAAGCACTATCGGGTGGATTTATCCCGGTTGGTGCAGTAGCGATGAAAGAATTTGTTATGGATAAGGTCTTTAATCGTATGGACCGTGCAGTGGTTCATGGCTCAACCTTTTCAAAAAACAATATGGCCATGGCAGCCGGAATTGCGACGATTGACGTTATTGAACAAAATCAATTGCTCGCTAATGCGACCAATATCGGTGGAAAAATTATGGATGAATTAAGCAAAATGATAGATCGTTACGAATTCTTGAAAAGTGTTCGTGGCAAAGGCCTAATGATCGCCGTTGAATTTGGCGCACCGACAAGTTTTAAATTAAAAACGGCGTGGAGTCTGTTGGAAACCGCCAATAAAGGTCTATTTTGCCAAATGATTACGATCCCGCTATTTGCACAACATAGAATTCTTAGCCAGGTAGCAGGGCATGGAATGAACGTGGTTAAACTTCTGCCCCCGTTAGTTATTACGGAAAAAGATAAAGACAACATCATTGACTCATTCGACGATGTAATCGCAGATTGTCACAAAGTCCCCGGATCAATTTGGGATCTAGGAAAAACTTTGGCCGGTCATGCGCTAAAAACCAAAAAAGAATAAAATAAAACTATGGGATAATACGATGAGAATTAATTTGTTTTTCCGCAATTATTGCCAATTCGCAACACTGATATTATTAACTAGCCTACTCCAACCAATCGCGGCCTATGCCCACGCTGTAGTTACCGAATCAACGTTGCGAGGAAAAGTCTTATCCGCAGACAAACCTATCCAGGTCTCGCTCAATTTCAATTCTCAAGTCGAATTGTCATTATCCAAAATTTATCTGGTACGCAAAGGCGATACGCACGAAGAAATTAACGTTAAACCCGGATCCACAGCAGGTCAAATCATAATTTCGATCCCAAGCCTTGAATCTGGGGATTACGCGATACATTATAAAGTATTCGCCGCGGACGGACATTTGACCGAAGACGTTCTGCACTTCTCCGTTTCTGATATTGCGGGTAAATAATAATGGAAGGTCTGGCCGATTTTCTCGATGCGATCCTTGGAGGCACTGATTTAATCTGTTTTTCGCTGGCTATGGGCAGTCTGTTTTGGGCCGGGTTAATACTAAAACCATGGCAACCAGAAACGTCAATCGATTATCGATTCACCATTATTAGCGTCCAAACGCTATACATAAGTGCGTTTGCATTAGCCATCGTGCAAAGCGCAACGATCTTCGTAAAAGCGTGGCTTATTACTGAAACATTGGGTCAGCCACCATTCCCGGCTTACGCAAATACCATCCAATTTCAAGCCGGCATTTGTCGCTTGTTCTTCGCAATAATTTTAGCCGGCTTCGCAAAATTCCATCTCTTAAAAAACACATCAAATCTAAATTCTTGGCTGGCAACAACGCTTTGCGCAATACCCTTGGTTATCTGTGGGGCATGGCTAGTCCACGGCGCGGGCCGATTCGATGACAAATATATGTTGATGTCATTAACCGTATTGCATCAGCTCGGCGCAGCACTTTGGCTGGGTGGAATTGCGCAACTACTTTCAATTTGGGCGTTTAAACGCCGCAACCCGCCTATCGACCCTCAATGGTCTGTTTTACTTTCTCGGTTTTCCAAAATTGGTTTTGGCGCAGTTGCAATCTTGTTGGCAACCGGCGTTCCAATGGGTTGGATCTATATTCAAACTTGGACCGGCTTAATGGGTACAGGCTATGGCAATCTGTTATCGGTCAAATTAGTCTTACTGAGTTTCGTCTTATGTTTTGCCGCATTTAATTTTACTGCGGTGCGGCTATATATGCGGCTGGGTTCGAATTTTGCCACAATAAACCGTGTACCCTATTTCATAGAAGCGGAAGCATTTATCTTGATCAGTATATTGTTTACCGCAGCAGCGCTCTCGTCACAGCCGCCTTCAGCGGATATCCCTGACCTCACCGTACCCTTTCAAGAAGTAATCGCTACCTTCAAACCTAGGATCCCCAGAACAACATCACCAACGCACCAGGAGCTGCTCGCCGGTGAAGCCGGACGTACCGCGATCATCGGCCAAACCCCATCGACCGCGGCCACAGATTGGTCCGACTACAATCACAACATATCCGGCATCATACTATGCGTGATGACACTTATCGGAATGCTATCCTATACCAGTCACTATCGATGGCCGCATTTCTGGCCGCTGGGCTTCGTTGGTTTGAGTCTATTTCTTTTTTATCGCAGTGATGCCGAATCCTGGCCATTGGGCCCACTCGGTTTTTGGGAGAGTACATTGGGTAATGGAGAGATTCTGCAACATAGAATCTCTACGTTACTGGCATTTTTACTAGGCGTTTTCGAGTACCAAGCAAGAAAGACAAAAAATAAAGACAGTTGGTTACCATACTTTTTCCCGATCTCTACCGCATTTGGCGGATTACTGCTGTTAACCCACTCGCATATTGGTTTCGAGGCTAAATCCGAATTTTTGATCCAGATTGGTCATACTTTGATGGGAGTACTATCTATCGTAATCGCCTGCGGCCGCTGGCTAGAATTACGACTCGATGGTCAGGCCGGTCGAGTCGCCGGGCTCATATCCGTATCGGGAATCTTTTTAATCGGTGTTATTCTGATGTTTTACCGGGAACCAATATATTAGTGATCAATGTAAATCTATCGAACCGAATTAGTGTAGGCCCGTGTTTTATCCTCGATGTGAGTCATCAACGCATCGAACCCTTTTTCGGATATCAAGGTTTTGTATTCAGCACGCTTTAACGCAAGATCACTCACTCCCTGCACGACGATGTTTATAATGACCCAACGGCCCTCGTGTTCCCGTAATACGTAATTGAAATCGATCATACCAGCTCGGTCGATGGAGTCGACTTCGGTTTGCTGCCCGGTAATTTTTAAATGCGATAAAACCTGAACCCTACCCCTTTTCATCGGTTTCTCCGAGTCGATCTGGAAGACCTCCCCATCGTAGTCATTGAAACGAAAAGCATAGGTTGCAATGCTGTAATCTGAAAAAACATCAACATACCTTGATTGCTGTTCGGCATCGAGCCGATCCCAATTCTTTTTGCCTATTGCAAACCGTGCGATATACGCTAAATCATGGGTCTGCTCGATCACTGGGGCCAACCTGTCATAGCGCCCTTGATATCCTAATGATTTGGAGTTTTTCATTGCATCAATTAGCGTGTCTTGCAATGACTTTACAACAGCCGTCGGCTGTATTGGTTGGTCAGCCATTACGATATTCAGACACGACGACAAAGACATCCAAACCGCAAAACAAAACTTATACATCTTTATTTAACCTCTTTTTTGTCGATTGAACTATATCATATTGATCGTCCCAGTTAGTTTAAGAGATCAAAACAATGGCTTGCCTAACTCCGTCTACATCAGTTCAGGTAAACAAATTTACCTGTAAACAATTTTGCGTCAATCTCGACCTAAATTCTGTCACAAATTTTTCACAAAACCTTAACCCCTTCGACATATAAGCCCTCTATATTGACCGACGTCCTCGGTTGAACTTCAAAAAAGGCTTGACCATGGCGTAACTTGCGGCCACATACCTAGAGCAGCCTATACAGCGGTCCACTCACGATTTACTTATAGTAACTGCGGAGATTGGGTCGAGAGCTGCACCACCCTAGTCGAAAGTGTTGACGGACAGCTTTCCGTTATCGAATGGCCCAAACAAAACTTTACACGCCTCAGCCAACATGAAAAGACTAAAAATACTTCTGATCAACGATGTCTGGAAACCACAAATAAACCGTGGAGCCGGGGTGTGGATACCTCATGGATACCTCACTATTCAAACCAGGGCTAAAAGACTGTCTCCAGGATTAACGCTCTAATTTCTAGCGTGACTGCACGGTCGTCATCCGGTTTTTTAGCCATTTTTTTCGCGCGCACTGCGCTCCTTTAAGGGGCGTATTAAAAACCGAGTACAAATGGCAGCTTGACCAATTTTCAAGCGACCTTTTGGTGTATCATACGCGATTGATTGAAAGAACGATTCAGCTGCGAATGAAAGACGAATTACAGAATTTCATCTTCGATGAATTGGTTTTCTGCGCGGATTCCAAACAATTTGGCCCGAATGATGACCTACTTGAAGCCGGATTGGACAGCATGGGCATCATGCGTCTAGTACTATACATTGAGGAGAATTTCGGCGTCATATTACCGGACGAAGAAATCCAAGCAGATAATGTTCGAACACTTAACGCGCTTGAACAATGGATCCGACGCCATAGTACAGCTTGATCGGTCACCACAAAAGACACTACCCACAAATCATCCAATCGACCTATTAGACCTGGGACAATAGTTATACATAGCGCGAACTAATATGCACCCACTGAATCCCGCCGATTGTTTCACCCTTGTCGTAGACCGCGAGATTCGCAAGCAACGGCTACCCGGTAATCTTTGCGCCTTTGTCGTTGAATTAGACAGCATGCCGAATATTGACGCAATGCAACAGCGTATAACGGCATTCGGTAAGGACAATCCAATCTGCACTGCGACGCTGGAAAAGCGTGGCCGTCGATATTACTGGAATGAATCTGCGAACCGCTCACTTAATTTACAATTACACCGATCCGAAGACGATCAAGAACAAGCCATCAATGGGCTCGAAAGTTTGGCTAGAATTTTAAATTGTAACGAGACTAATTCGCTTCAAATACCACTGCAATTTCACCTCATACCTCACCAGCAATCGTGGTTGTTCGCGATGCTTTGGCTCCACCCATTATGCGATGCCAAAGGTGCTGAACTTATACTGACCCACCTCTGCAAAGCGCCAAGTAGTAATCACAACATGGCGCCTGACAGAAACAACACTCCACCACTAGATCGCTACCTGGCTAGCTGGCCCTGGTGGAAAAAAATTCTAATGTTTCACAAAGCCAACCGCTACATTCGCAAACAATTGGATACCCAGATCAGTATTCAACCGGGCAAGACAGTTGATCAATCTGTACCACTGGAACTTAAATTTAAAATTGTAAGATTGGGTACCGACCGATCGGCAGAGATAGACGCGTTAGCGAGAAAACATATGGGCATTGCGGGTATTACACTTTATCCTATTGCCTGTTTGATGCGGGCCATTGAAAAAACCGGGCCCCTTCAACCCGGCGAAGCTTATTGTTTTCCGCACGCATTCAACCTGCGCAAACGCAAAGCCCAATCGCCCATATTTGGAAACCAGGTTAGCTTTCTATTCGCCCAAGCCAGTCGGTCGCAAGTTAAGGACCGAAGACAATTGTTCGATCATCTAAAACGCCAATACACTCAAGCAATTCGCGACCAATTGGATTTGGCCTTTATCCCTTTATTACTCGCAGGAAGCTGGTTATCCCATGACCGGTATGCAAAAGTCGTCCGCCAATCGGCGCCAGGTATAGAACGCGCCTCATGTTGGTTTTCCGATATTGGAGAAACCGAAATCAGTCAACGGGATTTTTTTGGAAGCCGAATAACCGGCATGTTTAATCTTTGCCAAATTACCAGTCCACCTGGCTTGTGTTTATTAATCAGCCGTTTTGACGACGAATTGACCTTGGTGTACAACTATCTATCTCCGCAAATCAGCGATCAATGGCTGGATAGGTTGGTTCAGAACATGGAAAACGAATTGACCGAACAGACGGTTTAAAAACGTGGCATTATTAGACGGCTTTATGGATGCGCTGCGGCTCGATCCGTCAAACCCGGCCCTAAGCGAGGGCTCTGAAACGACTAGCTACGCTGAACTTCATCAAAAAGCCTCTCTCTTATCGCATCGATTGCTTGATAAAGGAGTAGTTCACCATTCTCGCGTCGCCATAGCTATAGATCGTGGAATTGACGCCACCATCGCGATATTCTCTGTACTCTACCGAGGCGGTTGCTACGTGCCTCTGGACTTGAGGAACCCAACCGATCGATTGGCATACATTATCGATGACGTACAACCGAATGCCGTCATTGGAATCGGTGAGCGCCCAAGCTGGTGCCAAACTTCAATTACCTGGTTGAATTTTAATGATACAACCGATATTTCCGCTTGGGACGTCGCGCCTTATTGCGCCGCGCCGGAGGACCTTGCGACTATCCTTTATACTTCTGGCTCCAGCGGACACCCCAAAGGCGTGGCTTTGAGTCACACGGCAACCACTTGTTTCACCGACGGGCGGCCGCAACCTTCGGTATGAACGCTAACCAACGCCTTGCAAGTCTGGCACCTTTTTTCTTTGATTTATCAATATTCGACCTCTTTACCGGTTTGGGCAGCGGGGCCCATATCTTATTCGTTCCCGCTTCCCTCACGCTAGCTCCTACCAAATTAACTGCTTGGCTAGACGAGCAGCAAATATCCATCTGGTATACAGTGCCGTCAATTCTTGGATTCATAGCGATCAAAGGAAATCTGGCGAAAATATCGCTCCCACGCCTCAAGACTATTATGTTTGCCGGGGAAGTGTTTCCAACCCGTAAATTATCGCTTTTGATCAAACAATTGCCACACGTGGAATTCCATAATCTTTATGGTCCGACGGAAACTAACGTTTGCACCCATTGGGCGGTCGATAAAAACCGTCTGGATACTGATACGCAAATCCCGATAGGATCTGCAGCTTGCGGCGCACAACTAAAAATCAATCTGGACAATCAGGAACTCCAGGTCAAAGGAGATTGCTTGTTATCCGGCTATTGGATCAACGGCCAATTGGTACCAGCGATTGACGACTCTGGATGGTATTCCACCGGAGACAAAGTATCGCTGGATTCATCTGGTGAATTGCTGTATCACGGCCGTTTGGACCGGATGCTCAAATGTTCGGCGTACCGGATCGAGCCAGCTGAGATCGAACAGCAAATTTTGTTGATTTCCGGCGTCACCGGATGCGCCGTGGTCGGTATCGACGACGAAGTCAGCGGGCAAAGGCCCGCAGCCGCATTGATCTTACAACCCAAACACGAACTATCCGAAATCGCGAAGTGTATCCGCGAGAAGCTTCCCGCCTATATGCAACCCTTCCGGCTTAAAGTTATGATGGAATTTCCCTATCTGTCAAATGGCAAAATCGATTATCCATCGATAATAAGGGAATTTAACGGAGGTTGATACGATGCGGCTCGACCGGCGCTTGATTGAAGATGCTTGTAATATCGTACCCCTGGATGCACAAGAAGCCGGCGAACGCTTTAGACGCTGCGCAAGAACTGGCCTGTTCAAACACGGTATTAGTCGAGACTGGCAGGGTTTTGACGATGACTTTGATGATCTCTGCCAATCCCACGAAATGTTCGGAGATATCAGTCACGATTGCGGATTGATTCTGTCGCTAAACGCACACCTTTGGGGAACCGTATTTCCGCTGATAGACTTCGCAACAGACCATCAGAAGCGTAATTTCCTGCCCGGGCTATTGGACGGCCAATTGATCGGTGGACACGCAATCACCGAACCCCTCGCAGGCTCTGACATTAACGCACTCTCGACTACCGCTGAAACGCACTCACAAGGGTTCGTGCTAAATGGACACAAACGTTATATCACTAATGCTCCGATCGCTGACCTATTGGTGGTCTACGCGCTCACAGGAGATGCACTGTCCGCGTTTATCGTGCAAAAAATGGACAGAGGCGTTCAGTTTCGAGATGGACCGGCGGTAACCGGTTGCCGCAGCGCGACGATGGGCGATGTCGTATTACAAGATTGCTGTATCCCCCAAGACCGCTTGCTAGGCCAGATTGGCGCTGGCTCGAGTTTGATCCAGCATGCATTGGAATTGGAACGTGGCTTCATTTTTGCCGGCGTATTGGGCATTATGGAATGGCAGCTTGCCACCGCTATCACGCATGCCCGCGAACGCAAAGTCGCAGGGTTAGCAGTTGGACGAAACCAAGCAATTAGTCACCGCATCGCCGAGATGAAGCTCCGCTTGGATTCCGCGAGACTTTGGATCAACCATTGCGCCCAACTGAAAACCACAGGAAAACGTATCACACTGGTTAGTGCGCAAACCAAACTTTTTGTCAGCGAAGCCTTTTTGCAATCCAGCCTGGATGCGGTACAGATTCTCGGGGCATCCGGTTTGCAGCATGACAACCGGTTAGCCCAATTGGTTCAGGATGCAATGGCCAGCCGTTTGTTCTCCGGGTCTTCTGAGGTCCAGCGCAATATTATTGCCGCGCTTTGCGGTACCGGGGACGGATATAAAGGATAAAATACAGGGTAAACCCGTCGGCGCAATCCGATAAGTAAAAAAAGATTCGGCTATTGGTTTTTGCTATGATTGACTCAGACCAAGTAGAGTAATTTATGAAAAACTTATAGCCAATGCGAACACCCAAAACGATCTCAGAATTCAATTATGGCTAATAGCTTCGAGATGGACACTATATCGATCATAACCGTAGCGCTACTTGGCTTACAGGCTTGCTCAGAACCACCGCCAGACTACACCAAATACAACCAGGGACGGGTACGCGCCGAAACCGAAGGATGCCACTGTAATGCACGCCTAAAACACACGTCTGACGATAAACAAGGCGAGCCGGGATTGACCTGGGCCGAAGGTTATGTCGAGGCGTGCATTGCGGTTAGAAAAGATTTTGGCTGTTAGTCTATCCAGTAAAGTATGTTAAAACGATGTAAGTATTGCGAAATTTGTCGAATCCCCCTAACAACCGATAAACCCCAAGAATTCCACCCCAAATTGTAATATCATTAAGGTTACGCTCTGAAGGCCTGATTAGAGGATCGAATATGCTGCGAATTCTTGCACTGTTGTTATTAATTTCTCCATTGATTTGGGCCCAGGATCGGGCTAGTGAAAGTCCGGGTGAACCGGCTGCGGTTCCGGAACCCCCAGAACTCCCGATGCCAGTTGAGAGCGGAGAGGTTCTGGACGGAGAAAGCCCGGAAATTACCATCAAGCGGCGCGGTAAAAAAACCATACAGGAATATCGAATCAATGGAGAGTTGTACATGGTCAAAATCGTACCCGACGTCGGACCGGCTTACTACATGATCGATTCCAACGGCGATGGCAATATGAATGTGCGCAGAAGCGACTTGGAACGAAACCTGAAAATTCCACAATGGGTGCTGTTCAGTTGGTGAACACATTGAACCAACCTAATCGTGGTTCACCCTAAACGACCGTTAAGACTATTGCCGCGTTTCTAGAATTCGCAGGGGAACTAATTCCGCCCAAACTTCCCGTACCGCACTAAAGCATGGATCTCGGCAGTTGCGTAAAAACCCGACAGATTTGGCCCTGTTTCTTGATTATTTTCGGGCTTTTGCTTGGTGCGGGTTGCAACGACGCCCAGTCCCCGGAAACCATGTATAGAAACTATTTGTATAGATTACAGAACGTTAGTGGGCTTGAAGAGGCCACGTCTCAGCCAATGACTCCAATGCCCCGCTTTCCCCAACACCGCAATCTGGCGATGAGCACGAGCGATTTTAGAATTGGATTATTCGATTACCTTAAACTTGGTAATTGCAATCTGATGCACATGGTCAGCGAGAGAAATAGTGGGCTGGGTCGCGTGCAACGTTCATCGACTCGATTGAATTACGAATTAAATTTTTATCAAACAATCCTACATTGCGGCGAAAACATTCAATACCAAAATGGAGAGAAGGATCCGCAGTTTTTTATAAAAATCGCAGAAATTCGAGAATATAAATCCCGTGTCTTACCGATAATATATTGGAACGCGACTTTGGCAAGCTCTGAATTCCGCTCCTTTACCAGCACGCATACGCGGCCGTTGGCGCGCAATGAAAAGGTTGATTACGCAGATATTACGGCCGCTCTGGACTATTTAAGCGCAATTGGTGAACGGCTAAAATCTGAAAACGATCCTCCACACAGCGAACGTATCGAACATCATTTAAAAACTTTGCAAAGCACTAAGACACTGGGTAAATTGCTGCAGGGTTTACACCTCAGCCATTATTATCTTGGGCGCGCTACCCGATTAATTGAACGGGCAGCCAAGCAGAACAAGATTTGTCCATACGGCAAAAAAACCCGGCAAGGTCAGTTCCTGTGGAATATTTTTATGCAGTTTTATATCGGCGAGGTTCAAGCGTATTTGAATGCCATACACGAGCCCTCTCAGCAGATATTGACATCAGTACGACGGCTCCAATCAAGCCAAACAGTAGTAACACCCAAAGCATTTCAAATATTTTACTCGGCTCTGTTGGACCTCAATCGACCTGATTCTTTGTGGCACCGCTACAAAAAGCGGCTTAGTGCGCA
Organism: uncultured Methylococcaceae bacterium; assembly: GCA_964619885.1. Lineage (GTDB taxonomy): Bacteria > Pseudomonadota > Gammaproteobacteria > Methylococcales > UBA1147 > CAZUGA01. Next base: position 119,711 of record CAZUGA010000005.1, read on the forward strand.
TACGGCAGCGTGGCAAAATCTATTGAAAGAATGTCAGCTATTACCACAACAGCCCAATCCAGGATGATCGATAAACCAAAAGAGGGTACTCAATTGACTAAACCTAACCTAAATTTTATCGGTAGCAAAACTTTTGCCATTTACCTACTTAGTTTGGCGTGTACAATTTCCTTGGTTTCCGATGCTTATTGCGCACAAGGTGACGATATGATCCCAAATAGACTCAAACAATGCCCCGACCGCCCGAATTGCGTATCCAGCCAAGCTGTCCGCGAAAGTCAGCTGATTCAACCCATTAAATATCAAGGCACGGCGGAACAAGCGATGGCGAAGCTGGTGAGTATTATTCAGGAACTCCCAAACACACATATCGTGGAACGCAACGAAAACTATGTCCATGCCGAGTTTCAAACAAAGTGGTTAAAATTTACCGATGATGTTGAATTGCTGCTGGACAAGAATAATAAGACCATACAAGTCCGTTCCGCATCCCGTGTGGGATATTCCGATTTCGGCACAAATCGAAAACGCCTCGAAAGGATAAAAAATCTTTTCGACAAAAATAAATAAGCATGATCATTGGGCAAACTATTGAATCCATATGCTAGCAATCGTGTTCGCATAAAAATTTCGAATATAAACCAGTCTTTTCACCTATCACTTTCACACTAACCAGTCTGCATTTACGACGATCGAGTCACCCCTGAGGATAAATCTATTGGATTCCAACGACCAATCGAATTCCATCGCCGAATGGCGCCAAAATCTATACAAGATTATCTACCACGCCAACACACCCGCCGGAAAATGGTTCGATATTTTACTAATTATTTGTATTTTGTTGAGCGTGGTCAGCGTCATGCTAGGCAGTGTCATCCATATCAACAACCAATACGGCAGCTGGTTGCACAACCTAGAATGGTTTTTTACCGGATTATTTAGCATCGAATATTTGTTGCGGATCCTATGCATCCGTAAACCCGCGAAATATATATTCAGTTTTTACGGCATCGTAGACTTGCTATCGATTGCACCCACATACCTAAGCTTATTTTTCGCCGGAACCAGCTTTTTTCTGGTCATCAGGGTATTGCGCCTGTTGCGCATATTCCGCATCTTGAAATTGGTACAATATGTAGGTCAAATCAATATTTTGATGCGGGCGGTATTCTCTAGCCGCCAGAAGATCATCGTATTCTTATTTTTCGTCTGCACCATGGTTGTCATATTCGGATCCACCATGTATTTGATCGAAGGACCCGATAACGGTTTTACCAGCATTCCGAGAAGCATTTACTGGGCGATCGTGACCCTGACTACGGTAGGCTATGGCGACATCTCACCCAAAACCGACCTGGGACAGGGTGTCGCTGCACTGGTAATGATTTTGGGTTATTCGATCATCGCGGTCCCAACCGGAATTTTTACCGCCGAATTGGCCCAGGCGATCCGCGTTGATGAAACCCGCCGCCTCTGCCCCAGCTGTGGCAAAAAAGGCCATGAATCTTTAGCGGTTTATTGCAATATTTGCGGAGAAAAACTGGACCAAGAAGGATAGCGGCAAGAAATTTAGCCGCGTAACTCGGCTAGAAGCCGCCGAACCATCAATTCCGCCTGCCCCAGATAACTGGAACCGAATATGTTCAGATGGTTCAAGATATGGTAAAAATTGTACAATGTCTTGCGTACCTTATAGCCCGCATCCAAACCCAGGTTTGCGTTGTAGGACTGATAAAAATCTTTGCCGAAACCACCGAACAGCTCGGTCATTGCCAGATCGACTTCCCGGTCTCCGTAGTAACAAGCTGGGTCGAATATTACCGCATTGCCTGCCGGGTCGCGTGCGGCATTCCCGGCCCACAAATCTCCATGCAATAATGAAGGAAACACCGGATAGGCATTAAAAAATTTATCCACGCCGTCACACAATTGTGCGCCGGACTCAGCCAAACTCGCACCAAACCCGTTAGATTCTGCAAGCTCAAGTTGAAACGCCAATCTATTTTCGCGCCAAAATTTAACCCAATCGTTTTTCGGTGTATTTATTTGCTGACTAGAACCAATGCTATTGTTTTGGTGCCAACCAAAATACGCATGACGTTGCGCATGCATTTTGGCCAAAAGTTCACCCAATAGCTTATCGGATGAAGATTTCCTATTTTCCAATTCGAGCCAATCTAACACCAAAAAAGAATAACCATCAGCCAGTCCTGTCGAAATGGGTGACGGCACTTTCACGCTCTCGCTAGCTGCAATCTCCGTGAGTCCGGCGACCTCGCTCCTAAACATGTCCAAGCAATCTTCATTGTTAACTTTCACGAAATAGCTACTGGTTTCCCCGGTCAATCTATAACAAGCGTTAATACAACCACCGCCGACGGAATTGCACTGCCGCGTTCTATAGGGACGTTGCACCGCCTCGACCACCGCGCGGTCGACTGAATCCAGTATATTTTCTATAGCCATGATCTAATTTAGGATTGCTGATTCAATGGAGTTTGCACCGTTAATCTCGATCGCAAATACGACCGCTGACCAGCGCCAATGATCTAGGCATACCACATAACGCAGATAGTTTTGCTGTACAGACCGAGACAAACCCGCTCAACTGTTTTGGGTGAATATCACAATTTCGATTAGAATATCGCGTCGTTTCAACAATCGAGCTATACATGATATTCAGGCTTATCCAATCGATCATGCGTTTGATCAACACTTTCACCGAACGAGTCGGGTCGATGGTATCGTGGCTAACGGTTGCGATGGTGCTCGTCACGGCATTGATCGTAGCGCTTCGTTATGTATTTAACCAGGGTTGGATCGCAATGCAAGAGTCTGTGGCTTATTTACACTCACTTGTATTCATGTTGGGCGCCGCTTATACGCTGAAGAACGATGCCCACGTACGCGTTGACATCTTCTACCAGCGAAGCAACGCTGCAACCCGAACCTGGGTTGATTTACTCGGATTTCTGTTTCTTTTAATACCCATGTGTGGCTGTATAATCTGGGCGAGTTGGGACTACACCCTGGCATCTTGGTCCGTCGGCGAAGCTTCGCGCGAGGCTGGCGGGTTACCCGGATTATTTTTGCTAAAGTCCCTTATCCCGATAATGGCTATTTTGCTTTTATTACAGGGCCTAGCACAAGCACTGCGCTGTATATTGATCCTCAGCGGACGTGTATCGCAACCTGCTAGCAATAACGATTAATCATGCAATCAAGTTTGGCCCTGTGGATGTTTCTGGGTGTTTTCGCGGTATTACTCAGTGGCTATCCTGTTGCGTTCGCACTAGGCGGCACCGCGCTGATCTTCGCCTGGATTGGAACGCTGTACGATATTTTTGACCCAGTCTTTCTCGCGGCACTCCCGAACCGGATATTCGGTATTATGAGCAACCAAACACTGATTGCGGTTCCCCTATTCGTCTTTATGGGGATAATGTTGGAACGCTGCAAGATTGCCGAGTCGTTGCTGGAATCCATGTCGGAATTGTTCGGCACATTGCGTGGAGGCCTTGGGATTTCAGTCACGCTGGTTGGAATGTTGATGGCTGCAAGCACAGGAATCGTCGGTGCTACGGTAGTCACAATGGGACTATTATCCCTCCCAACGATGCTTAAACATAAATACAATCCGGCGCTTGCGGCAGGCACGATCTGCGCTTCCGGAACCTTGGGACAAATTGTTCCACCATCTATCGTACTGGTATTGTTGGGTGACGTAATTTCAACCGCTTACCAACAAGCACAACTGGATATGGGCATATTCGCTCCCGAAACCGTATCGGTTGCCGACCTTTTTGCTGGGGCGTTACTCCCTGGCTTGGGGCTAGTCCTCTTATACATCTTGTATTTGGGGACTAACGCGTGGCTGCGGCCAGAAACGATGCCCGCTATTTCGAAGAGTCCAAGTTTAACCCAGCCGCTGAGTTTAGGGCTTAGAGTGGCAAAGGGTTTGCTGCCCCCTCTGAGCTTGATATTCGCGGTACTCGGCTCGATTATGGGTGGCCTGGCGACACCTACGGAAGCGGCCTCGCTGGGTGCGCTAGGTGCGATGCTCCTGGCCCTGGTGAGCGGCAGACTTAACTGGGTAACGTTGCGAGATGTTGCGCAAAGTACCACGCTAATTGCCAGTATGGTTTTTATGATTCTGATTAGTGCCTCAATCTTTTCGCTGATTTTCCGCGGCTTCGGTGGAGACGAATTGATTGTCAGTATCGTTTCTGATTTACCCGGTGGTAAATATGGTGCAGTAATGATTGTTATGTTATTGATGTTTTTTCTGGGCTTTGTTCTGGACTTCATAGAAATCACGTTCGTCATCGTTCCAGTTGTCGGCCCGGTTTTGCTATCGATGGGCCTCGACCCAATATGGCTGGGGGTAATGATCGCGTTGAATCTTCAAACGTCATTTTTGACACCACCCTTTGGATTCGCCCTCTTTTATCTACGCGGTGTCGCGCCCAAAGAGATTACGACTCTGCAGATATACAAAGGCGTCATACCCTTTATCGCCATCCAGCTGTTGATGTTGGGCATTCTCGCATTTTGGCCGGAACTTGCAACCTGGCTGCCCCAATTCATTTATAAAACCTAGAAAGATTCGAATACCCACCATTCCGTGTCAGGCAGGCTTCGTAAATCCAGCTATGGCGTACAACGTTTAAAGTATAAAATAGCCAAGCTCAGCGGCATCCGGGGCGACTTAGTGACTTACATAAGAATTGAAAATCAATGAAATCATTACAATTCAATCTAACCGCACTATTTATATCTGTTCTACTAATGGCCGGCTGTGGACAAAAGGGGCCGCTCTTTCTCCCCGATGAAAAGGAGCTGTCCGAGGAACAACAACAGGAAAGAGACGAGCAATTGAAAGAAATAGAGCAAGATCAAGCACCCACGCAATACTAAACCGATGGATTTTTTCAATTATCGCGACAACACCTTATACGCTGAAGACGTGCCCGTCTCAGCGATTGCGAAAGAATTTGGGACACCTTGTTACGTCTATTCTAGAGCAACTTTGGAAAGGCACTGGCACGCTTTCGATAAAGCCTTCGCCGATAAACCCCATTTGATCTGCTACGCGGTAAAAGCCAACTCGAATTTGGCTGTATTGAATATATTGGCTAGGCTAGGATCCGGATTCGACATCGTATCTGTTGGTGAGCTCGAACGCGTTTTGGCTGCTGGTGGATTGCCCGAAAAAGTTGTTTTTTCCGGTGTAGGTAAACGCGACGAAGAAATCTACAGAGCTTTGCAGGTCGGCATTCGCTGCTTTAATGTCGAGGTCGAAACGGAGCTGGACCGCATCGACCACGTCGCCGGCAAATTGGGTCTGAAAGCACCAATCTCAATCAGGGTTAATCCAGACGTAGATGCCAAAACCCATCCGTATATCGCGACCGGTCTAAAAGAAAACAAATTTGGTATCGATATATCCAGGGCTAAGGACGTTTTCGGGCACGCAGCAGATCTGCCACATCTGAACATTCACGGCATCGATTGCCACATTGGTTCACAACTAACTGATGTGGAACCGTTTATCGCCGCATTGAAACGAGTATTAGCATTAGCTGATTCGCTGAAAGATGCGGGCATCAGAATCAATCATCTTGATCTAGGCGGTGGCTTAGGCATTTGCTACAAAGACGAACAACCACCGACGCCGGAACAATATGCCAAACTGCTGTCAGCTCAACTTGCCGGGCACCCGTTCGAAATTTTACTTGAACCCGGTCGCGCTATCGCCGGTAATGCTGGAATTTTGGTAACCCGGGTAGAATATTTAAAACCCACTGAGGATAAACAATTCGCCGTTGTCGACGCTGCGATGAACGATTTATTACGCCCTGCTCTTTATAATGCCTGGCAGGACATCGTACCAATAGATAAGAACATCTGCGGCGTGGAACATATCTACGATATTGTTGGACCAGTCTGTGAAACTGGAGATTTTCTGGGCAAGCAACGCAAACTGGCTTTAAATCCAGGTGATTTATTGGCCGTGCGTTCCTCGGGAGCTTATGGATTTTCAATGAGTTCCAATTATAATTCACGACCCCGGGCAGCCGAAGTCATGGTCGACGGTGAGCGTGTACACCTGGCTAGAGAACGAGAGACCCTACCTCAATTATGGAATGGTGAACACATATTAGAAGACAATCACTCGCAGTCAGCTGCAACCGAAAGTTAATACTGGATCGCTGCTCATCAAACTGAGCTTGAGTATAAAACCTTGTATATTTTTTGGACAACTACAGCAATATATTAACGTGCAAGTCAATTTCACCAAAATGCACGGCCTGGGTAACGATTTTGTGGTTATTGACGGGATTAACCAATCTATTTCATTACGCAGCACGCAAATACAGCAAATGGCAGACCGCCATTTCGGAATAGGTTTCGACCAGCTTTTAATCGTCGAAAAACCACGCTCAGCCGAAGCGGATTTTTTGTATCGCATATTCAACGCTGACGGTAGCGAGGTTAACCAATGCGGCAACGGCGCAAGATGTTTTGCGAGATTTGTACGCGAATCCGGTCTAACGGACAAAAATCCGATCGTCGTCGATACCAACAGCGGGCAACTACAAATACACACCGATGCAGATAAGAATATTAGAGTTAATATGGGGATTCCGAAACATAATCCCGAAGATATTCCGATAAAAGCAGAGGCTGAATCCAAAGTCTATACTATGTTGCTTGAAGGAACTGAATATCGTTTTGGCTCGGTCTCAATAGGAAATCCGCATGCGGTACTTGAGGTTATATCGGTAGAACATGCTCCGGTTGACACGCTGGGCCCAATGATAGAAAAAAGTTCTCAGTTTCCCGAGCGCGTTAATGTAGGCTTTATGCAGATAGTCAACAAAAATTCCATTAAACTTCGAGTCTACGAACGTGGTGTCGGCGAAACCCTCGCTTGCGGTAGTGGGGCTTGCGCCGCTACGGTTGTCGGAATCGAACAAAATATTCTCGAAAATCCGGTTCGAGTCTACCTCCGTGGGGGACAGCTTGTGATAAACTGGGAAGGACGCGGAGAACCGGTCTACTTAAGCGGACCTGCGGATAAAGTATTCGAAGGGACAATCCAAATATGAACCAAGCAGAATTTCAAACAGAGGTAAAGGAATCGATTAGCGCGGACCAAGTCCTCGACTATCTTAGGGAGCATTCGGATTTCTTTGTAGAAAATAGCGAGCTTCTCGAGTTACTGAAAATCCCTCACCCATCCGGGCAAGCAGTTTCGCTGGTCACCAAGCAATTGGAAATTTATCGTGCAAAAAACGAAAAACTGCTACAACAACTGAACGTATTAGTACAAATTGCGCGCGACAATGATGATTTGTTCAGAAAAATGCATCATTTAACGATGGCGCTGATGGATGCAACCGATCCGGAAAATGCGATCGCCGGATTAGAATCAGTACTACACGAATATTTTCAAGCCGATTTTGTCACCTTACGTATACTTCAGCTGATTGATAACCCAAGCATGCTCGATGTATTCATCGATCCCGACGATGACCGACTGAATCCCTTTAAAAAGATTCTAGATTCTGGTCGCCCAAAATGTGGCCCCCCAAATGCAGAACAAGCCTCGTTTCTTTTTGGTGAAAACGCGGAAAACACCAAATCGTGCGCGATTGTCCCAGTCGCCTGGTCAAACCTTAGTGGGCTCCTGGCTATCGGTAGCGTAGATGAAGAAAAATTTCTACCTACTATGGGTCATATGTTTCTAACGCAAATGGGAGAACTCGTGGGTATGCGTCTGGATACATTGCTTCAATCGTCGGAATAAATATGCAAGCCACGGCTGAGTCCCAGGTCGACCTTTTTTTTAAACAACTGCAATTCGAACATCGAGCATCTCTCCATACGCTGAGCAACTACCGCCGAGACTTGGCTCATTTGATTGATTTCTGTGATCAGCAAACTATCGGTAGTTTCACCGAACTAAATAGCCACCACATTCAAGCACACATCTCAGCACGGCATCGAAAGGGCATGGGTGCGAGCAGCCTTCATCGAGAACTGTCGACGATTCGCAGTTTTTTTCAATTTCTGATCAAAACCGGAAAATGTAACCACAACCCAGCCAAAACGGTTCATGCGCCCAAAGCAAAACAGCGCCTTCCCAAGACATTGGATGTTGACCAAATCGCCGGATTGGTTTCAGCTTCGGTCGAGTCACCACTCGAAATTCGGGACTTGGCCATAATGGAATTATTTTATTCATCGGGTTTACGCCTTTCGGAGTTGGTTAGCCTCGATATTGAAGATCTAGACACGTTAGATCAAACAATAGTGGTTAAAAAAGGCAAAGGGGGCAAATCGCGGATCGTACCGGTTGGGAAATTCGCAATCAAAGCAATAACCACTTGGTTACAAGTACGCAATGATATCGCTGTCGTTGCAAGTCCAGCATTATTTATTAGCCGCCGAGGCAAACGCATCGCTGGACGTACCGTACAATCACGTTTGGAGAGATGGCGCAAAAAAAATGCGCTACAAGAACGTATACACCCGCATATGTTACGCCATTCTTTCGCTAGCCACTTGCTTGAATCTAGTGGTGATTTACGCGCGGTGCAGGAAATGCTTGGACATAGTAACATCAGCACAACCCAAATTTATACGCACCTTGATTTCCAGCATTTAACTCGAGTATATGACCAATCCCACCCCCGCGCGAAAAAGCCATCTTGATTGCGTATTGAGTATAGTTTGAGTTGTAGGCTCCACCAAACTCAGTCATCACAGTAGCAAACCATTCGACTTTCCAGCGTTTGCAATAGCTAGGAACTTAACCCCTTTGCCGAAAAATTTGGTAAGCTATGCGAGATTTTAAATTCGTATCGGCTAAATCGTAATTGGCTCTACCGATTGCCGCAGCTTTATATCAGAAGAATCAATGAATTGACTACTCATCGGCGGACTTCAACTAAAACCAGATCATCTACATTTCGAATATAGGAACACTTATGTCATCGCGTGTTAAAAAAACCACCTCTTCTACCCGCTCTGCCCGCCGTAAGGACATGCAAGCCTCTGAAACAAAAAACAGAGGGATTAAATGGACGCTTGGAATTTTACTTACGATCATAGTCCTGTCAATTTATGCATTGACCATCTATTGGAGTATAGAACCGAGCGAATTCGATGTCGTTGAAGCAGCGCGCGAAGACGCGGGATTAACGGATATAAGCCAAGATTTACCCAGTGGCGCGGTGTATACCAATACCCTCGCCAGGATGGCTGAAACCGTGCTCAACAAAAATGGCGGCTACCTATCAAACGACATATTTCCCGGAGGAATGATCGATAACATGCCAGCATGGGAATTTGGTGCCTTAGTGATGATTCGAGACGCCACGACGGCACTTCGCAACCATTTCGCACGATCCCAATCGCAATCGAAAGAAAATTACCAATTATCCAAGGCGGAACCGTCCTTTTATTTCACACACACATCTTATTGGTTACCGGCGACCGAAGACGAATACCAGAAAGGTATCGATAATTTGCGGATATACCTAAAAAACTTAAACGACCCCAATGCGAGTTCCGCACACTTTTATGCAAGAGCTGATAACCTGAGCCAATATTTGCAAGTTGTCGAAAAACGCTTGGGCGATTATTCTCACCGGCTAAGCGCCAGCTCCGTTCAAAAACATCTTTACAACTTCAGCAACGATAAAATCGGCGTCACCAAAACGCCTTGGCTAGAAGTGGATGATGTCTTTTGGGAAGCACGAGGCGCGACCTGGGCGCTGCTGCATATCCTTAATGCGGTGAAAGCCGACTTTAAAAGCACTCTAAAAGGAAAAGCCGCATTGGCTACGATGCAACAGATCATCCACGAACTTGAAGATTCGCAATCACCCATCATGAGTCCGATGATATTGAATGGGGACGGCTTTGGGTTGTTCGCAAACTATTCATTAACGATGGCAAACTATATCACCCGGGCCAACGCGTCTACCCTCGATCTGCGAGATCTTATGATGCGCGGTTAATCCATTGTGATCGAGGTAATCAATAACAACCTGAAAAAGACAAGCACTTGGCAACGTATATTCTTTATGTTGTTATTCGCTGTAATACTTGGCTTTGTACGAATTTTGTTATGGGGAATTGTTTTGCTGCAGGTCGCATCAAATTTGTTAACTGGGGCGGAAAACAAAAACATACTGGGATTCGGTAGATCGTTATCCGAATACGTCTACCGAATACTTTTATTTTTAACCTATAACAGCGACCGTATGCCGTTCCCATTTTCGGATTGGGTGGATTCGTCGTCCCAAGCTACACCGCCAGTATTTGATGGAAAATAGTCTGATTTTCTGGGTAATCACGCAACCCAACCGCAATTATTCCAGACATTCCCTCAAATAGCGGTATAAAGCCCTAGATGCTTTGACGGATTTCATTTGATCACGTTGTTCCGATTGCGCATTACGGAATAATTGCCGAAGCTTTTGCCGGTCTGTATGGGGTGCTTCAGTCAATAACTCACTAAGTGCAACATCACCTTGGGCGATTAGCCGATCCCGCCACCGTTCTATACGATGGTGTTCGCGTACAGCATGGGCACTCTGCATCGCGAATCTGGCCAGCACTTCACGGATCGGGTCCGTATCAATTGCCCGTAGAACACCACCTATATATTTCAATTGGCGCTTGAGCGCGCCATGTTGTTTGATCGATTTGGCCTGTATTATGGCTTCGAAAAGCTTTACTGGCAACTCCATGTTAGCTAATTGAACATCCGATAATTTTGTCAACTCTGCGCCCAAAGTCTGTAACTCCAAGCTTTCCCGTTTTCTCTGACTTTTACTAACAAACTCGTCAGTAGATTGCGCCTGTTCTTGGCTATGGTTCATCAGTAATCGATCAAGTCATCGCCACCAAAAAAGCAACGAACAATACAACTATTGCGATCGGCACCAATACGGCCGGCCAATCTTTTTCCGCTTCTCTGCTCCTCGCCATAGCCGCTTTGATACCTGGACGAAACCAAAAAATGACCAACAGCGCTATCCCCCCGTATAAAAGCATTTGCCAGGTCGACGGCTGCTCCATATTAACCCCCTATATAGTTAGTCAAAAATATTGCGGCCCATTCTAACACTTTAGAAACCGGGTACACCTACTCGACACCGATCCGCCGCAGCTATGCACGAAAGCGATATGGCGCTACACTTGAAACTGATTCACAGACCACAAGTTAATTTAGTCCCGACATTGTACCTACCCGATGAATAAATCAAACGATCATACATCATCTAATTTGGGTAAATGGATGGTTTACGCGGCATGGATTCTATTTTTAGGTCTATTAACCGTTTTTTTTAATAACTATTTAGCAAAACAAAATAACCCCAATACGACAGTCCACGGACAAACAACTCCCGACCAAAGTATTGAGGTCGTCCTTCAACGAAACAGATACGGCCATTACGTTGCTAACGGTGAGATAAACGGCAATCCAGTAACCTTCCTGCTGGATACTGGCGCAACCACCATTAGCATCCCAAAAAAGACGGCAGATCGTTTGCACATAAAAAAGGGCGCACCGCTATCGGCACACACCGCGAACGGAACGGTTACGGTTTACCACACAAAACTCGATAGTGTTGCTATAGGCCCGATCATACTACACCAGCTACGTGGCGATATTAATCCGAACATGGGCGGAGAAGAAATCTTACTAGGCATGAATTTCTTAAAGCAACTGGAACTTGTCCAGCGCGGCGACCGACTTATACTCCGCCAATTGTCGGCCAACATAAGCTTTTAACTCCCTTCCAAGAATTATCATCGGGACCAACCCGTACTTTATACTTGTATCAGCCCATGCTGACGCGTGACAATCATCTGTTTTGACTGCATAATCGCGCCTTTTCGCGGCAAAATTTCACAGATGTGGTTCAAAAACATAGTTCTGTTCCGATTTACCGAACCCTTTACGTTAACGGAAACCGAACTCGAAGAAAGACTCTCCTCGTATTGCTTGCGTCCTTGCGGTCATCACGAATTATTCAGTTTGGGATGGCTTCCTCCTCTTAAATCTGGCAGCGGCCAACTACTCCATACAACGGCTGGATGCCACATGCTGTGTTTGGGCAAAGAGGAAAAAGTGCTGCCAGCGGCTGTCATCAACGAAATCTTGGCCGAGCGCTGCAGCGAGCTCGAAGAAAAACAAGCTCGCCGCTTAAGGCGCAAGGAACGGGAAAATCTACGCGACGAGATCGTATTCGATTTATTACCCAAAGCGCTTTCATATTCACGGCGCACCTATGCCTACATCGACACTAAAGACCAATGGTTGGTAATCGATGCTGGCAGTCAAAATTCAACTGATGAATTTACTAGCTTTTTGCGTAAATCGCTAGATTCGCTGCCCATTTCAGTACCGATCACCGAAATCCGCCCAGCGTCGGTCATGACACAATGGTTAAACGAGCACATAACACCGAACGACCTGAACTTAGAAGATGAATGCGAGCTTCGTTCGGTTGACCACGAAAATAACACCATTCGGTGCAAACGGCAGGATTTATTGTCCGACGAAATTCAAAGCCATCTGAAAGCTGGCAAAGAATGCATTAAACTCGCATTAAGCTGGAACGACCGGTTAAATTTTGTACTGGACGAATCTTTGAATCTCAAACGCCTGCGCTTTTTGGAATTAGTTCAAGAGCAGGCGAGCGAAATTCAAAGCGAAGACGCAACCGATATATTCGATGCTGATTTTTCCATTATGAGTTTGGAATTGGCGGCGTTCTTTCCACGTCTGCTAGAACTTTTTGGCGGTGAAGCTACTCAAAACGAACAATAGCCGCCCACATAAATTTTTTGGCCTCTTGCCCATATACATAGCGTACAACAATTAACGAACCGCATTGAACACAATCACGCGATGCATAAACCATTTACCATATTTCTGATCGTACTATCGCTATCTACTGCTACAGCTAGTGCCGACGACTATGTTTTACCGCCCGTCGATATCGATCTAGTAGGCGATATGCAATACACCACAGCGTTATATGAAGATACACTACTGGATATCGCCCGGCGATTCGATGTCGGACAAAATGAAATTGTCCACGCCAATCCCAATGTTGACCGCTGGCTTCCTGGCGAGAATACCAAAGTTTATTTACCCAAACGCTATATCCTTCCCGAGGCTCCACGGAAAGGTCTGATATTAAATATTGGGGAACTCAGAATGTTTTACTACCCGCGCGCGCGCCGTGGTGAAATAAACCAAGTCACTACCCACCCGATTAGTATTGGCCGCATGGATTGGCGCACACCACTGGGAACGACCAAAATAGTTGCCAAAACCAAAAATCCGGCATGGCGCCCCCCCGAATCCATCAAAGCAGAACACGCCGCGCAGGGAGACCCATTACCCGATGTGGTTCCGGCTGGCCCTGATAATCCATTAGGCCTTTACGCGATGCGACTAGGTCTGCCTGGTTACCTCATTCATGGTACCAATAAGCCTCTGGGCGTCGGAATGCGGGTTAGCCATGGCTGCGTTCGAATGCTGCCTGAAGACATTGAAAAATTATTTCCTCAGATAAAAGTCGGTCTTCCGGTATATATCATTAACCAACCGGTAAAATACGGTTGGTTGGCCGATACCTTCTTTGTAGAAGCCCATCCACGACTAGAGGAAGAACAATTGGGCGAAGATGATTCGATGCAGTTGGCTCTCTATCAAATTGAGAAAAATCACCCGCAAGCGTTGCTGAACCTGGACAGTTATGCATTAAGAATTGCGCTCCGCCAACGACGGGGTATACCTATTCCAATATCGCGCAGAGAAAATCCAGAGGATGATCGGTATATGCCCCCTACAGTGGAATCGGAAGTATTCTAACCCACAGCTAAATCTGACTATACCTTTGCAACGACCATAAAAAAGCCCCGGTGTGCGTTTACACACCAGGGCTTTCAAATGAAATAAGGGCCTCTATTTCATCATAGATCGTCTGAATTACTTCATCATAGATCGTCTGAACATGCGGTCCAGCTTATTATTCGCTTCTTCTGAAGCGGCAGCAGCGCGCAGAGCAGCTGATTCAGCAGATGCCGCTTTGGCTTCCGCAGCTTGCGCTGCAGCCAATGCAGACGCAGATGCAGCAGCAGCATCATCAGCTTTTTTGTCGGTAGCATCCAATCTGGTATTTATCGCGTCTACATCACCTTGGCTTGCACAACCAACAGCCAGTGCCGCGGTTAAAACCAAAACAGATATCTTTGATACAGATATATACATGTTTTAATCCTTCCTCATTTCAAATAAAAATATTCACCCAAATTCCGGTGAAGTCCTAGCATATCATTTTCCAGCGAATTCCTTAAGCTTTCCAATAATAAATCGCCAATTAACGAATTACGACGACAGCGCCCTTTTTTATCCATCTGCCCAAACTATCGATTTGCTCATCCGTCATCGCGACACAACCACGCGTCCAATCCATAATTCTATGGATATAGGGGTCGGCCGCGCCAAGTCCGTGGATTCCTATTTGCCCGCCTAACGCAGTATCCTGCCGCGGAACCGTATCGAACAAATCCGCCCGAACAAGGTCTTCAAAGGTTGAATGGTCGATCAACCCCCGACCTAACCCGCGGCGCGCATCGATGCGTGAAGGATAATTGACCCCGTAGAATTTATGGAACTTACTTTGATTATTGACCCACCCAATGCGATATATGCCCAGTGGCGTTTTGTTGTCTCCTTTTACACGGTTCTTGTCTGCGCCGTTGCGCCCGATAGCTATATTTTTATAGACCGCTTTAATTTTGGAACCTTGCATTACATTTAATATCTTGGACTTGGTATCGATCAACAACCAAACTTCATCTTCGGCAGCATTGATTTGGAACGCTGCGAAAAATAAGACGCAGAGAGCAACGAACTTAGAAAGTTGGCTGAAAGATGAAGTGTTCATATAAATAATTATAATACAGCTTTCCCTATTGGTCTTTATGCGCCTCAGCTAAATATTTTCAATTGATTCGTACTAGTTTGCTAAGTTCGGGCCGGGAAAAACGAAACAACAAAACGGAAAACACAACCAATGCAAATAAAAATCGTTTCTACAACACCTTACGTCGACCAAAAACCCGGAACCTCGGGACTTCGTAAAAAGGTACGCGTATTCGAGCAAAATAATTATCTGGAAAATTTCGTTCAATCGATTTTTAACGCATTGCCCGATCGAATTGGCAAAACCATCGTAGTCGGAGGCGATGGCAGGTATTTTAATCGTCATGCTATACAAGTCATCGTCAAAATGGCAGCAGCCAATGGAATTGGTAAAATTTTGATTGGTCAAGCCGGAATCCTGTCAACCCCTGCCGCTTCGTGCATTATTAGAAAATACCAGGCATTTGGTGGGATTATATTGTCAGCCAGCCACAACCCGGGAGGCCCCACCGAGGACTTTGGCATAAAATATAATACCGGTAACGGCGGCCCCGCTCCGGAAAACTGCACCGATAAAATTTACGCCGCCAGCCAAAGTATCAGCGAATACCAGTTTATTGATAACCCCGACATCGATTTCGACTCAATTGGGAATTCTCAGCTGGGAGATATGGCTATCACCGTAATAGACTCAGTAGATGATTACGCGCAAATGATGTCTCGTTTGTTTGATTTCGATTTATTACGCAAAACCGTAGGAACATCTTCGATAACAATGTGTTTTGATGCAATGCATGCGGTAACCGGGCCTTATGCCAAACGAATTTTCGAAGACGGATTGGGCGCAAAGCCCGGCTCCGTTGTAAATGCCATACCGTTGGAAAATTTTGGTGGGGACCACCCCGACCCTAACCTGACTCACGCCCACGTATTGGCAGAATTGATGCTAGGTGGTAAAGCCCCAACGTTCGGGGCCGCATCTGATGGAGACGGCGATCGAAATATGATATTCGGCCGACATTTTTTTGTCACACCCAGCGACAGTCTCGCGGTTCTTGCGGCCAACGCGCATTTGGTGCCAGGGTACAAAAATGGGTTATCCGGAGTAGCTCGTTCGATGCCAACCAGCCGAGCGGTTGACCGTGTTGCGGAATCTTTTGGTATTCACAGCTACGAAACCCCCACCGGATGGAAATTTTTCGGCAATCTGTTGGACGCAAATAGAATTACCATGTGCGGTGAAGAAAGTTTCGGCACAAGCTCCGATCATATCCGGGAAAAAGATGGTCTGTGGGCCGTTCTATTCTGGCTAAACTTATTGGCGGTAAAACGTCAATCTGTGGCCGACATTGTTAGATCCCACTGGAAACAATTCGGCAGAGATTTTTATTCCAGGCACGATTATGAAGCACTGGACGAATCGGTCGGTAACGGCATTATCACGCATCTTCGCGATCAATTGTCCGGATTAACCGGTCAAACTGTCAGTGGCTACTCAATCCAATCGGCGGACGAATTCAGCTATTTGGATCCTGTCGACAACTCATTAACCGAGCATCAAGGGATAAGGATTGGACTCGCCGATGGATCTAGAATTGTATTCCGCTTATCCGGAACCGGAACCGAGGGCGCAACCTTAAGAATTTATCTGGAACGATTTGAAGCGGACATCAACCAGCATACTCAAAATTCCCAGGACGCACTCTCGGGCCTGATCGTGTTGGCTGAACAACTGTGCGAAGTCAAAAAGCGTTCAGGACGCAATAAGCCGACAGTGATTACATAGACAGACCCGAAAAACGATGTCTCTGGGTCAAGCTTATTTTTTACCAAATATGCTATATATTTCATATTATGGAATCCCAATTCAGTCCCACGACTTCAACGCACCAATACTATTCTAATATTTCATCGTTCAAGCTAAGTAATCGCGCCGGATCAGACTATTGGTATGGCTGATTCATCAAATTTTGTCACGCCTTGCCCATTTTCCCCCGGATTTCGAATTGCCGCGACCCAAGCGTGGCAAACCTTGGCGGTTTATTCGATCTATAGAATAACTCTGTCGGGTCTGTTTAGCGTTCTATTCGGTTTCCATATAGGACCTTCATTGCTGGGTAAATCGGATTCTACTTTATATGCCGTTACCAGCAGTATCTACCTCACCTTGACCATCGTCGGTGGCATAGCCATTAGATTTCGATGGCCTCGCTTTGATATTCAAGCTCAATCTCAGGTCTTTACAGATATTATCGCGATTACGCTGTTGATGCATGCCAGTGGCGGGATCAATAGCGGAATGGGAATCCTTCTTGTCGTTACCCTGGCGGCGGGGGGGTTATTGGTCGGTGGCCGTTGTGCGCTTTTCTTCGCGGCGTTGTCGACCATCGCACTGATCACTGAACAGGTTTACTCGGATGTCACGCAGGCATTCAGCACGACGGCGTATACCTACACCGGCATGCTCGGCGCTTCATTTTTCACTATCTCTATGTTGGCCCTCGGATTGGCAAAACGAGCCGAACAAAGCGACGCATTAGCGGTCGAAAAAACCCTTGCTCTGGCCGACCAGCAGCAACTCAATGAATTTATCGTCCAACATCTTCAATCGGCGGTCATAATTCTTGATCACGAAGATTTCATTCGTGTAATGAATCCTTCGGCGTTGCGTATGTTTCAATTATCCGCGATACCGAACCAATTGGAACAAGTCTCCATCGAACTGGATCAGCAATTCAAGCATTGGAAATCCGGGACTACTGACGATTCGATCTTCGTAATAACCGAAAATCAGATCAACGCTCATGCAAGATTCACCCAACTGGTCAAAACTCACAAAATCTATAATATGATTTTTTTGGAAGACACGCGATTGAACAATCAACGCGTTCAACAAAGTAAGCTTGCATCGCTAGGCCGATTGACCGCGAGCATCGCCCACGAAATTCGTAATCCGTTGGGCGCAATTAGCCACGCCGGACAATTGCTCGCCGAATGTCATTCTTTGGACAAACAAGACCGTCGGCTTACTGAAATAATCCGCGAACACACCGTTAGAGTCAACGATGTCATAGAAACGGTACTGCAAATTTCCAAACGGAAATCATTTCAAACAGAGAAGATAATGTTATTACCGTGGCTTAGCAAATTTGTCAGTGATTTTCAACTTCAACAACAATTGGACGAATCTCCGTTCCATTTCATTAGCGATGGCGCTGATATCCAAATACTATGCGATCCCAAACAGCTCAAGCAAATCCTTGACAATCTGTGTTGTAATGCCCTGAAATATGGCATTACTGGAAATGAAAAAATATTTTTAAATTTGACTGTGCAGCGATCAATGCCGTGTATTGAAGTTATAGATCATGGACCCGGAATCAGCGACGATCAAATCAACCAGATATTCGAACCATTTTTCACAACCTCATCATCGGGTACAGGATTGGGATTGTACATCGCCAAAGAGTTGGCCGAGCTAAATCAAGCTAAACTTGAATATGAACCCGTCAATGATGGCGGAAGTTGCTTTCGTATTTGCCTACCAGACGCAAAAAGCACAGTTATCGCAATATGAGCAAACCGCTAACTCTTATCGTCGACGACGAACCTGACATTCGCGAACTACTTGAAATCACGCTTTCGCGGATGGAAATAGATTCTATGAGTGCTGGATCGGTAAAACAAGCCGAATCCATGCTTGCTCAACAACCCTTTGACCTTTGCTTAACAGACATGAAGTTACCGGACGGAGATGGCTTGGAACTGGTTTCACACATTCAAAACCAATATCCGGCGTTACCGGTTGCTGTGATCACCGCACATGGCAGCATGGACGCCGCGATTAGAGCCCTGAAGAACGGCGCCTTCGACTTCGTCTCAAAACCAGTCGACCTGGGTATGCTACGCAAACTGGTCGACATCGCATTAAAATTGGACAGTTATCCTAAGAGCGATCGCCGATCGCGTAGCACGCTTTTAGGGGACTCCGAATCGATGCGTGAGATTCGATCGAAAATCGCCAAAGTTGCGCGCAGCCAAGCCCCCATATATATCAGCGGTGAATCCGGCACCGGCAAAGAATTGGTCGCCAAACTAATCCATGAAAAAAGCCCTCGGCACGATAGACCGTTTATTGCGGTTAATTGCGGAGCCATTCCACACGAACTGATGGAAAGCGAGTTTTTTGGCCATACTAAGGGAAGCTTCACCGGTGCTGTGTCCGAAAAAATGGGCTTATTTCAGGCCGCGGATGGTGGCACATTGTTTCTCGATGAAGTGGCCGATCTTCCACATTCACTGCAAGTCAAATTACTCAGAGTTATTCAGGAAAAACTAGTCCGACCGGTTGGCGCCAACCGGGAAATCTCAGTGGATACCCGCATTTTAAGCGCAACCCACAAGAATCTGACCGAAATGGTGGACGAAGGAAGCTTTCGCCAAGATCTGTTCTACCGAATCAATGTCATTGGCTTAGAAGTCCCCCCGCTCCGAGAGCGTCAAAACGATATTCCTGCTTTGGCCGAGCATGTCTTACGAAACCTCGCTTTTCAAAATGGAAAACAACAAGCGACATCAATTACCCCGGAGACATTATCTGCACTGAGCAATTATAATTTCCCCGGTAATGTCCGTGAACTTGAAAATATCCTGGAACGCGCAATGGCGTTGTGCGAGGCCGATGAAATCACCATCGACGATTTGGACCTACCCATACAACAAAGCAACGTACTTTCAGTACCGGCAAATCAAAGCAGCGACTCCGTGTCGTTGGAAAGCTATATGGATGAAGTGGAAAAACAAGCAATCGTCAATGCTTTGGAAAAAACTCGTTGGAATAAGACTGCGGCCGCCAAGGAGTTGGGTATTACCTTCAGAGCGCTTCGCTATAGACTCAAAAAACTGGGTCTGGATTGAGGGCGTTCAATATTCAGTGTCAGTGTAAGCCCGCTAACGCGCTGCGCTTGTTGACCACTGGAATCCGCCATTGAACTAGCGCCGTAGCCGCAGAACCCACGACGTCTCCAGCGGCTGTATATTAGCTCGTCGGTCACCATAGATCCAGAGCGGCATTAAATCGACCTGCAAAATAGAGGGCAAATTGCGAAAGCGTGAGGTTCCAGTTTGCAATGGGCATCGTCCATTTTTTACTGGCATTTTGAATACCAAGATATAATAACTTTAACAAACTCATGTCATTGGGAAAACCGTCCTTGGTTTTTGTCAATTTCCGAAATTGCTAACGATGCGGAAGCAATTTGCGAAGCGGTAGGGCGTCCTAACATGCGATTCGTTACGATTAAAACCATCGCACAGCAAGACATTCAGGACGTTCATCGCATCCGCAGTGAGCACGTGAAACAGCGTACTGCGAAAGTTAACCAGATTAGAGGCCTGTTGGCCGAATACTGCATCATTGTTGGTCGGCGTGTGGACGTGCTTCGTCAGGCCTTGCCGCAGTTGCTTGAAGATGCTGAAAATGGTTTAACCGGCGACTTTAGAGTGTTGCTTACTGGTTTAAGACAAGATCTTGTGACGCTGGATGAACGTGTTGATGAGCTGGGTAAGAAAATAAAAATACTGGCTACAAGTCTCACAGCTGCCAAACGGTTGCAACAGATTCCTGGTATTGGTCCGATTATCACTACGGCCTTGATCAGCGCAATGGGTAATGGAAAACAATTTAAACACGGCCGGGACATGGCGGCTTGGCTGGGTTGAACACCAAGACAACACAGTAGCGGAGGGAAAGATCGATTATTGGGAATTAGCAAACCGGCCAAAGGGCCCCTCTGGCATACCGACCGAGGCAGTCAATATGCCTTTGTCAGTCACCGCAATATCGTAAAACAACAGAGCATCGAACAAAGTATGAATCGTAAAGGCGATTGCTTCGATAACGCGGTCTCTGAAAGCTTTTTTCATACGCTAAAAACCGAACTGGAGTATCATTGCAATTTTAAAACAAGAGAGGAGGCTCGACACCCAATATTTGAATATATCGAGGTATTTTACAATCGTATACGACTTCATTCTGCCAATGATTATTTGTCACCGGTAGACTATGAAAAGCGTCAAGAACTTGCCTAACTTTGTGTCCGGTAAAGTGTTGACACATTATTCGTAACCGGGTATTCGACATCGAACACTGCCCTCACTACGGTGGCGAATTGAAAATCATCGCCGTTATCCAAGAACCCAGGGTAATTGCCAAGACTCTTGAACATCTAAGCCTACCTACCAGAGCGCCATTCCGGTCTCCCGCGTAGCCTTTCGAACGATTCGAAATAGCCTGATTTTACGCTGGCACCACGGTTCAATTCGGTTTACCTTCGGAGCCGGCAATCCCCTTTGCGCATCTTCACGCCGCAGCGCCAAAATAAGCCGACACCACTGCCACATTACCCATGTTGATCCCTAAGATATCATGTATTATCGAAAAACATCGGAATTAACAACTTAAAAGGCGTCGAGTACTTTAGAACTGGACAAAAAAGACGGTTTTTTACCTATTCACTCATCAAGCCACATGTGAAAATTGACCTCTCTTGTTGTTCAACCAATCAATTTCATGAGACTATATGTACTAAATCTTGAAAATCGGCGCTTAGACAGATAAAACGCATATTCCTTCATTATAAATACTGTCAGATCCTTCAAAATTTGGAGCCAAATAGTCTATATCAGCATCCAAAACCACTATTTTGTCTAGTGGCTATTTCTAAAAGCGGGTCGGCGGGTCCGAAGATTACATTATGACGAGCCACTTGCAAAACTCATCAAAGCGAGTGGACTTAGTAGCTTGAATAGCTAA
>CAZUGA010000006.1:0-120941 GCA_964619885.1 uncultured Methylococcaceae bacterium
TATCCGGATCCGTCGCACTGATCGCGAGGTTCACGGTGTCGCCCTCGGCGCTGGATTGTGCCCCCGGATCATTTACCACCGGTGGTCTGTTGGAGCCGGCTATGGTCCAAATGAAATTGGTATTGGCACTTAAATTAGGTGTTCCATCATCAGTCGCCGTGACGACGACCGTATAGGGGCTTCCGATAGCGGCGTTAGGGAGAATCGTACCGAATATAGATCCGGTCACCGGATCGATGTTGAGTCCGAGCGGGAGTCCCGCAGCCGAGTATGTCAGGATTTGTCCGATGTCGCTATCGCTAGCTATGATTTGCAGCCCGGTAATGAAGTCACCTTCATTTGAAGTTTGGTCAGCCGGGCGTGTGATCACCGGCGGCGTATTTCCGGCTACCGGATTTTGCACAAAGAATGCTGCGATGGCTTGGTTCATAGGGTCGTTAGCCGTTACGATATCAGGAAATCTATCGTTATTTAGATCCAAAACGGCTAATGAATAGGGGGCCTGCGGGGTGAGAACTGATATAGGTGCGGCGAACGCAGCATTTCCCTGGCCGAGGAAATAAAAGATCGCATCCGAATTTTCATCGGTCAAAACTAGATCGTTAAGGCCGTCTAAATCGATGTCAAGTACCTCCAGGTCTCGAAATAGCGCGCCGGGTTGAGGTAGACGGGAATTAAAACTAAAGCCACCTTGATTATCACCAACGTAGATGGTTAGAGTATCCTGGTCCATTACCGCCAGATCCTGATCGCCGTCGCCATCCAGATCGCCTGCAGCGAGCGCCTGTCCACCGCTTAAATTGATAGGGTTGCCCGGGAAACTGCCATTTCCTGCACCGAGGAATATTTGGGCGGGTGTTGCAATATCAAGGTTACCGTCGTGATCAAAGTCGCCAAGATGCAGGTCGCCCGCGGCGATTCCCTGGCTACCAACTATACCCACTGGGGTTGAGAAGGTTCCATCATTATTGCCCAGCGCAGTAAAAAGGCCACTTCCGGTTGCCAGAATATCGCCAATGACTAGGTCCAAACCACCCTGGCCATCCAGGTCCGCGACACGAACTATACCTGGATCTGCTCCGACTATGGGGATATCCAATGCAGGATCGCGACTGAATCCGCCCTGAGCGTTGCCGAGCAGAATGTAAAGGGTGGCATTATTAGGCGCAGCAAGAACTAGATCAGGGATGGTATCACCATTGATTAGTCCAGCAGTAAATCCTCGCGCACCTAGGTTTTGGGCGGTTTCGATCTCTTGTTTCACGCCCCCGTTTCCGTCGGACAGAAAAATAACCACCGCAGTTTGACCGCCGGAGACGCCTGTCATCGCAAATCCGACATCTATCAGGCTATCACCGTCAATATCGTATTTTAAGACACCGCGTGGTGCATCTTCGGGTAATAGCCGGGTTGTGGGGAGTTGGAAGTCCAAGGCAAACGCACATATAGGCCCGAGTACACCCATCAATAAGGTCAATACAAAGAATCCCTTCGACCCCCATTTTTCTTTGTAACCGTTTGGATAAGACCCTACAAATTTTATGTTATTTTGGCGCGTTATTGCCGTCAATATTGTTCTTATATTCATAATTTACTTCCGGTTTGGATACGGTCAATCGAGTTGTATCAAATCACCGGCAGTAGTATTTCGTAGGTTGTTGGATATTCAATTATCCAGGGTGATCGATACAAAGCCCTGCATTGTAGCTGCGATTATACGGGCTGCGAAAGTAAGGTAAATGGGGCGAATCGTGTATTCTTTTTATGCATACCCCACCCATCGCTCCTTATTTTTTATGGGTCGAAGGTTTAGTGTTTAAAAACGAATCGCAGGCGCTATATCGACGTTGAACCCCGCTCGTGATTCATATTTGCTAAACACCACAGCTTGGTGCCCGGAAAGTTCAATAAGTTAAACTTTCCAGGCAGTTTGATTGAAAACGGCCCAGGATACTGTAGTTAGAAATCGTACTTAACGAAAATTTGAATCAATCAACTTTAATTCTGTGTTCCTATTGCTCAACCTTTGCCCAATCATCCCATCCTCTTCTGGCAAGATGATTGGGCTAGTGCAAGTTACAGACAACTACCCGGGGCATTGGCAATCGGTTGATCGATAAATGCCGAGCCGCTAGCCTCACTAATCCGAATGCTGCACGGAACTGACGTAAGTTCGATCTCAATTTCAAAGTTGCCGCCTTGGCCGTTAAAAGTACTTATTTGAGCCCCGGTAGAACTATATTGAAGGATATGCTGTACGCCATTCGCGGCGCCAGATCCTTTTATTAGCAACTTAGCATCGCCATTATCCCATTCCGCTTTCGAGAAATTAATGGCACAGACACCGGTCGCGCCTGTGACTGCCAACTGCGCAAAATCAACCCCTGACGCAGCAGTAACCGTGCATGGCACATCATTCACCAGAGAGGAAGTCGCAACCGACCAACTGCCATCGGTTGCAACTGTAACCGCTGTTCCGATTATTTCCCCGGTATCCGCACCACTTATACTAACCGTTGCGCCAGGCGTACCGGTACCGATCACTGTCAGAGTTGAGCCATTCCAGTCTGCACTGACTATCGTGACTGGCCCGCCCGAAACAATATCAGTAACGGTGATGGTCACGGTATCCGCCAAGCTATTAGCTTGACCGTCGTTGACGATCAACTGAATAACGTAAGTGCCGGCTAGATCCGGGGTCAAATCCGGAGCGCTGATTGCCGTATTGGAAAGACTGGCGATACTGCCAACGGGCGCGGAAATGATCGACCAATTGAAAGTCAATGGGTTATTATCCGCATCGCTGGAACCACTGCCATCCAGTGTGACCAGGTCTCCCGTCAGCACACTTTGATCCAGACCGGCATCGGCGACGGGCACCGTATTTGGCGTATTTGCATTGATCAGGACATTATCGGCGGGACTATTGACTTGACCGTCATTAACAATGAGCTGAGCCAGATAACTGCCAGCTACATCCGGTGTAAAGGTCGGGCTGTCCGTGTTGGCGCCGGACAACACAGCCGTACTGCCAACAGGTACCGTCAGTGACCAGTTATAGCTTAACGGATCGCCGTTTGCATCGGATGATCCGGTACCATTGAGCGCAACCAGATCGCCCACCAACACACTCTGATCCAGTCCGGCATTGGCCACTGGAGCAGTATTACCCGGGCCCACGTTTATCATTACGCTAGCCGGTGGGCTATCCGACTGACCGTCATTTACTATCAACTGTGCTACGAACGTGCCTTCCGCGTCCGCCACAAAAGAGGGATTCACGGCTGTCGCACCAGTCAGAGTAGCGGTGCTCCCGAGTGGACGAGTGATCAAGGACCAACTGAAGCTCAAGGGGTCTCCATCAACATCGGAAGATCCACTGCCATTCAAGCTCACCAGATCGTTGACCAATACACTCTGATCGGGTCCCGCGTCGGCACTAGGCGGCGTATTGGGTGTATTGACATTGACCACCACGGTATTGGGCAGACTGTTGAGTACACCATCATTGACGATAAGCTGTGCCACGTACGTGCCGGCCGTATCCGGGTTGAAGGTCGGCATGATTGCCGAGGGATTACCAATCGCAGCAGTACTACCCATGGGAATAGTGATCAGCGACCAGCTAAAGGTTATCGGATCGCCATCAGCATCAGACGAACCGCTGCCGTCCAGAGTCACGGTATCACCGACGAACGCGCTTTGGTCCACACCGGCATCGGCTACGGGCGCTATATTCGAGGTACTGATCACGACCGTATCGGGCAGACTGTTCACCACACCGTCATTGACCACGAGCTCAACCGTATAACTACCGGGTTGGTCGGCCGTGAAACTGGGGTTCAGGGTCGCTGCACCGGTTAGGGTTGCCGTACTGCCGATGGGTTGAGACAGCAAAGTCCAGGCATAGGACAGCGTATCGCCATCCACATCGCTGGATAAACCACCGTCCAAAGCGACCAGATCGCCGAGCTGAACCGTCTGGTCCGGACCTGCATTGGCGACGGGTGCAGAATTTTGTGTTGTAACAAAGATATCATCCGAGCTAAAGAGAATGCCATCAATTACGTATACTCTAAACGAATAAGTGCCCGGTTTATCAATCACCGCGGTAGGGGAAATGGAGGTAATATCAGATAGGACAATAGTACTACCCACCGGTCTTATAAGTGGTTGCCAGAAATAGCTCAATAGGTCACCGTCAACGTCGGTGGAAGTGCTTGCATCAAGCACGATTGTGTCGCCAACAAACGCGGTTTGGTCCGGTCCTGCGTTGGCTGCCGGGGCATCGTTAACCGGGTTGACTGTGATCGAAACTGTCGCTGTATTACTATCCACAGAACCGTCGTTGACCCGAAAAGAAAAATTGTCGGTGCCATTAAAATTTGCGTTGGGTATGTAATTCAAATTGGGTGCTACACCAGTCAGCGTACCATTGGCCGGAGCCACCGCTATACTGTAATTCAGAGCATCACCCTCGACATCGCTGCCCGACAGCACCAACGACAATGGTGTATCTTCCAGGGTCACGCGTGATTGAGGGGCCGCGGTCGGCGCGTCATTTACCGGGTTTACGGTGATCGATACGGTTGCCGTATTGCTGTCGACGAGGCCATCGTTGGCTTTAAAGCTAAAACTGTCACTGCCGTTAAAATTGGTTGACGGATGGTAGGTCAGATTCGGCGGGGTACCGGACAAACCACCGTTTGTCGGGGCTACAACGATTGCGTAAGTCAGCGGATTACCGTCTGCATCCGTTGCGGTGAGCGTAACGGGTACGGTCACGTCTTCATTCGTGCTAACCGACTGGCCGGTTGCCGCCGGTGCGTTGTTGATCGGAATGACGGTGATGTCCACGGAGGCCACATTACTATCCAATTGACCGTCATTCGCTTTGAATGTAAAGCTGTCTGTACCGGTAAACCCCGGGTTGGGCTGGTAGCTTAGATTTGGCGCTGTGCCGCTAAGGGTCCCGTTGGTTGGTAACTGAACCACCGTGTAGCTTAACGTATCCTGCTCGGCGTCTGTGGCGCTCAGTTGCACTGGCAACAGGCCGCCCTCGATTATGGAAAGCCGAATCTGGGTAGCCACCGGGGCGATATTACCCGGCACGGTTGCCGGAGGAATTTGCAGTCGGACCGTGGCGTCCGGTGCGTTCGAATTTTCATTGGCGCTGGCGAAATCCAGGTAATCGTCTTTATTCCAATCGCCGATAGCCAGGGCTGTCGGGTCGATGCCGACGGCAAAAGAAATTAGTCCACCCAATGCGCCGTTACCCAGCCCGGGGAAAAACTCAACGGTATTCGTGTTCTTGTCTACCAGCAGCAGGTCAGCAAAACCATCGCGGTCCATGTCTGCTATATCAATATCTCTAATAACTGACGGAGCAAGGTTTTTTATGGGCTGAATGTTAAAGTTTCCGTTACTGTCGTTCAAATAGGTGAAAATAATTGTAGCGCTGGCAATAATAAGATCCTGGTCACCATCGTTGTCCAGATCGCCCCGAGCGATATTCTGGCCGCTACTTAACGCTTGGCTTTGCGTAAAAGTTCCATCTCCTGCTCCCATATAAACTGCTGTTGGGGTCGCAATGTCCAAATTTAGATCACCGTTCAGGTCGGCAATAGTCAAGTCCAGAGCCGCCAATTGGTTGCTATTCGGCAGACCCACTGGGTTTGCGAAGGTCGCGTTGCCATTACCGTGCGCAAAATAAACACCAAACGGCGTACCCAGTTGTGTACCGATAGCAATATCCAATATACCGTCTTTGTCAAAATCCCCGACGCCAATGCTATCGGGGTCCGCCGCGGGAATGGAAATAATTTGATGCTGTACAAAATTGGTATTTCCGGTGCCGCGGTAGATATACACGGACGCATCGCTGGGTGATGTGATGGCCAGGTCCATAAATCCGTCACCATCATAATCTCCCGCTGCGGTCGCCTGGGGGCCGAATCCGGTGGCGATTTGGGCGTCGCTGAAACCGCCGCTAGCGTTACCCACCAATATACGGACCGAAGCATCGCCCCCTCCTGAACCGGACATGGAAAAAACAATGTCCAAATTGCCGTCGGAATTGATATCGGTAACCAACGTATGGACCGGACTGGTATCTGGCAGCAAGTGGGATGTTGCGGGATTAAAATTCAACGCCGCGGCGATCGGTACAGCACCCAATAAGACAACGGCTAACACAAGGCGTGGAACCAGGAAGGGGCAGGTAAAACCATGCTTACTAATGAATAAGCGTGGTAACACGCTATGGTTTTTTTGTTTCTCAATAGGCTGTGTTTTAATCATATAGATCACCGAGGTATGAATTTATTAGTCTGTATCCCCTATTATCCGTAACTCCGGATACACAATAAATATACGATTGTTCTACCGTTTCCAAACATGATGCCAGTGTGCGAAATGACGCTCAATAGTTATGCAGCTAGTAAATCGCACCAACATTTTGCGGAATTCTAAACTTACACAAAGCACAATGCAGGATAGATACGCTGAAATTTCGTTTTTTAAAAGTTCGCTATTAGCTGTTAATTTTTTATCGTAGCCAATTTAAAATTATCAGAACTGGTTTAATAGGCAGTGGCGCCAGAAAAAACTATCTATTTTCAAGATCATGTAATGACACAAGCTTATGGAGCCAACCCTGACGGCCCAGGTGCTTTATTCATAAATCCCAGCAATATCGTTATATCTCCAAAATTTACAATGCTATTGTTGTCAAAGTCACCTTCCGGCCCTGTTTGTCCCTGGAGACTTAAGTGTATGGTTATATCGCCAAAATTCACAATACCATTATTATCGAAATCCCCGTCACAGACATCGCCATACAAATCACTATCGGTATCCGCCTGGCTTGGATTAACTCTCAAGGTGCAATTATCACAAACATCGGGAATACCGTCCGAATCACTGTCCAAACTTGTGGTTGGACACAACGCATAATAAGCACTTTCTACATGAAGTACACCATAGCCATAAATGTCGTCCGGACCCATCGCATCATCGACGCTGGATGTATCCTGGGCGGTATCCAGCAAAACGGTTTCTAGCTCGGGCACGGTCAAGTTGGGCAACGCATCGAGCAATAATGCCATCGCACCGGCTACGTGCGGTGCAGCAAAGGAAGTGCCGCTGACAAGGGGATAATTATCCACGGTAGGAATGGCATTTTTACCGGTGGTGCGTACCGAAACCCCCGGCGCGACCAATTCCGGGAAAAATCCCGTTTCGCATACGGTTGCCGCAGGACCGGGTCCGCGGCTACTAAAGGCTCCCGCACGATCGGCGCTATCGATCGCGCCAACCGCGTAACCTTCCGGATTATTGCCGGGACTGGTACTGGTGTTGGGATTTCCGGTGCCGCCTTCATTTCCGGCGGAAAAGACGACAGCAATGTCCGCTGCCCGCAACGCTTGCAGGTCGGGTTGAAATTCCAATACGCACTCGTTGACGTCGGGTCCGCCCAGTACCCACGATGCGTTAACGATATCGGGCGCATCGTCGGTGAGCGGATCATTATCCGGGTCCAGTAACCACTGAAAAGCTTTGTGTATCGCGGTTAGCGTTGCCGCCGCATTGTCATCGAATATTTTGCTGGCGATCCATTGCGCATCGGGCGCAACACCTATCGATGTGCCGCCTGCATCGCCACCAACCATGATGCCGATGGTCCCGGAACCGTGCCCGGTGCTGCCGGCCGCTTTATCGCGGGGGATGGTAAAATCGGTATTGGCCGGACAGCTGGCGGCCGGTTGAAACAGTACTGGATCTTCCCACGGTGCCGGATGGCAATGCGGGTCGTACCAGCTGTTGCTGCCACCACGCCAGGTGGCTGCAAGTTCGGAATGGTTAATATCCACGCCGGTATCCATATTGGCGACCACGATGCCCAGACCGGTAATCCCCAGCCCCCAAAGGGTTGGTGCGCCAATACGATTCAAATTCCATTCGGCTGGCGCTGCGCTACCGCTTCCGGCGCCGGGGGCCATGATCTGATAATTCAGCCGAATCTGCCGTACCGAAGGCTCGGCAGCCAAATCTTCGATCAAAGCCCGGGGCGCGTCAAAAGATTCCCCGTTGATAAGCCATAAGGATTCTTTGCGGGTTACGCCGTAACGGCGCAGGAGCCGACGAATCAAAAGCCGGCTTTTGGTGTGTTTGGCTTTAAGCTTGCCCAGTAGGTTTTTACGGCGATCTTTTTTGTTGCCCGTGAGGGTTTTTAAATCGACCTGATCGACGAACTCGACAATTACCGGGAAGGTCGGTTTTCCCGCTCTAGGGTTTGTCCTTGACACCTTTTGATTTAGCCTCTGTTGTAACCGGGGGCCGATTTTGGTGTCCGCCAGCGCCGATGAAATTCCGACTATAAATACCAGAGCCGCAATAGTTGCAAATTGAACTTTGGATTTTTGATTCATAATATGGGTACTCGGTACTATTGCAGCCTACAAGGCAATGATCGGTTTGTTAATCGTCAATATTGAGGGGATTAACTCTCGTCTTTTTGTCCCGATTATTGAGGAATCGTCATCCCGGCAACCCCATCACGAGATTGCCGAGTTGTTACTGTGACGAATTCAGTAAAAGGGTATTAAGCGCAACATTATTGCACGGACACATTTTCCAGCGTATAGCCGCCCATTACCACGGTGACTTTGTCGCCCCGTTTAATTGTTTTGCCCGGGTTGGCGAATAGCACGAAGTATGGAACGCCTTTTTTCAGGTTGCGCCCGGTATGGCGCAATGCACCGATATTGGCCGGTGCAGGCACTTTCGTGGTCAAGCCGGTGTTGCTGTGCCGGACATAGGGCTGGTCCTTGCGATTGACTGCTTTCGCGGCTTTTTTGGGATCGATCACCCGGTAGCGGAAATCCACCATATAGTCGTTCGCGCTTAAGGTGACCCTCAGTGCTTCTATTCCCCATTGTTCGATCAATTTATCCTGTTTCGGCAAGACCGATCCCGGCGGGTTTGCACCGACCCCGCTGGGATCCATGCAAACGACCAGGACGAGTAGCAATACCAGATCCTTAGCGGCTCTAATGGACATGGCTAGACTCCTGCCTAAACTTCTTGTTTACGCCGGCCAATAAAGCCCATGCCGACCAAAGCGGATGTAAAGAGGTATAATGCGGGAGGTAGAGGGACTGCGCTGACTGTGGCATTGTTGATGGTACCAAAAATAATATCCTGATTCCCCGCAGGGACCAATGTTCCCCAACCTTCACCTACGTTTGCTGATGGAACTAGCGGGTCCAATAAAATTGACGCGGTCCCAGGACCAATATAAGAGAAATTAAGAGTGGCCAATGTGAAAGCTCCGTTCATTACCCCGCTTGTGAGAAGATCTGAAAGGCGTAATTGGGCAAACCCGCCTGATGTAGCTGCTATGGGACCAAGATCAAACAAAGGTGCTAAAGTTGAATAACTATCAAGCTGAAGTATACCTGCATCCCAGGTAATATCAGTGATAGCACCGCCCGCTGTAATACCCGTATCGAGAACTACATCGAGATTCATGGAAAATGATCCTCCGACGTCATCGGTTCCAATCAATATATCCGCGGGTGTTGCGTCGGCATTTGCATTTACCAACGATATCGTATTCGCATTGACTAACGTGGTACTTAGTAACAGTGTCAAAGCAGTTAATGACGAAAAAAGTTTTTTGCCTAATATAAATCTCATAATTTTCACCTTCTCATGTATATGTATTAATCTTTTTAAATATTCACCGCCCCCTTTCGCCGGGCTAGTTTCTTTTAATGCGGGTTCTTGTTTGTAATTTACACCTCCTCCTGTAATGGGTTATAAGGGGCAATAGACGGGCATCCTCGTCTGTGATTATTGCAAGGGACACAATACTGGATCTGCTCCAGGAACTATGCAAGACGGACCGACCGGTTGCCCAATCATTCCAAGGAGTGAGGTAATATCACCAAAGTTGACGATTCCGTTGCTATCAAAATCACCCAGAGGTCCAGTTGTGCCTTGAAGACCCAGCAATATAGTTATATCTCCAAAATTGACAAAACTGTTCCCGTCAAAATCAGCGTCACAAACATCGCCATAACCATCACCA
Source organism: uncultured Methylococcaceae bacterium (assembly GCA_964619885.1). GTDB lineage: Bacteria > Pseudomonadota > Gammaproteobacteria > Methylococcales > UBA1147 > CAZUGA01. Next base: position 10,094 of record CAZUGA010000006.1, read on the forward strand.
GTACCCAAATAGCCCATGCCTGGTGTCCCGCCATCTGAATCTTCTTGACCAGGATTGGCAGTTAACACACAATTATCCGCATAGTTGAAGATCCCATCAGAGTCCGTATCGACATCCACCATCAGAAAACTGATCAAACCGCCCGGTGCTTCATCGACGGCATTGGTGATTGCCAGTGAACGGTCATAGACTGCAAATGCCGTTGGGGTATCCACCTGCGTGGTATTTGCAACCCCGTCGCCAATCGACAGCATCACATCCCGTGTGGTCATCGCCGGCAGGGTCACGGAGTGCTGGGTTTTGGCGTCATTACCTGCGAAACTATAAGGTTCGCCATTTTCCGAGATAACCCGCCAGCGGCCACCCTGGATTACCGGAACATGGGTCTGGTTACCGGCGTTCAGAAAACGAACCAGTACATCCGAACGATTACCCACGGTCGGAACCGCTCCGATCGAATGCGCCGCTTGCAATTTACTGGTGAAAGGCTGTCCATTGACCATGTGATACACCGGTCTATAGTTAATCGCGCTGGGCCTATCACCGGCCGCCAGATCCGCATTACAGGCCGCGAAGCCGCCACTACAAGAGGTGTAGGCGCCACTGGCGACCGCGTTGTTTAACGCCGGATCCAGTTCGCTGTATAACAAAGTTACTTGTTGGTCATAGATTACGTTGGCATAAGCAGCGTTGGAGGCCTGTGTTGAATCGCGGGTTAAAGAACCATACAAACCCATGGAAACCTGAATTTGTACGTGGGTGCCGCTATGGTACAGATAGGTTCCAGGTTGCATACCGGTCCAGGAATAGTTTCCCGTGGAGCCAACAGGTGTCTCAATGGTGAAAGAACGTATCCTTGTGCGACCGCTGGCATCTACAAAAGTCGCGGGTATCATGTTCGCCGGTTGACCGGGGATAACCATCGATACGGGTTCAGCATTTGGACCGGTCAGCGCATTGCGCAGATTGACCGTGAGCGAATCGCCGGGTGGGACCGTTAATGCGGGTCCCGGAACTTGGGCGGTATCGCAGTTAGTGCTCGTATCGTCCAATCCATAACCCCACACGGGTACCACTTCACCCGAGGGGTTTGCTGAATTGGGCGGCATCGTGATAGTCGTAGTGCCAACACACAGATCGTACGTGATGGCACTCGCGGTCGTGGCGGCTAATCCTAGAGATAACGCAGCCAGACCCTTGATGAGTTGATGTTTCATGATTTTTTTCCTCTTCATGTTGTCCACTTGTTAACGTTGAATGAATGTCGGATAAGGATGGACAAACAGTGCCGTAAACATACCGCCGGGAAAGACATCGTTGTTAACCAGTTCTTTTTCGTTGTGGGAATGCCAAGCGTACAGATACGCGCCGGTTGGATTCAAACCCCCTTCACCCGGTGGCAGGGCTTGCAGAGTGCCGATGAACTGTGAGCCGCTGAAAAAGCCGCCGAAGGTCATATCTTGGGTTGCCGGTAGAAAAACGGGTGCGGCGACATCGTGATCCGCGCACCATTCCCAGGTGGTGTCGTGGTAACCGTCAGATCCTGATACGCCAGTTTTGTTGTTGAGCGTATCATCGGCAACACCACACGTATGCGGCGGGACACCAGCCAACGCATCACCAGCCGCGGGGCCGTAAATATCCCAGCCGTTGTCTTTACCGGTCCACTGAAAAATCGCGTCGTAGGTCTGCCCGGAATAGGTCAGAATGGTATAGTCCGAGCGGCCCACATCAGGCCCAGATCCTGGTGTGCTTTCGAGCAGACGCCCATCCTGTGCGATTACCTGTGCGTTCGCGCCGTGTGTGTGGAATGGATGGGCATGACGGCTACCGCCGATCAGACGAATCAGTACTTTTTCACCGGGACGGGTCTCGGGAATACTGTTGTACGGCTGGTGCGGAAAGGTCGGATCACCCGCTTGGGACAGGGTGTTGGGGAAGTTACGGCCGTTGATAAACCACAATACTTCGTGATAGTTGGTATTATCCACGTTCTGAAACTGTCCCAGCGCGTATCTCTTGTGGATTTCAGGATCCATTTCACTGAGCAGGAACAGATATTCGTAGTCGTAATGGGTCCCTGCACCGCCATAGGCAGTTTGTGCTGCGTTCGCTTTTTCTATAGAACCCAAGGTTGGATCCACGATCGTTACGGGTGTGCTATCAAATCCGGTCGGCCGGACAATAATGGCGCCCAGCAGCCCCATCTCGGTTTGTAAAGCCGGGTTGCTACCACTTTCGTACATGAAGGTTCCCGGGTGGGTTGCTTCGAAAGTGTATATCACCGTTGTAGCCCCATCCGCAGTGACTTCCTGTGTGATCAAGCCTTTGCTGCCCGTCGTTGTGGTTGAAGACGTTTGACCTGGAAACACGATGGACGTGTCCACCGGCAGATTGTTGCGCAACGTGATGTTGACTGTATCGCCCTCGTTTACGATCAGTGTGGGTCCGGGGTACTGCCCCTCTTGGCATACCGCGTCACCGTCGTCAACACCGTAACCCCACATGGGTACGCTGTCTCCGTCGGGTGTCGGGATGTTGAACTGGCAGGCCACAAAATTGTGATTGGCGCCGGTAATGCCATCGACCGTCGCTTGACTGCTTGACGTGAATCCCGCTAACGCCGAAGCCAATGAAAGCGCCGCTAGCTGCCCGACTCGATTTATTGGTTTTTTCATCATATTCTCCTATTTGCTTTAAACCATCGTCCGGATCAGTTGATCACGATTTTGGTCATCAGGCCGCCAAAGTCCTCATTGTTATTGCTTAGATAGTTGAGGTTGGCACTGTAAAAGTAATACTCGCTACCAGATGCTAGTCCAGTTGTATCAACGATCAGGTCATAGCCTTCGCCCGGTCCGATGTTGACCGTATTGGTTCTATAGGTCAGGTCTTGCGCTCCTAAGGGTTCACCATCGGTCCGCAATATTTTTGCCCCGCGGCCTACAACTCGAAAATCCAGACCCATCGAGGCGACGGTATAGGCCTGAGTGACACTAAGATTACTCAGGCGCAGCAATATTTTTTGGCCGGGATTAGCGGTGACCAGTGACGATTCCGGTTGCGATTGTACTTCGTTTCTAACTTTGGTGCCGCTCGCGTCGTAAATAGCGTTTAGAAAGGTCAAACCGCCATCTTCCGAAGGCGCCGGAAGTGGATTTGGGTTTACCGTATCCGGATAGCCACGGCCGTTAAACATAACATAGCGATCGGTTAGATCGGCAAACGGCAGAGGCGCCACGTTACGGCTCGCGTCATGAAATTCCGAATCATAGGCGTGGATTTGCAGCGGTACTTCGACGTTGTACAGCGTATCGCCGTCGCTGTCGTTATAGGCATAACGTTCACCTAGCGCATGGCTATGACTATTTCCGGTAACCGGGTTGGAAAGCACCGTGCCGGGTATTGTCTGATCCTGCGCAGCATGCACATACAGATTACCCAACATACCCATTGCCATATGTTCGGTCGCCTCGACGTGGCAATGGTACATAAAGGTGCCCGGTTCAGTCTGCCGGTAGAAGTAGGTTAGGCTGGCGTTTTGATTGATGGAAATCGTCAGTTCCGGGACACCATCATAAGTACTGGAAATATTTGGAAACCCGTGGTAATGAATCGTGTGCGGGTCGAATAAATCCGGGCGGGTCAGCATGCCGGGGTTGCTCAGGGTCAGATAAAAGTCCTGGCCCTGCTCGACGACTATTTGCGAGGCTGGCATACGGGCGTTGTAGAACCCTTCGTTTAGGGCGTTCGCCTGCAGAATGCCGGTCAAATCGCCAAATCCGAACATGTATTGCGGATAACCATCGGCCATGGTGATGAAGCCATCACTACCGGATAAATGTTTACATTTAGTATTGGCTGTAGTTTGGAAGATGCCGTCGCCGTTTTGGTCAATATCCCCTGGAGTAGTCGGAAAACTTGCCAGAGGTCCAACAAGAACATCGTCAACTTCAATCACCGCATCGTTGTTAAAATCGTTGGGACACTGAATCAGTGCACCCGCAGAGGCTGTACCGATGGATCCTGCCAACAGGCAGCACAATGCCGCCGGTATGGGTTTGAGTTTTAATTTTAATTTATTCATCGTTCTTACCTTAATAATATGATCAGATCGAAAACCTATGGTTGGAGCCGGTGCGGGTCGGTTGTTAATTGATCCGATCCGCACCGGCGTCCATGGTAATACGGTGATTCTATAAGCCGGATGGGCCGGGTGGATTACCCATGAGTCCCAACAGAACGGTAATATCACCAAAATTAACCGTACCGTTCAGATCCAAATCGCCCTTGGGCCCCGCTTGGCCTTGTAATCCGAGCAAAATTGTGATATCACCAAAATTAACCGTTCCATTATTGTCGAAGTCACCATCACAAGCATCGCCATAGATGTCTCCGTCCGATTCCTCTTGACCCGGATTGGCCACATTCAGACAGTTATCCGAACTATCCGCTACACCGTCACCATCGGTATCGATGACCGCAGGAGGCGGTGGGATCGTAAGTGATCCGGCCTCATCTGCACCGATATCCATGTTTACGTTACCGGCAGTACCCTGGGGTCGAACCTCGAAGTCAATATCGTTGGATATGCCAGCCCCAGTTAATGCGGCGATATCCCCTGCATTGATCATCGGCGAAGTGCCATCAAGATGATAATTACCCGTTGGTTCCAATGGTCCGAAGCGAACATCGATGAAGTTACCGCCTTCATCAAAAGCTGCTGCTGTCTGCGGAATTGTGGCCTCAGGTTGATTGATGGTTTGACCCGCATCGGTGGTCGGATAAGGCGTATCAAATACCGGATCTACGAACAGATTACTCAGATCATAAACCACACCCAAAATCCCTGCGTCTACAGACAGATCAGATGTCATCGGATTCAGCTGAAAGCCAGAGCCTCTGGGCAATACAGCAAGATCTTCGTTATCCGATAATCCGCCGCAATCAGTCGCTGAAGCGGTCTGTAGTCCGAAGGTTGTCGGGAAGCCAAGCTGATCGAACGCAGTCGCGCCCCAACAGAAAGACCGGTTACCGTAGATAATGCTGTTGAGAATCTCGGGATCCGAGAAATCACCTACAACACCGGCACCCAATGCTATCAATCGTGCGCTATGCGTATGCGACACAATACCCGCGGGCTGAATCAACGTGGGCCCCTGCGGTGCAGCTGCAGAGAACGCAGATAAAGTCGTCGCGGTACTGTCATTGTTAGCGATGGTGTCGTGGATAATCCGTACATCAATCGCATCCTGGATTGAGATACCCGCACCCGCTAAACCTGACAGGTTGTTGACGATAATATTATTGAAGATGTCGACCTTGAACCATTCAACCGGATCAGTAGGTAGCGTCGGAGGCGTATTGGTCAGATTATCGGCAACTTCCTCTCCGTTGATGTTCAGCAAAGAGATGCCTCCACCATCACCGGCGCCCGCTTGGTTACCCTGTATCAGGTTTTCACGGATCGTGACGTTACCGGCGCCAACTGTTAGCAGTGGATCAGTACCTGCCGGGAACGGTACACCTACACGATCACCCGCGATCAAGATGCCACCACCGTTGACTTCACTCGCCTGCTGAAAGCTCTGGTTGAATAGAACCTTATTGTTTTGAATGAAACCACCGTCACTCAGACCCAAATGGCCGATACCAGCACCATTACCCTGGGTAAAGTTACCGCAGATACGGTTATTGGTAATACGGTAGTTGTCAGCGCCGGTGTACAGCGAAATACCAGCGCCGGCACCGTCAATTGCACCATTCTCGATAACCAGGTTGTGGTTGATTACCAGGTTCTCATTGACATTGTCGACAAAGGCTCCATTAAACACTTTCTTGCCGTTACCGACAGTGATACCACCACCGAAGTTACCAACATTACCGACCAACCGGTTATTACTGATTACCAGGTTATTGGCATGCTGCGCCGCGAATATACCGCCGCCAGAATCGGATCCGGTTATCGCCAGGCCATCGATGCGCGCCTGACCTGCGGTCCAAGCCAGTTGGGTCGTCGTGGTATTCTGATCGCAGTCGCCCACAACAGTAATCCCCGCGCCTTCCATAAACTGGAACAGTTCTGGCTCATTGTTAGCTGCATTAAATCCAAGTGGATCCTGATCTTCTATCAGGCAAAACTGGTCATCGTCCGTGGTCGTCGTATCACCAGCTAACTCGATTTTCAGCTTGTTACGCCAGTCCTGGAGTTTTTCCGACGGGCTCTTACGAGCATTGATGGTGACCGAATACGGCCCCCAACCCTGCAGCTTGACCGGCTTGTACATCCATACCAGCTCTTCGTAGACACCTGGCGCAATCATGATCAAATCACCATCCTGTGCCAAATCGATAGCATCCTGAATGGGCGTTGCACCAGGAACTGTACTCGGTTGAACATTATGAACGCCAAATCCCGGATTATTGATGTCAGCAACCACCGTTACAGTAACCGCAGGATCGGTCGAGTTACCATTGGTATGGCTAAGCCGTAACTGATATTCACCCGCAGCGATAGCAGGCACTACGGCATTCACTGCACCATCAGACCATCCGCCACTTAGAGCCAGCGTTGTTGACGTGCCACCGCTAAGGGGCACTAGCTCAACTGTCCCGGTTCCAGTACCGAACCCATAATCCCTCTGGATTTTTAAGGGTTGAACACCCGCTAAGCCATCATACTTCGGATTGGGTACGTCCAACACACCTGCTGAGATAATGTTTAGCGTATCACCAGGCTGGACCAAAGGTCCGTTGCCACCGGCACGGCTGGCTGAATAAATCGCCGGCGTCTGATCCTGTAATTCGCAATCCACCGGAAATGTGCCATTGCGGGCAAATGCTGCAACCGGTACTACAGGCGTATCGAGGATCGTTGTACCACCCGGCATAAACTGGAAGGTATAACAGAACTGACTCATTTGCCTATTGAAGTAAGGATCAATAATAGTATTGCCTGGATTGGCAGGATCATCAATCGGCCCCGCGTCATTCATACATGCTGTGAGCATATTCGGTGAATAACCGGATGGGCTCGGTACGTTCGCGGTAAAGCTGGACGGTAACAATGCATTGTATTGACCGAACTCATCGGTATAGACGCGTACGATTTCACGGCCGGTCCAATCCCGGAAAGATACCGGAACCCAGGGTGGTGCTGCTTTTTCACCAAAGGCCGGATTATTGGGATCAAACTCGTTAGCGAGGTCGTTCAGCACCATGCCGATGACGTGAGCCGCTTTCGGTACTTGTGTGAAGTAGGCGAAATCGGTTGCCGCATTTTGCCCGTCACCCAAAGAGACCTTTTTAAGGTCACATAACGGACGATCGGGGCCACCGAAGAACGGCGCTTCGATCAAGTCCGCCGGGTTGATGCCCGCAAGTGGGTTACCCAAAGTATCGGTCTGGAAGGTCAAATACTGCGGAATCGGGTGCGTCGCTCCAATACACTGCGCCGGAAGTAGCGCCGGATTTGGATTTGGATTATAGGTTTCACCAAAATCGACATTCTTGTCTTCCTCTCTGACCAGGATATGACCTACCGGTGTTGAAGATTCGACGATGTACTCGCCAGCTGGAAGGCTGCCGACTTCTGCATTACCAGAGTCCACGCCACCCGGAAAATAGCTGTCGAACGCATAACCACCATCAAATACAGCCGGGCGAACTTGGTTGAAATTGCGCAGTCCGTCAAAACAATCCGTGGGTACACCAGTGTTCGATGTAAACGCCGGGCCTTGACAACCTGTGGGTTGACTGTCATCCCAGCTATCTGTTGAGGTGATTTGAATCGCATCACCGGAGTCGAATACTGCCGCTGCATCGCTTACTAAAGTATGGGTAGGATCGTCCTGGTCAATGTCTTCAGCTCCCCTTGGGGCTGATCCATCCATCCAACCGAACGGTACGTTATCCACGTCCGCATGTTGAATACCGGCAACGCCGTTGACATCATCGATCTGATTATCGTCTAGTTCGATACAACCATTGCCGTTCCAGTCAATATCCCCTGCTTCGGCAAGAGGCACTCCAACGGGGCAACCATTTGCTCCGCTCCCTATCGTACTTGCAAAAGGATTGTTATTAATATCGCCATCCGCGTACAGATTGAGTACTGCGCGTGGAATGCCTGCTTCCCACGGCTCAAAGGCAGCAAATGCCGGATCATTTTCGGCACGGGTTGATGCGTAATAAACGACACCCGAAATTCCTCCATTTTCACCCGGTGCATAGGGTACCTTGCCCCATTCGATATAGTTGGTTTGTCCCAGGAATGTTTGCATGCCTGTGGTTAAAACCACACCGGTTTCGGTACGGGACAGATTGTCTCCGGTAGTCGGGTTAATGTGAGGTGCCCCTATTCCAGCGGTGGCGCAATTGTCCACACTGTCAGCAACGTCGCCAGCCGTGCAAAACTGCGGCTGCGGAACCAGGGCACGGTCGTGCGTATCTACACCTGGAATATCTACTACGGTACCGTGTGTCGCACCGGCCGTAGGGGCAATCGTACCACCACCGTCGTCGGTTACAATAGTAGCGCCGGTGGCTTTAAGGCCAAGTCCGAAATCCACTTCTGCAACCAACCAGTTAAAAAACGGAAATACCTGTTCGAAGGTATAAGCTCCGGTAAAATCGGAAACGTTTTCCTGATAAACTACACCGTTTCGAAAACGTAACAGGAAGGCCAGATCATTCAATCCAATTTCATCGCCTGCGTTTACGTCGTCACAATCAGCGGTTACACATTGACGTTTGCCGTCTTCGTTAAAATCATAAAAAATGACTGTATCGTAACGTCCAAACCAGTTGAATACCGGAAGTTCGCCAAGAGCGCACGAACCCGCGCCACCCTGAGGCGTTTTCGGATTTACACAGCCGCCACTTCCGTCAACAGTGAGCGTTGAATTGGAAATCACGACATTCAAATTGGTATCCCAGATGCTAAGTAAATAGCTACCCGCGGGAAGACCGGGAAGCGAGAAATTACTGTCAACGTCACACTCACGGACGTATCGTGTCGTTCCGCCTGTTAGAAGACTATCATTCAAAGCTACCAGACATCCCGGAAAAGGGTTGCCGCTATTTGCGCCAAAGGCGGGCGGGCGGTTTAAATGGTTGTTTGTTACTGTACCGGTGATAGCTCCACTGACCACGGTACCCGGAGGAGCAATCCGGCCTGCAGTGGCGTCGTCTTTGTGTACAAAGCCAACAAATACGTGGTGTCCTGGTGGACCGAATTCAACAAAGAAACTCGGTTCATTGGCCTTAACCCAGGCATCGACAACTTTTGTTCCTTCTATCGTCGAAGTTTGTACCCAATCACTATTTGCGGGAGGTACGATTTGGATGCCATATTTACCCGGCGCGAGATTCTGAATCCGCGCGACACCTTCAGGAGAAAATTTAATATCGCCATCGCCAAGGGACGTAACGTTACCGGTAATTGGATCATAGACAGTACCCAGCGGATTTCCAAAGGCGTCGGTGACGGCGACACCTGAAGTGGCGCCATAGCCGCCGCCTGCATCTTCAAGAATGATCTTGAAACCGTTATCAACACCCGTCGGGGAGGCATCTATACCACTCTCAAGCGGCAAATCGGGCGCACCATTGACCGGTGAATTATCCTCGAATAAAAATATCGAGATTTGCGAGGTTGGGAGTGGCAATGCGCTGACGACCACGTCGATGTCTTTGCCTGCTCCGAATCCCACGGGGATTGCCGCACCCCCCAGGGTATGGCCATCATAGGGCAAAACCGATAGGAAATAGCGTACAGTCGAATCCGGTTGCGTAATCGTCGCGGTTGCACCGTTTTCCTCACCCTGCGTCGCCACCGGATGATGACTGGTGTGGAACCTCAGCGCTTGAGGGGGATCCGCAGGTCCATTGACTGTACCGGGAACTGAGTTGTGCGTTCTGTCCTCTTCAAGTTGCCAGCGGAAGCCCGATACTGGGCCTCCGTCTTGATCGACGACATTTACTGTAAATGCATGAGCACTTACTGAGATACAGAAGCTCAGCAGGACGGTTACCGCGGTCCCGGCCCAGCCTCTAATCCCTGCACCATATTTTGGTATCTCTATTTTCATCCGTTCCTCCTAAGGAAGTTACTATTAATTGTGATCTTCTTTGCGCTTACTATTCCTTGATAACGCACTTATTGTGTTGGAGTAAGTCCGTACAAATGCGTATAGAATCTTTTAATACTTGCGCTTGATCATTTCTGGACCGGTGTTTTGCCAACCATATATAGTTATTTAACACTAATATCTGTCCTAGTCGGTTTGGGTCTAAATCAATCATTTTTCTACCGATCGTATTTGCGTATATCGAATTGCTTTTCCGTCTAAAATTGCGTTTCCTGTCACAGACGAAATCGCAAATAATGCACCACATCTATATTTTCGTTTATAGTTCAGTGAGTAAGGTTCAATTCCGGAGTTAGTGCAGCTCGTCTTTGTAAAACATGCTGACAGTGCACGAACTGAAGGCTGATGACCCATGTCCCCAATGCTCCGGGAACAACCTAAATACGGGAAACGTTTGATTTCCCATAGATTCTCACAAGTTTTTTGCTGCGAGCCCCGGCGTGTCCTTACGCGAGTGTTATGTCGTATATCGATGTACTTGCAGTTAGCTCATACCATATAGTTTTAGCTATAGGGTTGTTATAGGGGGTAGACAGTAATAAGGCCGTTAAAAACCCTACTTTGGGGTCGGCAAAGGGTAGGGTGGGCAGGATATCTATAATTTGTTACAGACCTTAAAAAAATATCAATTGAATAAATTCAATCAAATACGAACTACTCAAACAAAAATCCGGGTTTTGCTAAGTTTGCCAATAGGGTCGGGATAATTTTGACGTGAACCGTGGATTAAAGGGTGGCATTTTGGCGGATTGGGCGGGTTTAAGTCTGGCAGAGGGTGCGGCAGTATCCGTTCTACCTGTTGTTTGTCGATTCAATTACCGGGAATTCCCGAAGGGTTTGGCCAGCGGTTCGCCGACAAAAATTCCCTGTCCTGGCCATGCGACGCTTTTCCAATAGGCTTCGATTAAAGAGCTGCCGCGAAGATAATTCAACATGATGATTCCCGGGTTGGGAAATTTTTGCGGAAAATTGCACGGTTCTATGACCGCACCGTAACTACCCGTCACACCAGCCTCCAGCCATCGTAATATACTCATTTGTCGGCTATCAGTTAGCATTCCGCCGGTCGATGTTAGATGGTCGGCGATGGCTCCGGGTAGGAACCGATTGGACTTGATATTCGGGACAGACTTTAAGCCGGTAAAGTAAAACATCACATCTGATTTGTTTTGGATCGAATCGGCGTTAACAACATGAGTATCCCAGAATTTGTCAAAATATTTTTTAATCGCGGGAAACGAGCCGGACCTGGAACTGCGCGCCCGGTCCGATGTCGTTACTAAGTATGCTTTCCCGGTGGGAAATGTGTAATCTGATGCGATGCCGCGATCGATAAGTTGTCGGACGTCTTCAAAGCTGCTACCGGCCAAGGTCATCGTAGGGCGCCAGCCATAATCGTCGTATGGATAGTGACTTTCAGAGTTATAGTATGGGTTGCTGAGGGTCGGATTACATTTGTTAGCGCAAAATGCGTCGTTGTATCCCGCCGCAAACGCCGTGGTAATGGACATGCAACCGACTCGATAAGGTTTGCTCCAAGTTAATACATACGCTTGAACCGATTTTGGGGTTTGCTGTTTAATTGATTCGATGAGCTGATTAAACACGCTCGGAGGCATGATTGTTCCGCTGACTTTGAAGCGAATGCGCACAATATTTTCGCTAGGAATCTTTCTTGCCCGTTGGTAGTAATCGCCGATGCGCTGACTCATAGGGCTCAGGTCGTTAATGATAATAGCGATATCGTGCGCGTTAAACCCTGGTTGAGTGGTTAATAACCTATGTGTTGCAGCGGCTTCGGCCTGTGGGGATATTAAATATGTTGTCGATGCGATAAACATCCAGAAATAGACACATAACCTCCGGTGACTGCGTTGTGAATATCTTGTCTGCGTTGCGTTATTCAATAATGATTTGAGCTTTTTTTGTGTTTGTCCTAAGCATTTTTGATTTAGTTCGCCTGGGTTTTTGGATCTAGCACTGGAATAGTCCATTCCACACCTTATATATGGGTTCAAAATATGAACATTACCAAAACTGGTATAGTTTTGTGCTGATTCTGGTTTATTTCGAATCCAGTTTTTCAAGGGCGTAAACGGTTGATTGCGAAGATGGGTTGATTGTGGCTTGATGCACTGAATACCGTCTATCGTTTTTATGGTATCAATATTAGAATCGGTCTAGTAAAAAAAGCTGACAAATTTAGAAAGAGTATTTCGAACTATCGTGGGGTAGTTCGTTAATTTGGCGGTGTTGGACGAATTCCGTATATTTTGGGTCGCCGCTGCAACTCGCCAAACTACTACCTATTATCTGAATCCGTGACTTCTATGCGGATAATAGAGTGTAAGATATTGGTTCCACAGGGGGAATAAAAAAATCTTAGCTTCACTCCACTGTTAAGCGGGCATTTTTTTAACCGGCGTGGAATCAAGAGCTTGCGCCGTGTGCCGTAGTGGAGTCACGGATTGAAGTATTATTCAAGGGTAAAAAAATGAGGAAACAACAACTCTATTTTCTATGGAGTATTGGGAAATTCGATTGTAAACTGCATTTTACACATTCAACCGAATTTACTTAGATATTCTGAGTATTCTTAAGGCCAAGTTACTGTTTTTGATCGAACAAAAATTGCTTTGCACCAGACTAGTTTTCCCTAGACTAAACTGCAATTCGGTCCGAGCGATTATCGGAAATTTATAATCTGATTTGGTTGACTTATACATTGGCAGGTATCGGTATTCATGAGTAATTAATAACAAATTTGATGCAAAAGAGGGAGTTTTTAAAAGTAAAATACTGTATTCACCCCATTCGGTTTAATTACTTTCGTTGTATTGTAGGCTTATGGAAGCTTGAACTATTGACCCAATACCTTGCGGAGCTAGTCTGCCGATGGGGTGTATGGTTTCTATCCGCCATGGAAAGTGGAGCCGTAGGACGATCGGGACACATATGGCTGTCCCATAGACTCGTCGATTTGGAAAAACGAACAGTGCTAAATCTATCGCGAGATCGAGGTGCGTTTGTTCTCTAAGTAATTTGTAGGGAAGTACGAGTCCACAGTAAAACGAAGCTACAATCCGAATGACTAGTTTTATTTCGGATCTTTGGAGTTTAATCATGGGGGAGTAATGAATACTCGAAGCGATTTGTTTTTGACGACTACCTTTGTACTGGTAGCAGGTATTTCAACCTCGCATGCGGCGGCGGTGTTATTCAGCGAAACATTCGAAGGCGTCGATACCGGCTATTATACCGCGCCCAGCGGGATAGGATGCTTTCATAGTATACAAACCGGTGTGCCTACCGCAGGTGGCGGTACGGGTATTAATGGGGCTGATCAAAACTGGTACGGAGCACGTTTCGAATATCCGGATAATGGGTCTATCCATCAAGATATTGGTGTGCAAGAATTTGGGGGAGGAACCCGTTCTGGTTACAATCCGACTCATGTTGGCCTAATAGAAGACGATGCGGGTCTGATGTTTAGACTCGATACATCGGGTTACGAAAATATCAATCTCAGTTTTGATTGGCGCACATTTGTAGCGGGTAGTAACGATCGTTTTGTGGCTGGATATTTTGTCGGTGACTTGCTTGATGGCCTTTCTGAAGAACAGCCGGGTAGCCGTACTTATGATTTGCGAAATGGTGCACACGGTGGGGCGGATGGCGCGTACAATTGGAATCCACTCAACGGTGGTGGAAATACCGGAAATTGGAATGAAATCTTACGTGGAACACGAAGCAATAGTTGGAATACCGAGACGATTGAGCTGGCACTCGCGAGCGATCAATCAGAAGTCTGGGTCGCATTCTGGTTGGATGGTGGGGAACACGACATCGGAAAGTTCGACAACGTAATAGTAACGGGAGAATTGATTTCTGAGATACCAATACCGACCGCGTTTTGGTTGTTTGGGTCGGGTTTATTGGGCCTGGTAACTATTTCGCGTCGCCAGGTATGGAAAAATCTAGTATCTTGAAAATCTTAATTTATTGGCTGCGCAATAAAATCGCGATTTGTTTCGAATCATTTTGGCATCCGAACTGAAGGAACGGTGCGTGAGGTGAATTCGTACTAAAAGAAGATGGTTGTCGCTATCCAGAAAATTATGAGAGGAAGGAGCGGACCGCGTGTCTTAGAACCTGTTCAAGATTTTGATCAAGGGATGCAGCGCAAGGCAAAAGTGGACGATAATACACAGTTTGCTGGAATCTGTGAGTGTTTTGAGCCCGCTTTTGACACAGCGATGCGCTTTTCAGCGAGATCTTGAATAGCTTCTAAGAAGATTCTGCATAGTCGATTCCCCGGTTTCTGTTGAAGCGAACCACAGAAAAAATTGATTTAGTGCGAGTTAAGCCCGCTAGGTATTCGCATTAATCGGCTTCCCCATCTCACCTAAGGGATTCTTACCGTTCTCGGAAAAGCTAGTTTTGAGGTCTTTGGATCGAAGGTCATCATTTCTTGTATCATCCCAATGGTTGGTCGACGCTAATTTCGGTTCACGTTGGCTAGTTCTCTCATCCATACTTTATGGGATTTCGACCTCAATCAACAGCAATTGGTCAGTTTGTTGTAGTATTGCTTCAGACCTGTAAAGATTTCCGCTAGCTATTAAAGACTTTGTTAGGGCCGGATTGGGCGGATTAGGCCCGTGGAGTGAGATCAAAGTTCCAATATTTGGGAAGTAAAATAGATCGTTGTACTCCTAATTAGCGATGGACCACCTTGACAAATCCCGTTAACGTTGATGATCGATTTTTTGGTAGAAAAGAGCAACTAAGTATTAATCGAGGCCGACCTTTTTGGTTTTAAACCTCCCAGGAGTATGCGAATGCGATCAATAAGTCAGTCAGATGATAAAAAGATCCAACAATTAAAAAAGGAGCTGGAACAGGATTCTGAAGTTCACTTGGCAATACTGTTCGGCTCTTACGCAAAAGGAATTGTAAGACCTGAAAGCGACATTGACATAGCCATCAAATTAGACACGCCTTTGGTGGAAAATAAAAAAATGCAACTGGTTCAATTATTGGCACAAATATTCGGTACAGCGGTCGATCTGGTGGATCTGCGCAATGTGGGTGAGCCTCTGCTGGGCCAGATAATTAAATACGGCAAATTAATCAAAGGAACCAAACGGGATATTACTGAACAAGCGTTAAGAAATGTATACGATAATGAAGACTTCCTGCCCTATGTTAAAAGAGCATTGCAGCTTCGGAGGGCTCGATGGATCAAATAGTTCTAGAAAAAAAAGTGGACTCAATTTTGCGCTGTTTAGAGCGGATTGAAAGTAAATTGCCTAAAACTAAAAAAATGTTTCTGCTGGATCTGGATGCTCAGGATGTTATTGTTCTAAATTTGACTAGAGCAATACAATTGTCAGTTGATTTGGCAATGCATATATGTGGAGATTCGAGAGGTGCAATTCCTCAAACAATGGGGGAGGCATTTGATCGATTACTGCAACTTGAAGTATTAACGCCGACTTTGGCTGCCAAAATGAAAAAATCAGTAGGTTTTAGAAATATAGCCATACATAATTACACCGAAATGGACCTGAGTTTAGTGTATACCATTGCCAAAGAACACCGAATGGATTTTGTAGAATTTTTAAAGCAGATTGATACACATAGTGCTTAAAGTTAAAGCATTGATAACATACAGCGACATTTATTTTTACTTGCGTGACGGAATTTGTTCGCTAGGTCACAGCGATAGGGATTACCGGAAACCTGATGCAGCGATATCAAGGTTTACCGTTCTCGGAAAAGCTGGAATCAGAAGCAATTAGTCAGTTTGTTGTAGTATTGCTTTAGACAATTGTAAGAGCAAGTTAGGCCCACTAGAATAGTAGAATTCTTAGATGATTTAAACGGAGTCAAGAAAGTTACCATTCGTAGGCTTAAATTACGTTTAAGTGCAAAACTAGCCGAAAAATTATTAGTTAAGGTTTTCTATTGAGCTGAACAAGAACGCATCAAAATACGAAGATATTGCAAAGATCCATTGTGCAATCTTTGGAGAAGAAAGAAAAAAAGGTGTCTGGGTGGAAATAGGGCGATTGCTTTTGGTCACTAATGCTGGTGTCTATCGCCAGCGTTAAATTGTAGAGATTCTTGGGTTAAATCTGAGTACAGTTGGCGTGATAGTTAGGGAATCAAGGGATCCGTAATTTAAGACCTAACCAAATGACTTAGATTTACTCCGCGATGAAGCATATGCTATTGATCTATGCATGTGTCTGCTCTACCATTGAATAATTAATTGGACCAGAGCGATAGGAGTCGATCCGTGACCCGTATCGAAACATCAAAAGGTAGTAGCTTCACACAGGAAAAACGTACCGCGAAGTTATTCCGGAATGGGTGCAACCAAGCCCTACGGCTACCCAGAGAGTTTGAGTTGGATGTGGAAGGAGTCTTTTCTCCGTAAAGTGGGAAAAGACCTGATTCTAATGCCCCGGTCACGCAGTTGGGACGAATACTTCGCGGGGGCCTCGCGACTGAGTGATGACTTTCCAGACACGATCGAAGAGCTATCTCTTCAGGAGCGTGATTCCCTCTAATTATATGCTCGACGCATATATTATGAAGCACCATCATCCTGAGGTGCGTGTACGGTTGCATGAGATTCCGCCTCGGAAAATTTGATTTCCGGTATTGTATAAGTAGAGCTTTGGCATGGTGTCAAGAAAGGCGTTCAAAAGGAACGCAATGAAGCGAGGTTAAGTGAGTTTATCTCCTTCTGCGAAGTTCAAAATTGGCCCTGCGGAGCCGCGCCTGTGTATGGAGAATTCCGCGCTATTTTGGAACAGGGGAACAGATTATCGGTGGCAACGACCTATTTATTGCCGCCCACGCGTTGCACGTTGATGCAACCCTCGAAACCAACAACATAGAAAAGTTCGAGAGAACACCCACCCTTTCTTTGGAAAATTTGGTGTAATGTTCAATGTACAAAAATTCAGCAAAGACCCGTAGCGCCATTGCGACCTGATCCTACCCCAGCCCCCGTAAGAAAATGATGGGCTATCGGATACCGAATTATGCGAGAAAATGATGATTAGTGAAAACTTTAGAATTTATAGCTAGCGGTCGTGGAATATAGTCGTGGGAAAAAAGGTTAACTTATTTGTAATTGGAGCCCCAAAATGCGGGACTACGGCCCTATGCTCATATCTGTCTGAGCATGATGATATATTTCTATCGAAAATTAAGGAACCACACTATTTCGCGCACGAATTTGGTTATTTTGCTGACAGAGTCCCGACAGAGAAAGAATATCATGCGCTTTTTTCTGAAGCAAAAGGTTCTGAGTCTATATTTATGGAAGGGTCGGTTTATTATCTATATGCGAAAGATTCTATTAAGAAAATAAAAGAATATAATTCGAATACAAAGATAATTGTGATGCTTCGAAATCCCGTTGATATGGTTCAATCGATGCATAGCCAGCTGGTATGGACTCAGGATGAGGATATACAAGATTTTGAATTGGCCTGGAATAGTCAGGTTGTTCGAAAAGAAGGAAAGTGTATTCCAAGAAAGTGTAGGGAACCTGCTTTCCTGCAGTATAAACAATTATGTAGTTTGGGTGAGCAGGTAGAACGACTGTTAACAGTGTTTGATAGAGAGGATGTCTTTTTTATAGATTACGATGAATTTCGAAAGGACACACGTTCAGTGTATGAGGGCGTTCTTGAGTATCTTTCAGTAACTCAAGATGGTCGATCTGATTTTAAGGTCATTAACTCCAATAAAGCACACAAATTTAAATTTATAGCTGGTTTTACAGAGAGGCCCCCGGAGTTTTTGGTTAGATTGTTGCCGAGTGTTAAGTCGTTTTTAGGGTTAGACCGACTTGGTTTAATGGACCTTATTCGTAGAGTGAGTTCTGAAAAGAAAAATAGGGAAAAAGTTGGTGGTGAATTAGAGTCTAAGCTTAAGGGTTGTTTTCGACATGACGTCGAAAAACTTTCCGAATTACTGGGGCAAGATTTTATAGCTACGTGGAAATTCTAAATTCGAAAGTTTTGGATATGCTGTATGCAGAATAGATTGTATAAACGGCACGAAAAAGCGTGCATCATAATTATCGCCATTGTACTGCTGGATGCGCTGATGTCATACCTTTCAAGGAGTTGGACTGGTCTTCATATTCCTACGAATGCATTCTTGCCATTTGCCATAACATATTTATTCTTTCAACGAAGTGGAAAAATGCCAATTTTTCCACCTATGACTTGGATGTTGTTTTTAGTCATGACTACGGTCTCCTTTTATATTGGCGCATTAATGGTAAATAGTATCCCCGTGCAGCGGATTTTTGCCATAAGTGCGGCCGCAGTTACCTTTATGGTTGGTTACTATGGTGCTTCAAATGCATCAACCCCAAATTCTTGGGGGCGGATGTTTTTGTTCGTTGGTGGTATGTATACTTTTATTTGCGTGGTCGCTCTATTAAAGGTGCTTCCAAGGGTATTTCCTACAGAATCAGGAGTTTGGCTCGGTAATTCAGGGAAGCCAATCCTGCGACCCAGCGTGATGGTGAATCAAAACTTTCAGGTTCTTTACGTTTTCTTTGTTTCATTTCCATTGGTGCTTTGCGATTCAAAGAAAATAAAAGCTTTGGCGGCAATTGCAAGCGTTTTTGCGGCTTATGTGTTAGCTCAAATGCAAACGCGAAGCGGCTTAATGGCCTACGGTGGGGTATTACTTATGTTACTTATGTCTCCTTTATTTATTAGGGGTAAGATAAAAAAATGGCTTTTTTTTATGCCGGTGGTTTTCATTGGGTTGATGGCTTATTTAATTAGTAGCGGATTATTTAGTAACTTTGCTGTGTATGAAAGATTTTTTGCAAATGACTATAGAACTCTTGATGGACGAATATATTCGGCCTTATATTTGTTCGAAAAGATAAGCCAGGTAAGTTGGTGGTTTCCGCATGGAGAGTCTGAGTTTAGAAATGCAACTGGCAATATACCTCATTTTAATCCAACAGCATTCTTTCTTCGTGGAGGTATGCCCGCTTTAATTGGATGGATCGTACTATTCGTTGTGCCTAGTATTCTACTTGGTCTTAGAATACTCAAAAAACGTGCAAATAAGATACAGTTTGTGTTCTTTGCTGCGACTTGCGTTTCACTGATAGTACAATTTTCGTTGAACTTGGCTTTTAACGAACAGGTTTGGTTATGGGCGGGGATCTCTGTTGGTGCCTTGAAACAAGGTTCTTCAAAGAGGTCGTTAAGGCCCAAACATGCGTAGTTCATATATAAGCTTTACTCGTATGAGCGTTATTTTATTTATTCTGCTTATATCAACTTCTATGATGCCCGTATTTGCGGAAATCAATCTGATTAGTTTGTCGCCCGCCCCAAATTATCAGCTGTACAATAAAAATGATTATTCTGTGTTAGTTGATGGAAAGCTTAATGATTTCCCGATGTGGACGAAAAAGGAAAGTATTGGTTGGAGAGCGGCATACAGGATCGCGATTGAATTAGATATCGGAAACTACAAAAATATTGTGAAGCTGGGAAACCCAGTAGAAGTAAGTATTCACGTCCCAAAAGGGCTTTACGCAGGGGTGAAAATACCTCATAGAATAGATGTTTATGGCGGGGTGGATATTGGTAAGTATAAACATCTCGCTTATTTGAATCTTGACGGGGAGGGCTATGCTGATAGAGAGCACCACTGGATTAAATTACAAGTACCCTATATTGGACGATCAATGGCAATCGTTATCCAGAGTCCTGGAAATAGTATATTTATCGATGAGATTTCTATTAGAAAATTACAACAAAAGCAGGCCCCGGTGATAATAGATAGTTCGAGTGTAGTGGGTATTGATGCCGTAATTCGAGATGCTGGGTTCAGAGTTCAAGAGTTCTATCTAAATGCATCTAATAAGAAATTTGAAGGAACTCATAGAGTTAAAAATAGAAATCCACTGCTATGGGAATGTGATGTATTTGATGAATTGACAGGGGATATACCGAAGCAAGTGGTTGTTGGCAATCCTATAAGCTTAAATATCGATATTCATCCCTTTAATAGGCATATCTGTTTCGGTTTTTATTCGGGAGGCCCAAAAAACGAATTACTAGAAGTATCTTTAGAGGTGGATAAAGGAGCAAGACTTTATAGCTTAAAAAATGTGGTGGCAGAAAATGCAGAGGTTGTCCCAGATGCCGCTATCCCGATAGAAATATCCAAGAGTATAGAGGTGAGGGCTAATAGTGTTAACTATTTTGTTTTGGATTTTACAAAAGGTGAACATGGAACGGTCTGGTTGACATATGGGGATTGGACAGCAACTGTAGTAGTTGATTCTATTGGTGGTACGATTCTTTCGAAGAGTGAAGTAGTAGAACCATTGGCATTTGCTTGGAGCTATTCACACAATCTTCCTGTTTGGAATAACAAAGTTGATGCTTTGAATAGCCTTTTAACAGCAGGAATTAACGTATTTACAATACATTATTACAATACACCTATAATGCCGAATAGAAGAAGAAAAGATTCAGGGTCTACTGATAGATTTAAAGATGATATTAGGAGGTATGCAGGGAAGGGATTGATGTTAGTATTGTCGGAGGTTTATTCATATTATCGTCAGGCACAGGAAGCCGATGTTCCTTTGGCAGCTATAAGCCAATTAAAAGTGGATTATATTAAATGGCTAGATTTTATAGTCGAAGGTTTTGAAGATGAGGGCGTTGGATATAGAGAATGGGCGCTCTATTTAGTCGATGAAATTAATCCGGAAAAATACGCCGCCTATAGTGATCTGATAGATTGGACGATAGAGCATAATGAGAACATACAGTTGTATTCAAACCCAAGTACAACTCAGAGAAACTATAGAGCGCTTGCTGAGTTGCTAGAAGATAATATGAGAGATATTGACATTTGGCAGCCAAGGTTGGAATTTGCAGAAAAATATCACCGGTTATTCGAAAGAACCCAAAAACGATGGATGACGTACCATAATCCCACTTATCCAGCAAAAGCTGCTAATCCATTGTTACATTATAGATTGCCAGCAATACGTTCTTGGCTAATTGGTGCTGATGGGACGGGTGTTTGGTCTTTTGATGATAGTGGCCGCAGTAATTCGACTTGGAATGACTTTGGTGGAAAAAGTGCAGGTTACAGTACGGTCTATGAGTACAAGCATACGGTTGTTCCTAGCAGGCGCTGGCTAGCATTCGCTGCAGGCTTAAACGACATTAAGTATCTATTGTCGCTTGAGAAGCTTGGCTGTGACAGAGAAAAAATGATTAGAATGCTCTCGCCAGTAGTTCGGTCAAAGTCAACAAATACCAGGGCTATCAGTTTGGCGTTGTTAGGTGTGGCGACTAATTGTATGAGAGATATTCACATTGGAGGATAGCTTGTGTCTAAGGGGGAGCTAGCTCAAAAAATAATAAAAGGTTCATTTACTTCTTTGAGCATTAAGAGTTGTGGTGCTGCGGCTGCCTATTTCGCTCAAATCTACATCGCAAATAAATTGGGCGCGGAACAATATGGACTTTATTCGGTAGTACTGATTTTTATTAATTTTTCTGCATTATTAGCGGTACTCGGCTTTAATACTACATCACTCAAGCTTGTTTCCCGGTATCGAATAAAAAATAATATCTCGCTTTTACGGCGATATTTAGATTTATCTATAACGGCCAACCTAATCGCTTCTTGCTTGATGGTTATGTTAATTGTCGCTGTCACTGTGCTGATAAAACGGCATTTTGGTTTGGATAATTTTCTGATTGGCGTCCTTGTTATTTTGATTCCTTTAGAGTCACTATTGCTGTTGCTTGCTTCTTTTTTTCTAGGGGCTAGTCACATTGGAGTATCTCAAATACCGATTATTCTACTAAGGCCAGTTTTGGTTGTTTTATGCTTATTCGCGATGGAGAAATCTTCAATAGAAATCGAGTTACCACGTTTGATGCTTGTTATTATCTCTATTGCGTTGCTATTGGTGGTAATTTACTTAATTTATATGAAGAAGCTATTATGGATTCCCTCGTTTAAGACAAAGCTTTTGCGAGACAGAATAGCAAAAGTTTGGCTAGTCGGATCGTTACCATTTGTTGCTATATCGTTTTTTAATATATTGCTTAATCAGCTAGATATACTCATGATAAGTAATATTCATGGCAATGTTTATGCTGGGGTTTATACTGCCGCAGTTAAAGTCGCGGGTTTGGCTACGTTCATACTGACAGCTATTAATCTTGTTATAGCTCCTTCAATATCTGGCCTATACGCCCAACGGGACTTAATAAAGCTGGCGAAATTGCTATCTATTACTGCTAAAATAACTACTTTTTGGGCTCTGATAATATTAACAGCACTGACCCAGTACGGGGAGTATATTCTGCTGATGTTCGGTAAGGAGTTTATTGCAGCTGAAGGGGTGCTGATTGTTCTACTTATATCTCAAGTTGTTAATATCGGATCGGGCTCTGTTGGTTATTTGCTAAATATGTCTGGTCGTCAGAATTACTCGGTGAGAGCGCTTGTGGCGAGTAGTGTCGTCAATGTTATTGCCAATACTATATTAATTCCTGGATATGGTATTGAAGGGGCGGCCTATGCAACACTAATCTCTACAATTGTTTGGAATCTATATCTGGTTGCTATTGCGTATAGAGAACTAGGTATTAACACGACAGTTTTTTCGACAGGGCGTTTAAGAGTCTAAATATTAGACGAAGAGGAAAAATAATGAAAGTATCGATCATCGTTCTTAATTGGAATGGTGGTGCAGAAGATTGTCTTGAGGCAATCAAGTCTGTTTTAAATCAAGATTATCCCAATAAAGAAGTGATCTTTGTTGATAACGGATCTACCGACGGCTCGTTGGCGAGTGTCAAACTTGTTTATCCAAATATTCATTATATCGAACTTCTTCAAAATATAGGTTGCCCACCTGGGCGAAATGTGGGCGCTAAAGCAGCGACGGGGGATTTATTGTTTTTCGTCGAGAACGATGGCGCATGGGATAGATCAGATGTTATTTCATCTGCGGTTACTCTATTTGAGATCCAGCATGACCTAGGTGCTATTTATACGATGGTTGAGGGTTATAAGTCTGGCACTGCAGATTCGCCCCTTGACCCCTTTCCGCCGATGGAGACATCTAAAGGTCTATTTCTATCATCATCGTTTAGAGGGGGGGCAAGTGTAATTAGGGCGGAGTTATTCTTTAGGCTTGGTGGATTCCCTAATGATTTTTTTCGGCAAGGTGAAGAGCGTTATCTTTCGCTTAGGATCTATGGTGAAGGATTTAAAGTAGTCTATTGGCCAGAGTGTAGTCTACGGCATAAAGGCTCAGATTATTTTGGTAAGGCTACAGTCGTGTCAAAGTTCAATATCGAAAATAATTTAAAAACAATAGTTCGGTTATATCCATTGGTACCGATGGTTATTATTGGCATCCCAAAATGGATAGTTGGGGGCTTTGTGTTGCTAAGGGAAGGTATGTTTAATGAGTTTCTGAGGATAAGTATAGATTTGTTTAGAGAGCTTTTTAATAATCGAGGGCATCTGAGGGTTAGTAGCAAGACTTTTTGTGAAGTGGAAACTTTACGGCAGGGGATAGTCGATAATTATTATATTGAATCAAGAATAAGGGCTCTTCCAATGATATCGCTTTTATATAGACGATTGATTCAGGGTAAGTGATGAAGAAAAAATCTATGAATATTAAAAAGGTGCTAGTTATTTATCACTATATTGCACACTATAGAAAACCAATTTTTGATCTTTTGTGTAATTCAAATAATGTCGATTATTATCTGGCGGCTGATGATAAGGCTAATATTAACTCCTTAAATGTTCTTAGTAGATTCTGTAGCCCCACAAGCCAAAGTATATCGAAGAAATGGATTGGTGTTAGTAATTTTTGGATTACTAAAGATGTGTTGTGGCAGAAGGGTGTGCTCGGTTTGGCTCTTAGTAGACGGTTTGATTCGTTGATATTTTTAGGAAATATGTATTTTATTTCTACTTGGGTGGCTGTTGTAGTAGCTAGGCTAAGGGGGAAAAAAGTATATTTTTGGACGCACGGTTTTAGAAATAAAGAACGCAGCATTAAAGGGTTTTTAAGGACCTGTTTTTATCGTCTTGCAAATGGGTTGTTCTTATATGGGAATCAAGCAAAAGAAATTTTAATTGAAAAGGGGTTTTCTCCAGATCGATTACATGTAATTTATAATTCTCTAGATTTTTATGCTCAAACTCGTGAGGTTGAACGCATAACGCTTGAGGACAGGCTGGCGAAACGCCATGATCTTCAAATAAACGAAGATGATAAGTTAATAATTGCAACTGGACGAATAGTAAAAGATAAAAAATTTGACTTACTGATTGATGCTATTGCAGAACTTAATTCTTCTGGCGTTCAAAAATATAGCTTAATTGTCGTTGGTGATGGCCCTGGCAAAATTGCTATGGAAAAAAAAGCATGCAAATTATCCGTAACTGATCATATTATTTTTTTTGGTGCTTGCTATGAAGAGAGAGAGTTGGCTATGCTTATTTCCATGTCGGATGTCTCTGTGGTTCCTGGCGACATCGGTTTGTCAGGAATACACTCATTAACTTATGGAACTCCTGTTGTAACCCATGATAATTTCGAAACGCACAAGCCCGAGTTTGAGGCGATTAGAGATGGTTTGAGTGGTTCTTTCTATCGAGCTGGCAGTGTGCATGACATGGTTGTCAAAATTAAATATTGGGCTATGAAAGATAGAAATGATGTTTTTCGCGATTGTAGGTCAATAATTTGCAATTTCTATAATACTGAGTTTCAGAAAAGCGTTTTGGATAAAGTCATTATTGAAGGGTAAAGAATTGTTTAGTCAAATAAAAAAAATAGGACGCCGACTATTAGGTGTATGGCGTTTGTTCGTGTTACGCCTATCTAATCCTGGAATTGAAGTAGGCAACGGGTTTTTATGTGCTAATGGGTGTCGTGTTTCTAGGGGTCGAGAGATTGTTGTCGGAAGCAACTTTTATATGGGCTATAGCTGTCATCTGGGTGCAAATATGATAGTAGGCAATGACGTTATGTTTGCCTCTGAGGTCGCTGTAGTTGGCGGGGATCACAAAATTGACTATATTGATTGCCCCATTCGTTATTCTGGTCGGGATGAATTTAAAACTGCCGAGTTTGGAGATGGCTGCTGGATTGGTCATCGTGTAATTGTGTTGCACGGAGTGAAAATTGGTGAAGGGGCTGTTGTAGCTGCTGGCTCCGTAGTTACTAAAAATGTTGAATCAAGGGCAATCGTTGCAGGTAATCCGGCTAAATTCATACGTTATAGAAAATTCTGATTATCGGTAATTTTTTTGAAATAAACCCTATAAAACCTTTATTCAGTCAAAACAATCCTAGAAGATGCCCATTATCCTAGAGTATTGCTAGGGTATGTTCTGATCAGAACCCTTTAAACGCAGATTCCGACTGGAATGGAGAGAATGCTGGTTGATTTTGGCAAAGCTTATTTTATTGAGAAGGTTAGACGAGAATCGGATAAAGTGAAGATAGCATTGGATAAAGTCAAATCCGATAGTTTATCGCCGACCATTGAAACGATTCGAGATTGGTCGTAATAGTTTTACGCTATATTGAAAATAGTAAGGATACAAAGACTGCAGAAATTGTTCATTTTGTTTGGTTTGCAATAAAAAAAGGAAATACATGTGGATATTGATACGTATAAACAACAACTTCAAGGAAAGGCTACATATATTTTAAGAAACGCAAATGTGTTTGTTTCGAAAGAAGGCTGGCATGTGATTGACTACCTTGATCCGATGGAATCAATTAGTCCAGAGATCGATTATTCGCAACTTTCAGATGAAGTTATTGAATATATAGAAGGAAATTTGCAGTCAAATAAGGAAAGGTTTTCCAATCAAGTTCAGACACTTATTCGATATTTAGACCTGAATGGGGTTAGACTACTGGATATAGGTTGTGGTGGCGGACGGTTTTTAGTAGGTGCAAAGAAGGAGGGTGCAAAAGTTGAAGGAATTGAGTTAAGTGATTCACGAGCGGCCTACACCAAAAAATATCAAAATATTACGGTTATTAAGCGACCTGTCGAAGATCCGTACTGGGATAACAAAATCGAGCACTACGGAGTTATTACTTTATGGGATGTTATTGAACATGTGAACTATCCTTTGGCGACCTTGAAATCTGCGCTTCGTCTATTAACTCCAGGCGGTATTATAGCTATCGACACGCCTTGTCGAGATTCGTTTTATCATCGTTTTGGAGAACTTACATACAAGCTTTCATGCGGAAGGTATCCTACGTTGCTAAATTCAATGTATTCCGGTCACCTTTTTGGCCATAAGCAGATCTTTTCAACTTACGAGATGAACCAAATATTGTCTCAACTTGAGATGGATGTCATCGAATGTAGAAAATTCCACGAATTATCATTTCCTTATGAATTTTATTTAAAAAATATTTTAGGGTCAGCCTTATTAGTAAAGATTCTCTCTCCAGTCGTGAATATAATTTTTAGGATATTTCGTATTGAAAATAAAATGTTGGTGATAGCTCGTAAAAAAAGATAGTAATATACGAGATAAAAACGTACTTTAATGAAACTTAACATCTAATTATCTTATTCTTTAATTAGAATTTATAGAAAACAGAATTTTCTCCATAACAACCTTCTGTTATAAAAATTGTTTTAATTTCATAAAAAATCTGTATGAAACAAATCCTACAAAACCTTAAAACAGGTGAAACAATCCTAGAAGATATTCCATGTCCGCATGTTTTACCCGGGCATGTTTTGATTAGAACAAGGCTAACCTTAGTTTCTGCGGGAACCGAGAAAATACTGGTTGATTTTGGCAAAGCTAATTTGATAGATAAGGCTAGACAACAACCGGACAAAATGAAGATGGTACGGGATAAGGTTAAAACCGATGGTTTGATTCCGACTATAGAAACTGTGCGCAATAAATTGGATCAAGCTTTGCCTATGGGGTATTGCAACGTGGGTACGGTGTTAGAAGTGGGCGCTAGTGTTACTCAATTTAGAGTGGGGGATCGTATTGCTTCTAACGGTAAACACGCTGAAGTTGTGTGTGTACCGGAAAATTTATGTATAGCTATTCCAGATTGTGTGAGTAACGATGCAGCTGCCTTTACTGTTTTGGGAGCAATCGCCTTGCAGGGTATTCGCTTGGTTAACCCTACCTTGGGTGAAACCATTGTGGTTACTGGATTAGGCTTAATTGGTCTAGTCACGGTGCAGTTATTAATAGCCCAGGGTTGTCGAGTAATCGGAATTGATCTGGATTCTGATAAGGTCGAATTGGCCAAACAACTGGGTGCTGAAGCGGTTAATTTATCTAAGGGAGAAGACCCGATTGCCATTGCCGAACATTATTCTCGTGGGCGAGGTGTCGATGGCGTAATTATTACCGCTTCTGCAAAGACTAATGAGATTGTTCATCAGGCGGCATTAATGTGCCGAAAACGTGCTCGTATTGTGTTGGTGGGTGTGGTGGGGCTGGAATTGTCTCGTGCCGATTTTTATGAAAAGGAATTAACTTTCCAGGTTTCCTGCTCTTATGGTCCGGGACGTTACGATCCTGAGTATGAAGAAGGCGGTAATGATTATCCTGTCGGTTTTGTGCGCTGGACAGAACAACGTAATTTTGAAGCGGTGTTGGATATGATTGCCGACGGAAAACTGAACACCGAGACTTTGATTTCGCATCGTTTTACTTTGGATCAGGCAGTTGATGTTTATAAGCTGATAGGTGGCGAAGGATCCTCTTTGGGCATTCTCCTGCAATTTTCAAAGCCAGCGGAAAAGTCAGATGATGAACTAAAAAGCCGAACCATCAGTTTGGCAGGAGTTAATCAACAGCCCAGAGAAGGGGGCAAGGTGACGGTCGGATTTATCGGGTCAGGAAATTATGCGACAGCAGTTCTTATCCCGTCTTTTGCGCAAACCAATGCCGAACTCAAATCAGTCGCCTCCAGTGCTGGATTGAGCAGTGTCCATGCTGGAAAAAAATTTGGATTTGCAGCGGTCACTACTGACAGCAAAGTAATTATTCAGGATCTGAACATCAACACGATTGTGATAACAACACGGCATAATAATCATGCGCAGTTTGTTTGTGATGCGCTTAAAGCGGGTAAACATGTATTCGTAGAAAAACCACTTACCTTGAATCGCGAAGAGCTGGATGAAGTGATCGCGGCGTATGAAACAGCTTTGAAGCAGGGTGCTCCACTGGTCATGGTGGGTTTTAATCGAAGGTTTTCGCGACAAGTTCAAAAAATCAAACAATTGCTAGAAAGTGTCTCTGAACCCAAGTCATTTATTATGACGGTTAACGCCGGAGCCATACCTCCAGATCATTGGACGCAAAATAAAAATATTGGTGGCGGTCGTATTATTGGTGAAGGTTGTCATTTTATTGATTTACTGCGTTATCTGACAGCTTCGGAAGTTGTGTCAGTACAAGCGATAATGATTGGCGAAGGTGTGGGTATTCGCGATGACAAAGTAACCTTTACGCTTGGCTTTGCCGATGGTTCTTTTGGTACGGTTCATTACCTGGCCAATGGAAATAAATCATTTCCTAAAGAAAGACTGGAAGTATTCTGTGCCGATCGAGTTTTGCAATTAGATAACTTTCGTAAATTGACCGGTTTTGGCTGGCCTGGATTTTCGAAAATGAATCTGATGAAACAAGACAAAGGGCAAAAGGCTTGTGCAGCGGCTTTTGTTGACGCAATTGAATCAGGAAAGGCTTCTCCTATACCTTTTGATGAGTTGGTTGAAGTGGCCCGGGTAACATTTGATATTGTAGACCTGCTTGAACTGCAAGCGTAATGCGATCAGCTAATCGCCAGTTTACTCTCTCGTCAAACTGACCTACCATAAAGAGATATGCTAAAAAGGATAGTAGTGCTTTTCCATACCGTCCGATATTTAAAGGCTATCCAGTTATATTGGCGGATTTATCTAAAGCTTGTTCAATTTGTTCATTTTTCCATTTCACTCAATAATCCGGTAGCGTGCAGGCAAATTTCTTTGCCGCCGGGCATAACTAAATACCACTCGCTGTCTGAGTCTGAGTTTATTTTTTTGAACGAGGCAAATTCATATCCGCACCAGGTACACTGGAATGATCTGGGACAATCGAAATTGTGGCTTTATAACCTGCATTATTTTGACTATCTAAATCAGACTGAATCTGACAGGCACCAAGGTGTGGAATTGGTGCTCGACTGGATCACGAATAATCCGGTCGGTATCGGAAACGGTTGGGAACCCTATCCGATTTCCCTGCGGATAGTGAACTGGATAAAATTTCTGTGCAAACCAATGGATTCGAATCGCGAGACCGTTTCTTACATCTCCGTGGAACAGGCGAAAACCATCCATGAATCCCTGTTTCTGCAGTCCCGGTATTTGAGGCGTCATCTTGAATACCATTTGCTGGGCAATCATTTGTTCAAGAACGGCGTCGCTTTGTTTTTCGCCGGATCGTATTTTACTGGCAGTGAAGCGGAACAGTGGCTAGTTAAAGGAAAGCAAATTCTGTTCAATCAACTGGATGAACAGATTCTTGATGACGGAGGTCATTTTGAGCGTAGCCCGATGTATCACGCTATTATTCTGGAGGATCTTCTTGATGTTGTTAATATGAATAGGCAAACAGGGTTCCTTTCCGATTCTGAAAGGGAAAAATTATATGTAGTCGCTGCTAGAATGACGCAATGTCTTTCCGATATTGTTCATATCGATGGAGAAATACCGTTCTTTAATGACAGTGCATTGGGTATTGCTTCTCCGGTTTCGGCTTTACTGAACTATGCAGCGAAATCCAGTGTGGAATTGCTGGAATTACAACAAAAGCCTACGCTTTCACGGATGTGTGCCAAACCCGATTTTGGTCTGTATATCTTACAGAAGGAATCGGTGAAGATGGTCATCGATGCAGGACCGATTGGTCCGGATTATTTGCCGGGGCATGCGCACTGCGACACCCTAAGCTATGAAATGTCGATAGATGATCAACGTTTCATCGTCAATTCGGGTACCTATCAATATGCAGGAAAAGAGCGGAATTCATTTCGTTCGACCAGAGCGCACAATACAGTTATGTTGGATGAAATTGAACAACACGAGATTTGGTCAACATTCCGGGTTGCGCGCAGAGGTTATCCGATTGGAGTCCAATTTGAAGAACATTCGGATGCTATGTATTTCCGTGCCGGTCACACGGGTTACCGGCGGCTTACGGGTAAACCGGATCATTTTAGATCGATTTCGAGTGAAGGCTTAGTGTGGGAGATAAAAGACACCATTACAGGGGGCGGACAACACCACGCCGAATCATTTATTCATATTCATCCGGATGTCAAAACTGTGTCTTTGTCCGGCGACGGGGCAGTCTTCAGCCTGGCTGGCCGTCAAATTGAAATTCGACCGGAAGATGGTTTAAAAATGAACAAAGCCAGCGGGTACTATTCATCGGAATTCGGAAAAAAACGACAGATTACCGTTTTATATTTGGAAAAAACCGGCTTGGCGCCCTTCGAGTTGGCATATCGCATCATGATCCATTGAATCAAAATTTTCCCATTTTGAAACAATATTTGAAAAACCCCTTATGCATATTCTTTTCCTAACCGACAATTTCCCTCCAGAAGTCAATGCGCCTGCCAGTCGGACCTTTGAACACTGCCGTGAGTGGGTCAAGGCAGGCCACCAAGTAACAGTCATTACCTGTGCTCCGAACTTCCCCAACGGTAGAGTGTTTAAGGGCTATCGCAATAAATTCTTGCAAAGCGAAGACATGGCCGGTATTCACGTGATTCGAGTCTGGAGTTACATCACGGCCAATGAAGGTTTCGTCAAGCGGATCATCGACTATATCAGTTTTCTGCCACCTGCGACTATTGCTTCTCTATTTGTTAGGAAGCCGGATATTGTGATCGGGACTTCCCCGCAATTCTTTACGGTTTGCGGTGCCTATATTGTGAGCCGGTTAAAGCGTATCCCTTTTGTTTTCGAACTTCGCGATATCTGGCCGGAATCGATCAAAGCCGTAGGTGCAATGGACGACTCGATAGCGATTCGATTACTGGAGAAAATCGAGGTATTTTTGTACGGTAAGGCTTCCGTAATTGTTTCGGTTACCTATTCGTTTAAGAGACGCTTGATTGAGCGGGGTGTTTGTGGGGACAAAATTCAGGTGGTAACCAATGGTGTTGATCTGTCGAGATTTAGTCTGCGGCCCAAGAATCGGGATTTGCTTGAGAAGTTGGGCCTTGAAGGTGACTTCGTCGCGGGTTATATCGGAACGCATGGAATGGCCCATCATCTGGAAACGATTCTGGAAGCAGCTGTCATCGCAAAACTAAACAAAGACCGAGTGCGGTTTCTGTTGCTTGGCAATGGAGCTTCCAAAATGGCCTTGATGGATCAGGCGAAACATATGGAACTGGATAATGTACTATTTATTGATTCGGTTCCTAAAGAGCAAGTGGTTCAATATTGGTCATTACTAGATGTTTCTATCATCCATCTGAAAAAAACTGAACTGTTTAAAGCGGTAATCCCATCTAAACTTTTTGAGTGTATGGCTATGGGTGTGCCTATATTACACGGGGTAGCCGGTGAATCAGCCGATATTGTCGAAGACTACAAGGTTGGTGTGGTATTCAAGCCCGAGAACGCTCAACAGCTATATCGAGGTGTGACCAAGTTGCAGCGAAATTCCGAGTTTTACCAAAGTTGCCGAGACCATTGCCTGAAAAGTGCAGAGAATTTCGATCGTAGTCAACTTGCTGCAAGAATGCTAGGGATCCTAGAAAAACAATATGTCCAATTTCCGAATAATACGGTACCAAAGGACATCCAGCGGTGAAAACAGAAAGTGAGTCAGAATGAGTCCGGCGATACATGCCGCAATCCCACTCACAAACGCGATGATTTTGTATCGTTTACGTTGTGAAATTTCGGCTTCATTCTGGTAATAAGGGATTGAAGTTAACGGCATTGCACCGAGTAATAAAAAAACTTCTCGGTCGTTGTATACTGAGCCGGTTGATAATTCGCGTAGCATCGCCTGGCCAATGCCGATACCGATAGAGAGTAATATGCCCAACACGATCAGAGCAGGGCGATTTGGTTTAATGGGGTTTTCCGGTAGTGATGGGGTTTCAACCAATGAGAAGCGTTCTGCTTTGTTATCGCGTTCTAGTTCCTGAGAAATTGCTGCTTCCATCTGCTTTGCCTTGATTTCCTGATATTTGTGTAGTGCATTTTCGTGGTTTCTTGCGAGTGTCAGGTATTCCCGCTCGACCTGGGGTGATTGCGACAACCGTTTTTCAGTTTCTTCCAATTTTTGCCGGAATTGGAGAATTTGTTGTTTGTAGGCTTTAATATCGTTTTTCACGCCATCTAACTGGGCTTTGATGGCGATATAGGCCGGATTCTCGGGAGACTTCTCATAAAATTCGCGGTTAAAGCTGTTAAATTTACTGTGTTTAATCCCTTCTTCTAATGATTCGATGTTTTTCTTAAGCTTAACGATCTCGGGATGATTCGGTCGGTATCGATTCGAATTTGCCGCTAGTTCTGTTCGGAGCCTTTCTAACTCCTTCAATTGTTCCGAAGTTGACGTCCCTTTGGAATTGCCGGTGCTTTCCTTTAATGAGGCCAACTCTTTTCTCATTTTGATGAGGTCTGGATGGTCGAAATGATATCGGCTGCTCAATTGGTCATATTCTGTCTGCAGACTCATGAGTCGGTCAGCGGGCCCCAAGATCCTCTCACCAGTCGAGGAGTATAAAGGGGCGCCGGGTTTTAGCTGCATTAATTGTCCCTGCAGGTAGAACTTTTTGTCTTCCAACGATCGCAATATATTTTGGGTTTCGAGTATGTCCCTTTCTAGCCTTTGAATAAGTTGGAAATTATGTTCCTTGAATTCGGGGAGGGCTTCGGAATGTTGCTCTTTAAAATCGGCCAATTTAGATTCCAGTTTTGCTATTTTATTGCTTAGACGATTGGTTTCGACCGTTAAAAATTCCGACGCTTCGGCGGCTTTCTGCTTCCTGTTATTAAGATTTTCATTCAAATAAAGGGATGCCAGTTCATCTGTGACCTTTTGCGCAATCTCCGGGAATCGGCTGTCGAATGTCAGATTAAATGCAATGGTTGCCGTGGTTGGGCGCCCGGTCCGAGGGTCGACCACCTCCGCCGTGATCGTATTCAAATTGGCATCTTGGCGCATCCGTTCGACAATTTCCTCGGGCGTTTCCCTGCCGATCTTATCCTTGTAAAGTCCATACCTGTCGATTATTTTTAGTAAATTGGCACGCGTCATAACGCGCTGGCTGATAATCTGTAAACGTTTGACGGCAAATGTAGTAATAGTGGAACGGACTAGGTCTCCGGGTATTTCCTGTTCTTCGATCAGTATGGTCGCGGATGAACGGTAGGTGGGTGGCCACGCCGTGACTATGGCAACAACTACAAAAAATGTTCCAAGACCGGTGATCAATATGGACGATTTATTGCGCTTTAGGAGTGCTAAATAATCGCCTAGATGTTTGGAATTGTCTTCAGGATAGTCCTGCAAATATTCGATATCTGTAACCATGTGTACTTTTTTCTATTCTCCCAAAGATTAGATTATGAATTAATTCTATTATTGTATAATAAATATTAGAGTAGATTATCCTAGTTTGCAGTGTATTCGGATTTGCTCGCAAAGATTCAGTGGCTTAGGCAAATCTGTCAGCGCAATAGAAGGAAAAATTACGCACTAATGTATCGCTTGGCGAAATATAACTAACCAAGCCCAATAATCAGCAGTTAATCGTTTAATATTCAGCATATTATGTGATTGCCCGGGGCTTAGGTCTAGTCTAGAAAACGATTAACTATTTTCAAAGATATAATCAATATACATGTCGACTTTGACTACCGATACTATAGATATCGAAATTAGCGAGAATCGAGAAATTTGGCAACAGACGCGATTTGGTTGGTTGTTTCTATTGTGTTCTATTGGTATTTCCGTTTTTATTTTTCGCGACGGAATTGAATACATGGTCAATGTCTGGAATGATAAAGAAGAGTTTAGTCACGGATTTTTTATCCCCATAATTTCAATGTTCCTCATCTGGCAAAAATCCGATGTATTGCGAACGATCGAATTTGCCGGGAGCTGGATGGGGGTCGCGACCATTATTGTAGGAATTGTCTTATACGGGTTTGGAGAGCTTAGTTCTCTATACACCATTATTCAGTACGGATTTATCGTCACGATTACCGGAATAGTCCTTTCTCTAACTGGACGTGAGGGTTTCAAAGTGATCTGGGTACCGATTGTTTTTCTGGTATTCATGATTCCGCTACCGAATTTTTTACTGTTTAATCTTTCCCTAAAATTACAGCTGATTTCCTCTGCACTGGGTGTTCAGTTAATTCGACTATGTGATATCAGCGTTTATCTGGAAGGTAACATCATTGATCTTGGGTCCTATAAGTTACAGGTAGTCGAAGCATGTAGCGGGTTACGCTATTTGTTTCCGTTTATGAGTTTAAGTTTTCTATTTGCCTATCTTTTTAAAGGCGTTTTCTGGAAAAAGGTCGTGATTTTTCTATCGAGCGTTCCGATTACTATCTTTATGAACAGTTTTCGTATCGGCATCATCGGTGTATTGGTTGAGAATTTTGGACAAGGCGCTGCAGAAGGTTTTATCCATGACTTTGAAGGTTGGGCAATTTTTATGGTCTGCATGGTCCTTCTTGTACTGGAAATGCGGTTACTTGCATGGTTGGGACCGGAAAAGAAAAGTCTGGGTGACGTATTTAGTATTGAATATCCGGCACCCGTTCCAAGTCATGCCAGGATTCTAGACAGAAAAATTTCAACTTCGGCTTGGGTTGGCGGGGGTTTGCTCCTTGCGGCGACAATCTTACCGGGATTACTTGCAACTCCGATTCAACAGGCCCCTTCAAGGCAAGATTTTGCAACCTTTCCATTGGAGATTGGACCATGGCAGGGTCAGCGCGAAATCATGGATCTAGCATCTCAGAAGGTACTTGAGCTTGATGATTATCTCCTGGCAGACTATAGGAACCGTATTACCGGCGAAATTATCAATTATTACGTAGCCTATTACGCTTCCCAAAGCAAGGGGCGTTCTATTCATTCGCCCCGTTCCTGCCTACCAGGCGGTGGTTGGGTCGTTACCGACCTTTCAAAAAAAGTATTGCCAATTGGCAATTCCGGTAGTGCGGATGTTTCTAGGGTGTTCATACAGCAGGGCGATGTGAAACAGCTGGTTTATTTCTGGACCCAACAACGAGGCCGGATACTTAATAACGAATTTATTATTAAATGGTACTTATTTTGGGATGCGTTAACTCAACATAGAACCGACGGCGGTTTGATACGCATAGTGACATTATTGAAGCCCAGTGAAACTGTGGACGATGCTGATAAACGACTCAGCGATTTTGCCAAACGCGTCGCGCCTATTAATCTGAATTACATACCAGATTAGAAATTCCTCGTATGTCGATGCTTGGTGCGTTATTTTTCCCATTTCTGCTCGCTCTTGTAGTGACCATGCTGCTGATTCCCCCGTTGATGAAAACGGCGGCATGGGCCGGTTTTTTGGATGAACCTGATAGGCAGCGGAAAGTCCATTCGCGCGCGATACCGTGCGTCGGTGGTTTGGCTCTGGTATCTGGAGTTTTTTTATCGGTTTTCTTCTGGGTCCCGATGAGCCGTGAATTGACGGCTTTACTACTAGGTATAGGCATACTTTTGGTTTTTGGCGCCTGGGACGACCGCAATGGACTAAATTACCGGCTAAAATTTTTTAGCCAGATTGTATCCGCATTAATCGTAGTGATTTATGGCGGTATATTGATTCAACGCCTGCCAATATTTGACACGTTCCATTTGCCGTTTTGGTTTTCCGCCCTGGTGACGGTCTTCGCAATTGTCGGGGTTACCAATGCGATTAATTTGGCGGACGGCCTAGACGGGTTATCTGGAGGGAAAATGCTGCTCATTTTTACCTGTATGGCGCTGATGG
This sequence comes from uncultured Methylococcaceae bacterium, assembly GCA_964619885.1. GTDB lineage: Bacteria > Pseudomonadota > Gammaproteobacteria > Methylococcales > UBA1147 > CAZUGA01. The sequence continues at coordinate 46,400 of CAZUGA010000006.1, forward strand.
TGGTACAGGTGGGAAAACTGGAACTGGCTTTATTGAATATGATATTTGTCGGAGCGATTCTAGGTTTTCTTCGATTTAATACCCATCCCGCACAAGTATTCATGGGTGATGCTGGCAGTCAGGTTTTGGGATTCAGTAGTATTGTTTTGGTATTGATGTTAACTCAATCTTCCGACGCGTCTTTCAGTCCGGCGCTTCCACTGTTGCTTTTTGCATTGCCTATATTTGACACGCTTTCAGTAATGGTGCAACGGACCATCCAGGGACGGCCACTGTTTGCAGCGGATCAAAATCATGTTCACCATCGGCTTCTGGTTTTGGGTTTTTCTCACTATCAGGCCGTTTTTTTAGTGTACTTGACCCAATCGATTTTGATTACGTCTGCTTATTTCCTCCGATTTGATAATGATTTACTGATTGTTTCGGTTTTTATTATATTTAGTCTGGGGCTGGCTGTGTTGATATATGTTTCCCATAATAAAAAGCGTGGTCTTGGTGAAAATGATGGTTGTCTCGTGATAAATGAGAGACTGGATTCTTCAGACCACGTCGTGCGGGTTGTCGTTAACCTCGTTAGTTTTTTGCTAGGGGCGATGCTGATTTTGAGCGCCTTGTTACCCAAGAATATTTCAGCTGACATTTGGTTCCCCTCGGGCGTGCTATTGGTTTCTTCGGGGAGCCTTTTATTATTCAAGTTGGGTAACAAAGTGTTGTGGTTACGTGTCACGGCTTATTTGGCAAGTGCGTTTTCGATTTATCTCTTTGAAATGGATTGCGGGGAATTGTCAGATATCATGCCCTTTGTAAATTCGGGTTTTGTTCTGCTCGCAATTTTGATTCTCGTTGGTGTTGCCGTTCCGGACCAACGATTCTTTCAGATTACCCCACTCGATTTTTTGATTATATTTTTGTGCTTGATCGTTCCGGGTATTGGTTATCTAATTGATGCCTCGCTTCCCGTTGCAGTGCTTTCAGCGCGGCTTGTTGTTATGATGTATGCTTGTGAATTTGTGTTTGCTGTTAAGCAAGAATGGTCGAGGGAAGTCGCCTTCGGCGTGTTCGGAATGTTGATTATCCTGACCTTTCGAGGGTACCTCTAGCACGTGTTTTTCGCATTCATTCGACCAAGCGGTCAACATTGGCCCAATATCTAGGATGTGCCAAAGCGTCAATACCATATCCACCTGTGTCTTTAACGGAAAATAAAATGTCCTGCGGGAACTAGTGGTCAGTAAAAGATCGATTTTAGTCCGCGTTTATAGATCTATACTTTACTTGCACCCGTATTATTTGTCAGAAATTCTAAACTGCGTTCAAACAATAGGGTCAGATAAATTACAAACTTGAGGAATAACCCCATGATGGCTAGCAAGTTCTCAATAATTCAACGAGATTCAAATTTCCTATCAATGTTGAAAGCGCTATGTTTGGAATTTTCGATTGCTTGGTGGGTCATTATCGTTATTTTCGCGATTGGTGGATGCGGCGGCGCAGAAGACCGCAAGGTCAAATATATGGAGAGAGGTCAAAATTTACTGAATGAAAAGAATTTTGAAAAAGCCCGGGTCGAATTCAAGAATGTACTGCAAATCGATCCCAAAGATGCGCTAGCGAATTTTAACATGGGTCAGACTGAAGAAGGTTTGCAGAATTTCAAAAAAGCTTTCGCATTCTATTCTAAAAGTCTTCAGTTGGATCCGGAATTGCTTGAGGCCAAACTGAAACTGGCAAAATTTTATATTTCAATCGATCTTGTCAAAGCCAGGGAACTTAACGAAGCTGCTTTGCGCCAGGAGCCTGGCAATGTCGATGGTCTCATCAACAAAGCGGTCATTTTGGCCAAAGAACAAAAACATGATATCGCGATTACCGAATTGGAAAAGATTGTGGCGGCCAACCCACGCAATATTTCCGCAGTGCTTGCTTTTTCAAAAATATTGGAAGTTAACGGCCGCTCTGCAGAGCAGGAAAAAGTATTGCAAAAAGCGGCTCGGGACAACCCGAATAACGTTCGTATTCAAAGTATATTGGCCACGTTTTATTATAAAAACAAAAATTTTGCCGATGCCATTCAACACACGAATGAAATAATTAGGATTGATCCGGATGAAGCCAAACATTATTTTGCGTTAGCATCTCTTTATGTTGCACAGAACGATTTGGGGAAGGCGGAGAAGGTTCTGCGCGACAGTGTTTCCAAGAAACCGGATGATCCTAAGCGTCATATTCAGTTAGCCACATTATTGGTAAAGCGAAAGAAAACCGATCTGGCCATTAGACAATTGGAGTCGGCAATTACAGAATACCCGGATCTTCATGAGCTTTCATTCTTGGCGGCGCAATTGTATTCACTCAATAATAAGACAGACAAGGCCGAAAAAATTCTGACCCGGCTCATTAATGATCAAGGTATAAAACCGGTCGGCCTTCAGGCAAAATCTCAATTGGCGGTTCTGTATCTTCGTGGAGATCGGGTAGATGACGCATCAACATTGCTTGACGAGGTGTTGGAGGAAAATCCCAAGGACCTTACAGCCTTAAAATTGAAAGGCAAAATTGCTTTCAAGAATAAGGATGCGGATCGGGCCGTTACGATGTTTCGGCAGGTGCTCCAGGAACAACCGGACAACGTTGAGATCCATGGATTGCTCGCGCAGTCGTATTTGCTGGCCAACAAGGGCGAACTGGCCCGTGATCATCTCCAACAAGCAGTGGCGAATGCGCCTGGTAATTCTAATCTTCGATTACAACTGGCGAATATTTTAGTTCGACAGAAGAATTACGATGGTGCCATGGAACATATCGATACGATTCTAAAAGGCTCGCCGAATGACCTGCTTGCTTTGCAAGCTAAAAGTTCGCTTCTCGGAATTATCGGGGATAAGGATGGGGTATATACCGTTCTAGAAGAAATACGAGATCATCATCCAGAAAAAAGTGCGGCAGCGCAATTTCGTATAGGACAGATGTATTTGTCCGAGAAGAAATATGAGAAAGCGATTGAGGCGTTTGAAAACGTGCTTAGGGAAATCCCCAATTCTGTGAGAGCATTGGCGGGGATAGTTAATACTTATATGGCGTCCGAAAATCCGGAACAGGCAGTCGAACGAATTGAAGCGTTTTTAAAGGAAGACCCGGAAAATCCTGTGGCCTTCGCAATGCTAGGCCGGGTATATCTTGGAATGAAAAAATATCCGGAGGCGATAGTTTGGTTTGACAGAGCTCTAAAAATCAAACCGGATTACCGGGCTGCAATGTCCTCGTTGATCTCAGCTTATGAAGCTCTTAACCAACGCGATAAAGCAGAAGCCTATTTGCAAAATTTGCTCCGAGAAAATCCTAGCCATCCGACTGCGTATTCGTTTTTGGCAATGTCTCGGTTTTCAATACAGGATTATGATGCGGCCGAGTCTTTTTTACAAAAGGCGATTGATGCGAATCCTTCGATGGGTCAGAATTACGGTTTGCTGGCCCGACTCTATAATAATGTTCGGAAGGATCCAGATAAGTCCATTGAAACCTATATTGAGGGTATCGAAGCGGACCCAAAAAATATTGAGATTCGGCTGAGTCTTGCCGAAATGTATCAGCTTCAGAATGAGATCGACAAAGCGGTAGAATCCTACGAGCAAATTCTTATTATCAATTCGCAGAATATACTGGCCAGAAACAACCTTGCTGCTATATTGAGTGATTTTCGACAGGATCGCCAAAGCTTGGAAAAGGCATTGGATTTGGCCTCTAGTTTTAAAGACGCCGAGCAGCCAATGTTGCTTGATACGTTGGGTTGGATTTATGTGAAACTAGGCAATTATAAAGAAGCGGTTTCGATTTTGAGTAAAGCTGTAGAAAGAGCTCCGGAACAAGCAGTTTTTCAATATCATCTGGGTATTGCGTACTATAAAAACGGCGATAAGGAAAAGGCTAAAGATCATTTGAGTCAAGCCTTGAAACTGGGGCAATCTTTTCAGGGGTCCGAAGAAGCGCGGTTGATCAAGGACACCCTGTAGGGTCATATATGTTTTACGGACAGCGTTGTAAAAGGTGATATACGCCAGATTAAAAAAAGAATCAAATAAATACTCGTTTTTTAGGATTTGCTCAATACAGTACCGAGCAAGTTTGACTGCGCTAATAATTCTTTCGAGCGGACGATATCCTCTTTCTTTGTTTTGCCCGCTTCAATCACGAGTAATATTGAGTCGATGTGGGGTGCAATATTCAGCGATTCGCCGGCAACCAATATTGGAGGCAGATCGAAAACTACAATTCTTGACGGATAGCGCAGCTTCACATTCGCGATAAAATCCAACATCATTTGTGATGAAAGAATTTCAGATGAATTGGGAATTGGCCCCCCTCCTGGCATCATTATGAAACGGTCTATACGATAGGGATGTATCAGCAAATCTTCCATTGGGACATCGCTAGTTAGGTAATCCGCTAAGCCGTATTCGGTCTTAATGCCAAAATTTGCAGCCACACCAGGGGTCCGCATATCTGCATCTACAAGCAGAACGGAATGATTTACTTCAAGCGCTAGACTGATCGCAAGGTTGGTGGCAGTTAGGGTTTTCCCTTCGCTGTGACCGGGACTCGTAACACCTAGTGTATTCCATCCGTTGGCCTTCATTTTCTGTAAGATTTGACTGCGCAATATCTTATAGGAATTTGTGAAATCTCCCGGTTTAACCGCCGAAACTATGCGATTTTCTTCCAAAGTAGAAGTGAAGGTTTCAACATTGCGGGTTTGGTCATAGGAGTATCGATCTGGTACTGTCCTTGCCGGTTCCGTACTGTATATGTTTCTTAACCTGACGAGAGTGTTTCGCTCATTATCAATATCTGTATTCATCTGTTTTCCATGTGATACTAGCTATTTTTCCGGTCCGTAATTTGTCGGGTGGCCTGCCGCTTAAAATTATAGTCCTTTTTTAGACAGCGGTCGGTTTTATTCGTTTCTAAAAAATATTATTGATAGCACAAGTGGAATACTTTGTGCCACCAAGCGTATAGCCTAATCGAATAATATGGGTGACCAGTCGAAGCGTAAATTCACGTAGACAGAATTCCCGTCTCTTGCGCCAATTCCTTCTCGATCCAGCCATCTGTATCTATACCCGCCGTCTAGCCACCATCCTTCGAAAAACTGCCAGGAGAAGGAAATTCTGGCGTATATATTGCGGCGATCTGCCTGCGATAGGGTTGATTGAATGGAGTCCAATTGTGAAGCGCCAATGCCAATGGAGGTATGAAGATATTCGCTAATTTGGTGCCAAGCCGACAAAGAAAAATTGTCTTCGATGACTTGCCCACCGTTAATAGTGGGTGTCAGGTTTCGGAAATATTGAGCGGTTAGTTTGGTATGAGAAAAGGTTTTATTAACGGAAATATTCATAATATATCCCGACTGAGAATTGCTCACTTTCTCGGATACGATATTGAAAGTAGACGTTGCAGGATTTAGGACTAGGCGGGGAATCTCTGTTTCCGACAATAGAATTACACCGCCCCCGGACATGGAGATATCAAAGGTTTCAGAGAATGAATGGTTGATTCCTACCTGAAGGCTAATTTGGTCAGATTTGAAATTTAATTCGTCGTTGACGTTTTCGATAAAGGATATATTGCCAAAGATACTTGTATATTCCTCAAGCGCGTAAGTATAGGAGCTATTTGCGCTGTGCGAAAAGAAATCGGATCTCGTCGTTCTTATATTGGGATTTTCATCATAGGATATATTGTCGTATCGGTAATACAATTGTAACTTTGAATACTCATTAGGAGTCCAGGTCCATGATGGCGAGATATTCCAACGAAGTCGTTCGATTCGGTTAAAATTCTGGTTGCCTGCCTGCAGTTGGGCCGATGAAGGATGGTCAAGAATCGCTTCGCCGCTTAATTCAAAAAGATTGTATTCGCTAATATGGTTCGTTGTCAGTCTGACTGTACCGTCGTCAGCATTAAGGTTTGATTCATTCAAATACCGAAAGCCTCGGTATTCACCGAAAAAATCGGTTTGTGATTGTTCGGTTTTAAACGTTGATCGAAGACTACCTCTGAAATTAGTGTTCCAGACTGCCAGTGGATCCGCTGTTAAATTGAAATTATCATTGTATTCCTGGCCAGCGCGAACGGAAGGTTGAACGCTCCATTCCGCGAAAGCGCTTTGAGACGAGGTAAATGCGAAAACGAGAATCGGAAATAAATAAACCCGAAAATGGCCGAAATATCCTGACCCATTTATAGGTCGATTGCCAATCAAAGACACCGGACTAGCCAGACAAAAAATGCCACAGAATATCAATTACTGAACGACGACGATATCACCTTTTTCAAGAATAATATTTTGTTCGAGATTTTCGCCATCTGCTACTTGAGAATAATCAAAAGGTATTGAGCTCAAGACGCCTTCTTTTCTGCGTAAAATGTTAATACTATCTTTGTCGGCGAATGAGGCCATCCCGCCGGCCATTGCCAGGGCCTGCATGACATCAACCTGCCCAGTTACTGGAAATTCTCCCGGACGGTTTACTTTGCCGATGACAAAAATCTTGTTGCTAGTGTAGCTTAGCAAAAATACGGTAACAATCGGGTCGACAATAATCTTGCCGAGGCGCTCTTCGAGGATTTTCTGAATCTGGTCGAGGGATTTGCCTTCTACTTTGATCCTTCCTGCGTGAGTGAAAGTTATGACGCCGTCCGGAGGAACAACAATCTGTCGAACAAGTTCCGGTTCTTTCCAGACTATAATATCTAGAACATCTCCTGGTCCGACCGAATAGTTCGAAAGTTCAGCTTCACTAAGCGGAGCTGTACCCTCAGGTTTCTCATCTGCAAACGTTGACGATGCGGCAACAATTAGAGCAATCCATTTAACTAGTTGTATTTTTTTGATTATATTCATTTTGACGATGGCTGCTAGATTTTACTTGTTTCCTTACCGCATTCCCGAGCGGGTGTTAAAATCGGGTGTACGATAGCATGGCATACTCTATTATAGAACAAAACTGATCATTAACGCACCCGGCGAGCGCGGCGGTGATGTGCGGTTGATCTCCGAAATTAGTCATTAACGAGTTTTTTCGTAACTAATACGAAAATGACTCAGGTTAGCGCAATGTGGAGGTTAAAAATGACTTAAGCTTTTCGTAGAGGCTATCGTTTTCCGACGGAAAATAATGCAGTTTATGTTTGTGTTGAAGTTGTTCAAACTCCTCTTTCAGTGTACTTATACGCTCAGCAAGTGCGGCGCTGTCGTTGATGGCTTGTTGTATCGGTGAATATGCTTCCTGAATTTCGTTTTTGAGCTCTAAACCGGTTCGTTTGGTTTGGTTTAGTGCTGCTTTTAATTGTGCATCACCGGCGCCAAATCTATTTTCGGCGTCATTTAGCTGGTTATTAAGGGACTCGGTTTCCTTGACCAATGACTCAATTTGCTTGCGAATACTCTCTAGACAAGATTGCAGACCATTGGCGTCCTTCGCTAAGGTCTCATCCATCTTTTTGCGTTCGGATGTAAAGAGTTCAGCTTCGATCAATAAATATTTCATCGATTTATCCTTCGCCTTTAGGTAGCTGTCGATGACAAAATTCATATCCAGAAACACAGCTTTATTGATCGCCTGAACCATCTGTGTCAGTTCAACTGCATCACCGGAGAAATGGTCGGCCGCGAGCCTAACAAATTTATTGATCATTAAGCAATAAACATTCACGTACCAACCCAAGGTTAAGCCGATACGCTCGTGGGTGGTACCGATCCGCTCGGCGTTATCAAAATAAATTTTGCCGGAATTCTTGCCGAAATCTTTGCTGAATAACATGCTCAGCCAATGTTTTTTTTGAGCTTCGCGGGCCGCCTTAATAGTGCTTTCGTTGGGGAATAGCGCTTGAAGTTCGGGAACTGCCAGGATTTGTTCATACATGCGATCCAGCATGTTATCGATTGCCGGTATTAACAATTCCTGTAGTTTATCCAGATATAGCGAGGTGTTCGTATCTATTTCCAAAAACTCTAATCTGTCTTGGATTATTTTCTTATGTGGCATAGTCAATGATTTTACTTATAGAATTCCCACGGTCGAACAAATTCAGCAGCGCAAATAACCATGTTCTTAGAAGCAGGTTAGATTTTAAAACGTCCAGTAGATTTTTTATTTTCGCTTATCCAGCTATTGGCATGACTGACGGGCATAGTTCGAGATACTACAAAGGCGTAGAAACGCTTTTGTTATACACAATACAAAAAAAGTAAAGGGCCAGCGAAGTTATTCGCCGGCCCTTGAGTTGCGAGGTTAGACAACCTTGTATTCAACCAAACCCTGGGAGAGTATTGAATACCGTTGAAACAAGGCTATCGTTGTGTTTCAGGCTGGCGAGTCCCCCCATAGTCGCGCCGCGCGTTTCTGCCTTTTATCCAGACGGTTTCTTTTGGCTTCGAGTGAACGAAGCCATTTTTTGACCCACGCGATCCTATTTTCCACAGCTGCGACGGTTGATATCGCGGGTACAAAATCTGTATCCACGGATGCATGATGATCATCCTCATCATCCTCATCATCCTCATCTCTATCTTCATTCCTGCCGTCTTTACATCCACCGACTCTGATAGTTTTGGATTCGAGGAAATCGGCTGAAACTTCGATTCTGCAAGTAATCAAATCACGCTGGACTTTCATCCGTGCTTTGAATTTGTTCTCACAATTAATCGTCGTATCAAATAACGCTTTGCCATCTGCATTGCTAATGGATACGATTTCTCCATCTACTGCGCTACACATGTCTTCGTCTTCCGTGCCCCTCGCGATAGGTTTGATTTTGCCTTTGACCTTCAGGATCTTCTTTTCGCGATCCCACTCGGCTTCGGCTTCTTTAACCCTATAGGTCGGGGTGGTGACGACATCGTCCTTAACCGTGATGGTAAACATCTCGGAATCTGATAACGGTGTCGACGTCGTCGTTTCCGTTACAGTAACGGTCACATCGTATTGTCCTGCTGTTGTGGCCATGCCGTCGATACTGCCTGTGCCGTCGCCGTTGTCCGTCAGTGCAAATTCAGCCGGTAATCCCGAGACATCAAACATCAACGAATCATTTTCAGGATCTGTTGCGCTCAATGGGACAGCGAGCACGTCTCCTACCTTCAGGTTCCAATCGCCGATCATCGTCAGCGTAGGTGCCTGGTTTGCGGTTGGTGGCGGAGGCGGTGCTGCAGTGATATTCGCGCTTGTGGTCGCTGTATCGCTGCCGCCATTGCCGTCATCCACGGTCAGGCTTACAGTGAAGTTTCCTGCTGCCGCATAGCTATGGCTCGGATTCGCTTGTGAGCTAGATGCACCGTCGCCGAAATCCCAGGAGTAGGACAACGTGTCACCATCGGGATCGCTTGAGCCTCCGCTGCTGAAAGAAACCGATGCTCCGACTTGGCCGGAATATGGACCATTCGCGTTGGCCGTCGGCGCGTTGTTGCCCGGAGGTGGAGGCGGTGCAGCCGCAATCGTCGCCGTTGTATTCGCGGTATCGCTGCTGCCGTTACCGTCATCAACGGTCAGGCTTACAGTGAAGTTTCCTGCTGCCGCGTAGGTATGACTCGGATTCGATTGGGTGCTGGTTGCGCCGTCACCGAAATCCCACGCAAAGGTCAATGTATCACCATCCGGATCGCTTGAGCCTGCGCTGCTGAAAGAAACCGCGGTTCCGGCTTGGCCTGAATATGGACCATTCGCGTTGGCCGTCGGCGCGTTGTTGCTCGGAGGCGGCGGCGGTGGTGCGGTGATATTCGCGGTGGTATTCGCGGTATCGCTGCCGCCGTTGCCGTCATCGACGGTGAGGCTGACATTGAAGGTACCCGCTGCCGCGTAAGTATGACTCGGATTGGATTGTGTGCTGGAGGCACCGTCACCGAAATCCCACGCGTAGGTCAATGTATCGCCGTCCGGATCGCTAGAACCCGTGCTGCTGAACGCAACGCTAGCGCCTGCCTGGCCCGAGTATGGCCCGTTGGCATTGGCGGTGGGTGCGTTATTGGCGGGTGCTGCGCAGAGTGACGAAGACGTGTTTTTGATAGCCTGGCCTTTTGGGGTCAAGGGCTTTAGCCCGACTGTTACGTGGCAAGTTGCGCAATCAAAAGTATTTGGGAGTGGATCTACAGTCCCATCGGGGCAGTTTGCTGTAACCGCATCGAGCAAAGCCTGAACTTTGGTTGGATCAGGAAACGCAAATGCGCTGTGGGGCAATAACATTGCCATAAAAGACATTGCTGCCAACACTAATAGTTTATGGAAGGGCTTTGTTGGCCCGTGTGTGATCTTCATTAATATCTCCTTAAATTTAATATTAATTTTTTTACTGAGGTTTGTTTCATTTTTAAATTTAACTGAATTTTCGGCTTCGTTTTGTGATACTCCTAACGGTTAGATATCTTTCGCCCTTTTTCGATATTGAAATTGTGAACCAATTCCAATTCTTCAAAAGAGCTAGTTGTTTAAAAAAGTGCCAAACCAAGTGGGTCGCAGATTATTTTGGTTTGTCCTTCCGCCGCACCTTATTGGTTACAGGGAAATAAAGCAATGGTTATGCCAAAAGCATAATTCAGCTTCTAAGATACTGTGAAATGGGGTGTTTCCTTTATTTGTGCCATGTTGTGAATACTGTATTCGAAAAAAAAATGTATGGAAATCCATTCAATCATGCCTATGTAACTTCGATGTGAATGTATATTAATATCATATAAAACAGTAATATAAATCCTGTCGCACTATTCCGACAGAGTGACGAAACGTGGTATTATTTCACTCAGATTTGTAATCTACAGCAGAAAGATCGTGCTTGCGCATCATTTGATACAGATCGGCGCGGTAGCGACCGGCGATTTTGGAAGCCTTGGTAATGTTGCCGCGTGTATGCGCCAATAAATCGTGCAAGTAGCTTTTCTCGAATTGATTTCGCGCATCAGTCAGCGGGGTAATCGGCGGTAGACTTTGGCCAATTTCCGGCAGGATCATTTCTTCCGGGACGACACCCTCTTGATGGAGCGCCACGACACGCTCGAATAGATTTTCCAATTCCCTAATATTTCCCGGCCAATCGTATTGCATCAATCGGTCCATGGTGCTGCGGGCTAGCGGTCTATATCGTATGCGCATTTTCTGACTGCATTTCTTCAAAAAATGTTCGGTCAGTAGAGGAATATCTTCTTTACGTTCTCGCAGCAACGGAAGCTCGATAGGAATAACGTGGATTCTATAAAACAAGTCCTCACGGAAGCGGCCGGATCTGACTTCTTGTTCAAGATCCTTATTCGTCGCGACAATAATACGGATGTCTAAATCGACCGGGTCGACAGCCCCCACCGGCCGGACCTGCCGTTCTTGAATGACACGCAGCAGCTTGGTTTGTACCGCCAACGGTATCTCTCCAATCTCATCCAGAAAAATGGTTCCCCTGTCGGCTTGCTGGAAAAGACCGGGCGAACTCGTCGACGCACTGGTGAAAGCGCCCTGTGTATGGCCGAACAATTCACTTTCTAATAAATGTTCGGGAATCGCAGCGCAATTGACCGTAATGAACTTGTTATACCGGCGCTGACTGGTTTGTTGAATTGCCCGAGCAACCATTTCCTTGCCCGTGCCGCTCGCGCCATAGATCGTGACGGTCGAGTCGCAATGACTGACGCGATCTATAGTCTTCAGAATATCGGACATGCGCTGGCTTTTTCCAACAATTCCGTGTTTAAACTGCGCAACCACCTCCCGACACGCCCGATGTTTGTTTTTTTCAAGCTTGTCTCTGCAGGCTTGATTGATCAAAAAAATCAGCTCTTTGGGGTCGAACGGTCTTGGCACAAATGTGAACGCGCCTTTATGGATGGCCTCTACACCGGTGTTTATACTACCGTTATCGGCGACAATAATCGTTGGCAGTCTCGGCGTAACTTGGTGGATAAGGTTCATGCACGCAATGCCATCTCCTTTGGTTTGACACAGTTCAACAATTGCAACATCAAATTGCCGGTTGTGTATCAAGGTGGTTGCTGTTTTACTGTCTTGCGCAACACTAACATCAAACTGGACCCCAGTGAGTAGATTTTGCAGCAACTGTCGACGATCCCCGTCTCCATCGACATAAATGATCTTTTTTCGTCGCATCGAACTTTAGTGGTTGTAATCTACATTTTGATGAATTTAGGATTTCTCTCGAAAAATGTATCGAATCATAACGCTTCAAATGGGCAAAATGTTTCGATCATTTTAGGCGTATAGCCATTCGATTCTTAATGACTAGAAGTGATTGCGCAAACGGATCCTTTACTTCCAACCGCATTTTTAGGGCGACGCTAAAGACAAGATCAATCTCCACATTTTTCCGATGTAAGCAAACCAATACAAAAAGAGCTTCACGATAGGATAGCTTAAATTAATTAAGTGAAGTTAACCAGTTTACGCGGCCAAGTTCTTGATGATTGGTGGAAATTGAGTATTCTTTAAGAGTTGTTCTAAAAATTATTTAGAATGTTTTTTATAATCATACATTCTATTTTTGGATAATCCAAATCCACAAGATTAACGCCGGTTCAGCATGTGGATATGTTGTCGCTATTCGACAACAGTATTGGATCCAATCGTGGACGATAAAATGAGTCTTTAATTTCGATTGTCGCAACAAATTGAATTGGGAATTGTTGGTACTCAACTCACTGAATTAGTGGACTGGAGGCCATTGATAGACCGCTAACGAAATTGATTAGGATCCTCTAATCAGTCCATCGATACCGTACATGGCATGCATTGTGCTTCCCTCTATACCAGTTAATCCGATACTGAATTTAACTTTCAGCAGATCAATAACCATTGTGAATGTTCGGGTAGGGCGGTGTATTCGAATTAATATGACTTGATCATGTTACCGTCGTCACAGTTCGCCGTGCTGAGTTGGACAGATCTGTTGACGATATGTAAATTTGTCATCTACTACTTTAGTAAACGGAACTAGAAGTGCCTATTCTGCGAGGTATAGCTAGACAATCCATCCAGCGAATTGATGCGGGCGACGATAAGAATAGAAATTCTATTGAACCGGCCAATGACCTTGTTTTTGCATTGTTCGAATACTGATCGTTGGAAAATCCAGATTGATAGGCCATTGGTACACATTCTCTAACGTGTGTTGTTTTCTATTACGGGTCAAAAAAGGATAAGATTTATGTATGCACATTATATGATTTATGCATCCTTCATGACGTTGATTTGGTTCACCTACTTTTCGTTACGGATTCGCAAGCAAAATAAAAACGATAAGGTCAAACGGCAGGTTATCAGAGACGGACTTACCGAACCGGCGTCCCTTCATCCGGTCATCAACCCCAACCGTTGCATTGGATGTCAAGCTTGTATTCACGCTTGCCCAGAACAATCTCATGCGCCGGTTTTAGGGTTAATCCGCGGTAAGGCTGAATTAATAAATCCAACAGAATGTATTGGCCACGGGGCGTGCTATGCGTCGTGTCCGGTCGACGCCATCACACTGGTTTTTGGGACATCCAAAAGAGGCGTGGATTTACCCGTGGTAAAACCGAATTTTGAAACTAATGTCCCTGGAATTTATGTTGCGGGGGAACTCGGGGGCATGGGTTTGATTCGTAACGCGTTCAAACAAGGTCAAGAAGCGATAGACGCCGTCGAAAAAAATCTATCGATGACAGATTCGGCTGCCGATTTAGATGTTTTGATTGTTGGCGCCGGACCCGCTGGATTTGCGGCCTCGCTTGCTGCTAAACAGAAAAATTTAAATTTTGTAACGGTCGAGCAAGATTCTTTGGGTGGCACTATATTTCAATATCCAAGAAGAAAAGTTGTGATGACCGAGCCTGCCGATCTCCCTATTGTTGGCCGTGTGCACTTAAAACTCACAACCAAGGAAGCATTATTAGAATTGCTTGAGGGCATTGTTGAGAAGGCTGGATTGGAAATTTCTTACCGCGAGCGTGTTGAGGCGATTAAGCCGAGTGCCGGGGAGAAAACCAGCTTTATTGTTAAAACTTCCAAGAATACATACAGTGCTCGAACCGTGTTGCTGGCCATCGGGCGAAGAGGTACACCGCGAAAACTGGGTATTTCGGGTGAAGACAAATCCAAAACGGTATATCGACTCATCGATCCGGAACAATACCAAGGCAAGCACGTACTAGTCGTTTCGGGGGGGGATAGTGCTTTGGAAGCCGCTACGAGTATTGCCGATCAACCCGGTACACAAGTAACGCTTTCATACCGTGGGGATGTTTTCAGTCGGGCAAAAGAAAAAAACCGGCAAAAATTGGAGCAAGCAGAGACGGAAGGGCGATTGACGGTTTTACGAAATTCAAATTTGAAATCGATTAAGGATCATCACGTGGAAATTGAAAGCCAGGGTGAGCGGTTTGAACTGCCGAATGATGCAGTAATCATTTGCGCAGGCGGTGAACTGCCAACACCGTTTCTTCAAAGTGTTGGCATTGAACTCAAAACAAAGTATGGAACGCCGTTATAGCTCAACTAACCCGATCCAAAAATTCCTTGCGACCGTTAATACATATTTTTATTGGTAAGAACTATGCCTCGATTATTTTTCATTTTTTTGTCCGCAATATTATCTTTTAACGTCAATGCCTTAACCACGGGTCTTGATGAGGCAAAGAAAGCTATACGCCTGCACGATACGACAGGTGCAATCAATCTATTGGAACCGTTGGCCGAATCGGATGATCCGGAAGCTCAATACCAGCTGGGTGTGCTTTTTCGAAACGATAAAAATTACGATAAAGCGTTTTTTTGGCTACTAAAAGCGGCGGACCAGGATCATACCAAAGCACAATATTTGGTCGGTGCAATGTATGATCGGGGGCGGGGGACACAAAAAGATATCGAGGCAGCCCAGCACTGGTACGCAAAAGCGGCTACCGCAGGTCATGCTATGGCGAGAGCGAAGCTTGGCGAAACCCACCTCGCACCGCATAAGTCATTGAGTCCGGTCCTTGATACAAAAAAAATTCAAGCGACATCGTTAACAGATCAAAGACTACGCCTAAGTGCCTTGCGGGGTAATCGTTATGATGTCATTGATGCTTTGGATCATGGTGCCGATATTAACGAGCGAGACGTTCATGGTCGAACGGCGCTCATGGATGCGGCTGAAGCCAACAGAGCCGAAATTGTACGGATACTAATTGACCGCAAGGCTGATATCGCATTGAAAGACAAGTTTGGCGACGACGCATTGCTGTTAGCAGCACGAAACGGTCACGCATCTATAATTGACTTATTACTCGATGTTGGCGCTAATCCTAACGACCGCGATAAAAATGGTGCTACGGCCCTTATTTTGGCAACCCATTCAGATTCATTTGAATCAGTTAAGTCGTTACTACATCACCATGCGTTGGTTAATGATCTCAATAAAAAAAGACAATCGGCGCTAAGTGTCGCGCTTAAACGCGTCAAAAATGTTGATAAATCAGTCCGCGCATCACAGCGGCGAATTGTTTCATTACTAGAACGCTCCGGCGCCACTCGGCGAATTTCCGTAGCATCCAAAGCGAAAGTTCCGCTGACTGTATTGCATGAATTAGATGAGGCGCCAGATCAACAGAGCGGAACAAATCCGTTTCGTGGTTGGGATAGTCTGTCGATGGCTTCGTGGCGGGGGCAGGATGATGTTGTAAGAACCTTGCTTACAGAGCCCAACACCGATGTAAATGGCATCGACCAGCAAGGATTTACCCCGTTGGGTCGGGCTAGTGCTCACGGTCATCTCAGCACTATGAGAATATTGCTTGACTTTGGAGCCCAGCCAAATTTGGCGGGTGATGATGATAAACTTCCTATAATTCAAGCATCTTCCGGTGGACATGATGACGCGATAAGACTGCTGCACGGTTCTTCCGCAAGCATTGATGCGACAGATTCTAGCGGCCGTACATCCTTGATTCGGGCGCTTTCGAAAAAACATGTGAAGGCCGCACAGCTTTTGATTTCATTGGGCGCGAGCGTGGATTCCGCCCCAGACGGCGCGAAGACTCCGTTAATATATGCGGTTCAGCAACAGAATCAGTCATTGACGGATCAAATCCTAAGTCGCACAAATAACGTCAATAGGTCGGATTCATCGGGGAGAACGGCATTGTGGTATGCCGTTGATTCCGGATGGATGCACGGCGCGGCAGCAATACTCAATACGAATGGAGATTTGAACAAACAGGATCATAAAGGTTATTCGGTACTTGCTCAAGCTGCGTTTAAAGGGGATTCGTCGCTAGTTGATTATTTACTTCTACAAGGTGCATCGGTTAATTTAGCAACGAAAACCGCGAATACGCCGCTAATGCTCGCGATCCAGGCGGGTAATACGAATTGTGTGAAGCGCCTGATATCAGCCGGTGCTGATATCAACGCGCGGGATAATTATGGGAATACAGCATTGATGATTGCCGCCAAGCGCGGGTCTTCTGAAATAGTTGCGGTGCTACTGGAAAAAAATGTGCAAACCCAAATACGTAACAAAAAGAAACAGAATGCAAGGGCAATTGCCAAATTGAACGGACAGCAGAAGATTGTTGCGATGATTGATCGGTATGCCCCCGAATCGAAGTTACTGGACCAGCTATTTTGATCGATTTTGGGTCTTCTTTAAACGTTATTTAGACGATCGGTCTTATCGTGTCTCCAGTTCGCTTAACAGTTATTCGTAACAGGCATGGAATGCTCTTAATCACGGAGCCGCTAGCAATAACTAAAACGAAAATTGAATTCCATGCGACAGAAAAAGATCCTGCTTGTAGACGGGGATGGCGATCATCGCCGATTGCTGCGCGAAATCAATTGGAGAAAAGCGACTTGCACGATTTATTGGCGCATACGCGCGGCAAAAATACTAAGGCTTCCAAAACCGCCGGTCGCTGCCGCGCCGATCTCTATCAAATGATGCGCAAGCAAGATCTTTCTGCTGTAGATTACAAATCTGAGTGAAATAATACCACGTTTCGTCGCTCTGTCGGAATAGTGCGACAGGATTTATGTGTTGTTTTATATGTTGTTTTTTAGAAATGTGTTAAATCATGCCGATATGGGTGCATGGATTTCCATGCATCCGTAATGGAGGTGTCAACCTGACTGGCCTGTAAATACAAACAACACCCTATATCACAATTTCTAGATGGGTTCTAGAATGACGGTATGTAACTGATGCTCAATAACGCCGAGCCCGAATGTCAACGCCGAGCCCGAATGTCGCCAAATGAGGTTCGCCCTGTTGATTTGTTTGCTTTTTTTTGTGTCGATGGTTTAGACTTAAATCTTAAGAAATTGATATGGCTTCCCAACTTCTTAGGCGTGTCGACAAACAAATTCAAAAATAACATTTCGCAAATAAATTCCCAATCCTAAGTTGTTCTTAACAAAATTGATGGCTAAGAAAGTTTCCGAGTTGCCAGACGATCAGAGCAAATCTGGCGCCCATAACGAGTCCGAACGTGATCGAGAGATCATTGCAAAAATGTATAACCCGACGGATCTTAGTTTTGCTCCTCCAATTTATTTGTTCTTTGTCGGTATTTTTTTATATCTCGGTTGGCGTATCGAATTGGAAAATTACATTACGCCCGAATCGGGTTTAGGGTATGCACTAGGTATAAGCGGCGGCGTATCCATATTAATATTATTATTGTATCCGCTACGTAAGCGAATAAAAGCGATGTCGGGTTGGGGACCGATTCGATATTGGTTTCGCGGGCATATGATGCTTGGCCTACTCGGTCCTTCTTTAATTCTCTACCACTGTAACTTTAGTCTAGGTGCGTTTAACAGCAATGTTGCTCTATTGTCCATGGCGCTTGTCGTCGCAAGCGGAATCATCGGTCGATACATATACGGGAAAATACACTATGGATTGTACGGGAACAGCTTTTCCCTGAAACAGCTGAAAGTCGATAAGGCTATGACGAAGATGGGCTTGGACAATTTACTGCAAGCTGTACCCGATCTTCGAGATGAGCTTCAAGCCTTCGAAATTGATGCTCTGAAACATTCCAGCAACGTTCTTACTAGTTTTTTCAAGTTATTATTTTTGGGTGTAAGAGCGAGGTTGGCTTACCGCCGGGGGTTACCGTTAATTAAACGGACATTGCGGCGTTTGGCTAAAGAATCTGGCTGGTCGAGAGAGCAATATCTCCGCCAAGCTCGTGATGCAAATCAATATCTAGGCGCTCATCTTGAAACTGTGGTTCGTATTGTGCAATTCCGTTTTTTTGAAAGAGTGTTTGCCATTTGGCACGTTCTACACATCCCTCTGTTCGTATTGCTGATCGGTACGGGTATTTATCACGTCATTTCTGTTCATAAATATTAATTATGACCAAATCGTACAGTTATTGGTTGATTGGCTGGATACTGTATTGTGGTGTTGCGTTAGATGTTCACAGTGACAACATTGATAAATTGATGGTGATGCCCGGAGATCTTATTCAGGGGCATGCAAAATATGAGGATGAATGCGAAAAATGTCACGAATCATATGAGCAAGTTTCGCAACCTAAATTATGTCGAGATTGTCACGATAAAGTCGACGAGGATATCAAGCAGAAACGCGGGTTTCACGGGAAAAACCAATTGGTTGGCGAAGACAGGGCCTGCAAATCTTGTCATACGGACCATAAGGGGCGTAACTTTGATATAGTTTTGTTGGATACGGATACATTCGACCACAATCTTTCGGATTACCCTCTGGAAGGTGCCCACCAAGGTGTTAATTGCACCGGTTGCCATGCGCCTGATAAAAAATATCGCGAAGCCGGTTTAAAATGTTTGGATTGTCATAAAGAGGATGATCCCCACAAAGGCGATCTAGGTGAAAAATGCGATGACTGCCACAAAGTCGATACGTGGAATAGCGCGAAATTCGATCATAGCAAAACTGATTTTCCGTTGGTCGATAAACACAAAGAAGTTGCGTGCGCAAGCTGTCATCCGGATGAACGCTACAAAGATATTCCGGTTGATTGCTATTCTTGTCATAAGCTAAATGACGTCCATGCCGGGAAATATGGAAAAGCGTGCGACGACTGCCACAACGAAAAGAAGTGGTCCGAACTTAAATTTAATCACAATAAAGATACCGATTACCCTCTATTAGGAAGGCATAAACGAGTTTCTTGCCAAGCCTGCCATGGTAACGATGTTAATCGCCCACTGAAACGGACTTGTGTCGCGTGCCATGAAAATGACGATGTTCACCGAAGTAAAAATGGTACTGAATGTAAAGATTGTCATTCTGTTAGTGGTTGGGCTAAGTTGTCGTTCGATCACGACAAAGATACTGATTATCCCCTCAAAGGCGAGCACAAATCTGCCAGTTGTGAATCATGCCACCGTGGGCGTGTGGATGAAGAGCTGGACGATGCCTGTGTCGCCTGTCACCTTGGCGATGATGTCCATAAGGGTGAAGAAGGTAAACAGTGCGAGCAATGCCACGATGAAGTGAGTTGGACTGAAAACGTGCTATTCAACCATGATTTGACGAAATTTCCGTTGATCGGATTACATGCGGGTACTGCTTGTGAACAATGCCACTTATCGAGTCAATATAAAGAAGCGCCGTTGGAATGTAACGCGTGCCATGAGTCAGATGATATCCACAAAAAGCAGTTAGGTGTCGAATGTCAGGCTTGTCATACGCCCAATGATTGGAAAATTTGGCATTTTGATCATGACAAACAATCAGATTATCCTTTGACGGGGGCGCATAAGGGTTTGGATTGTTTGGCTTGCCATACTGAACCGGTCGAAGATGGCAAAATCAAACTGTCAATTCAGTGTAACGCCTGCCATTCACGCGATGATATTCATCGTGGAGAGTTTGGTCGTGATTGTCGAAGGTGCCACAATACCGAGGCCTTTGGCAAGCTTGGCCAAGGCGATTAACTTTTTTGATATAGATTTACGGGACGGGACCGCTTTGAACTGTTCAGGTTCATTTGTTGGTAAATAGTAATCAAATATAAATCTAGCTGCAGATGATTGAGATAACAAAATTACATCACCGTTTAAAACGATCGATAGATCGTATGGTGCGAATAACCACACTGATCGTATTAGGTTTTTGCTGCAGCACGGTTATTGCAGATTCAAATGATAGTGAGAAAGACAAATTTGACCATCTTGCCGAGACAGGATTTGATTTATCCGCTGTTCACAGAGTAGCGGAATGTACTGATTGTCATATTTTCGGAACTTTTGAAGGGACACCGCGCACTTGTCGAGGTTGCCATGGGTCTCAAGGAATTCGTACAGCATCGCGTAAGGGAGCGATGCATATTTTGAGTACTGATAATTGCGAGAATTGCCACCAGACTTCGACCGCTAATAGCTGGGTGCCCGTGAGACGGGTGGATCATCTCGAAGTTCGCGGGGCGTGCTATCGCTGTCACAACGGAGTGCTCGCAGACGGGAAGCCGCCACAGCATATCCGTACCGCGAATGATTGCGATTCTTGCCACAGAAATACACGTACCTGGCAGAATGTGGCGCGGGTTGATCATGCAGCAATTCCCGAAGCGCAGGCGGGCCAATGTATTGTATGCCATTTTAACGGTTCCCGTTATGGCGGACGGCAGCCCGGACATATTCGAGGCGGAATTGACAGCACCAATAATTGCGCAGCCTGCCATACGACCGTTGGCAATTGGCCTGTTCGTCGGGTGGATCACAACGAAATAGCGAGAGGCGCAGGAATCCCCGGAGGCGCGAGCAATAATTGTAGCGCGTGTCACGAGAGCATTCGACCGCCTTTTATACCTGCCGCGCCGCATCCGGGCCCACCTACCGACTGTGGGGCGGGTTTCTGCCACGGCTCGACAATTGATTGGTGTAGCAGCGTAGGTTTCTCCCTGCCGGGATTATGCAATTAATTGAGTGATATCAATGAATAATAGACTCTTTAAATGCTGCGCTATAGCTATCCTATTACCCGTGCCGATGAACGATAGAAAAAATATCAGGATCTTGTCACCGATTGTTGTACTTGCAATTCTATTTTTGTGTTTTAGTCTAAACGCTCAGGCTGATGTTATAGAAAAGGTCAGTGTTGAGCCGTTCGATGATTATTCGGTCGTTAAGGTGTCGTTGGCGCGTCGACTGACGTATCGCATGCATACGCCGACCTCGAGGGGCGATTTGCTGGTGGTCGAAATGATCGCTTTGGACGGTATAACGGCAGACCCTCTGTTGGAACAACGTCAAAGTTATCCTTGGCAACCAACGCGGGATTTGCCGCTAAGGCAGGTGGTATATGATCGAAATCTAAGTCAGCAACCCACGATTACATTTCGATTTGCCACCACCGTACGCTTCGACGTGAGTGGGTCTGCGGATGGTTTGCAACTTAATGTTACGGTCTATAACCCGACTTCAAAACAAAAGGGTCCTGCCGCTGCCTCAAGTGCAGCAGGTGCTGCCGGCGCTGCCGGCGCATTGGGTCTCAATGGTGCGGCTTCGCCCGAAGTGGAACAACAGGTAAAGGAATTAATGCGCCAAGGTCGTATCGAAATGGCCAAGCAGAATTATGTTGCTGCCATCGCTAATTATGATCAGGTTTTGAATTCGGCGGCCAATACTCAGCAGCGTCAGGCACTTGAATTTAAAGGGCTTGCTGAGGAATTAACCGGTCAATCCGGGCAAGCTAAAGCGAGCTATGAAAAGTATTTACAACTTTACCCGGAAGAGGGTCCTGACGCCGAGCGGGTTAACCAACGGTTGCAAAGCTTAGTCACGGCCGGAGATGAACCTAGAGAATCATTACGGGCTTCACGCCAAGATCAGGAAAAGCCAGATTCATTCAATGCGGATTTTTATGGCAGTTTCTCAAATTTTTATAATCGCTTTGTTGTCGTTACGGATAATGGTACTCGTGTTTCCCAATCCGCTGTCCAGGCTGATTTGTTTCTAACCGGAAATATTCGAACCGAAGAGTGGGATATTCGTGCAAATTTTGCCGGTGGGCAATTGTTTAATACACTTGATAACGGTCCTCCGGATACAACCCGCATAACCAACGGATATTTGGATTTAGCCAACGACACCCTAGGATTTGAAGCACGTTTGGGGCGCCAAATTGGCTATACCGGCGGCATTTTGGGCCGGTTTGATGGAGTCAAGGCTGGCTACATGGTTGCAGACTGGGTGAGGTTGAACGCTGTTGTTGGATTTCCAGTAGAATATTCAAGTGTCACTCGTGCCGGTCAGGATAATATTTTTTATGGAATTAATGCGGATTTTTTGGGAATTGATGGGCCGTTTGATACCGCAATAGATTTTAATACCTTTTTCATTCAACAATTTGTCGACGGGACGCAGGATCGTTTGGCAGTAGGTGGCAGTGCCCAGTTTTCGTCCGCGACGGCTAACGCCTTTTCCCTTTTAGATTACGATTTATTGTATAACCAGCTTAACATTCTTAGTTTCAACGGGAATTGGCGGCTCCCGTCGCAGACCAATATTAATATGTTGTTAGAATACAGAAAATCGCCCATTTTGACGACAAGCAATGCGTTGCTGGGTGCATTTTCATTCAACAATATCAGAGAACTTTTGGGATTCGCCAATACCGGCGAGATTCGTGAATTAGCCCGGCGGAACACAAGCGAAAGTATGACCGGAACGTTGGGATTTTCACAACCGATTAGTGATAAATTTCAAATTAGTGGAGATTTTACCGCTACCAAATTCAATTCAACCCAATCGACCTTTTTTGATCCTAATCAGGGGGGGGCGAATATCGTTAATATAGACGGAATAGCTGGTTTCGGTTGGGAATACTTCGCATCAGCTCAAATATTCGGAAATAATTTGATTACCTCCGGCGATCTTGTGGGCTTGGATCTTCGTTACGCTTCATTGCAGACATCTAATCGTTACGGGATTGTTATCAATACCCGCTATCCTTTTAGCACCGACTTCGATATCGCACCTCGTTTTAGAGTGGACTACCGCGCGGCTCATGAAAACGGCGTTGACGACTGGACATTTGCGCCATCGATGAGAATGCGATATCGCTTACGCCGTTGGATTCAATTCGAAGCGGAGGTTGGTGGAGAGTTTGTAACCCATAATGTTCCCAATACCATTGGTACCTTAGCAAACGATGGAAACTACTATATCATCGTAGGATATAGAATCGATTTCGATGGTACCCTATGATGAATGCTGTTGGCCGAGTATTTAGTTGGATTTCTAAGCATATTGGTATTTGCGCGATGTGGGCAAGTTACTCGGAAACCAATAGATCCAGTTTAAAATTGCAGGTCTTTGCTGCAAAATTCCGTGTCTGATATAGCTAAATTCATATGTAGATCGAGTAAAAGAAGCTGGGTATCTAATTTATTGTAGCCCTAGATTCTGCACTCGCGTTATGAACAGTACAAAAGTATAATCAATCGTTTTGGGCGTCAGTGGCAGAGGACAGCAGATTATATGGCGCGGGGCGCTAACGATTTTACCGCCGATACGAATTTGAACGTGATCGATTTGGTTTGTTCGCGCGATGACTTGGTATTATTTGACGGTTTGAACTTCAGCCTAAATCGCGGTCAAATACTATTGGTTGAGGGTCACAACGGTAGTGGTAAGACGACGCTTTTGCGAACACTTTGCGGTATTCGAACCCAAGATTCGGGACAGGTGTTGTGGTGCGGTGAGGCGATCAACGAATTGGGCCCGGCTTATCATCAGCAAATGGCATATGTAGGCCATCATGATGGGATTAAGCGCGATCTGACCGTGCTTGAAAACCTGCAACTTGCACGGGCCTTGGCTAAACCCGGGAGTTGTTCAGTAGAAACGATTTTGTATCGTATCAAATTGAATGGCTACGAGGATGTACAAACCCTTGCGCTATCTGCGGGACAGCGGCGCAGGTTGGCGCTGGCAAGGCTATTGGTGACAGACAGTCGATTGTGGATTCTGGACGAGCCATTTACTGCATTGGATAAAGCGGGTATAGCACTATTTGAAGAATTGATCGCATCCTACGTTTCTGAGGGTGGAATCGTTGTGTTGACGTCTCACCATGATCTAGGGATCAGCGATGTGACAATGCAACGTATTCGCTTGAATTGATGAATCAGCGGTCGCTGCTTAGAGCATTTTATTTTCTGTTGAAGCGAGATCTAATTATTAGCTTCCGTAGGCGATCCGAAGCGGTTAACCCCTTGCTGTTTTTTGTCATAGTGGTGACCCTGTTTCCGTTGGGGATCGGTGCCGAACCCAAGTTATTGACAGCGATGGCTCCGGGCGTGATCTGGGTTGCGGCGATGCTTGCAGCGATGTTGTCGCTGGATGGGATATTCCGCTCGGATTTTGAAGATGGCTCGCTAGAGCAACTGCTGCTAAGCGGGCATCCTGTTACTATATTGGTGTTAGCCAAAGTGACTGCGCATTGGTTGGTGACGGGATTACCCTTGCTGATGATTGCGCCTGTATTAGCTATACTGCTTGGGTTGCCTAGCGAGGGTTTGCAGACATTATTCCTGACTTTGCTGCTGGGCACGCCGGTCCTGAGTCTGGTTGGAGCGATTGGTGTCGCGCTGACTGTGGGGTTGAGGCGGGGAGGGATTATCATCTCCTTACTTGTGCTACCTTTGTACATTCCGGTATTAATATTTGGCAGTAACGCCGTACAAGTGGCTGCCAACGGAATGCCAGTTACCGCCCAGCTGTCCATGTTAACGGCGTTGTTAGCTTTGGGGTTGGCTTTAGCGCCGTTGCCGACGGCTGCCGCATTGAAAATGAGTTTGAGTTGAATAGATTAGTTAGGTTTTATCATGAAATGGGTTCCCCCCCGTATTTCTACCGTTTCACCGGTGCGCTGTTGCCTTGGCTTAGCGTATTGTGCATTGGGCTGATCGGCGCCGGTTTATGGGGCGGCCTAGTAGAAGCTCCGGCGGATTACCAGCAGGGCGATAGTTTTAGGATAATATACGTACACGTACCCAGCGCGTGGATGTCGTTGTTCATTTATACAGTGATGGCGGTATGTGGCGCGATTGGATTGATTTGGCATATGAAACTGGCCGAAATTATTTGCATCAGTAGTGCACCTGTGGGAGCGTGTTTTACCTTTCTGGCGCTGGTTACTGGTTCTTTGTGGGGTAAACCGATGTGGGGCAGTTGGTGGGTATGGGATGCCCGGTTGACGTCGGAATTGATTCTGCTGTTTTTATATTTGGGCGTGATCGCACTATATGGAGCGATCGAAGACAAGCGCTCTGCGGCACGCGCAACAGCGATATTGGCGTTGGTTGGTCTGGTCAATATTCCGATCATCCACTATTCGGTTGAGTGGTGGAATACCTTGCACCAAGGCCCGACAGTGACCAAATTTGACAAGCCATCAATACATATTTCCATGTTGATTCCACTGTTGCTGATGGCGGTCGGGTTTAAATTGTATTATCTGATCGCTGTATTGATACGGGCCCGCGGTGAATTGGTCCAACGCGAGCGGAACAGCAAATGGATTAACGAATTATTAGAAGTTAAATGACATGAGTGAATTTTGGAACATGGGTGGTTACGCATTTTACGTATGGACCTCTTATGGCATTGCTTTTGTGGTGTTACTGGCGAATATAATCCAGCCAATATTGCAACAACGCGCGGCGTTGAAAGCGATCCGCCGCAAACGTGAACAGTCTATAAGCCGATGAAACCAATTCGTAAACAACGCCTGTACCTAATTATTTTAATGGTCGCCGGAATTGCCATCGCGGTCGGATTTGCGCTTAAAGCCTTTAATGAAAATCTGATGTTTTTTTTCTCGCCCAGCCAGGTAATGGCAGGTGAGGCACCCGGAAACAACGCGTTTCGCTTGGGTGGAATGGTAGTGGATGGCAGTGTAAAACGCCCCAGTGACGATTTGCGAGTAATATTCGATCTGACCGATTTTCAAAAAGTAGTGACTGTCGAATATACCGGAATATTGCCCGATTTGTTTAGGGAGGGGCAGGGCATCGTCGCGCGTGGAAAGTTGAATAACGATGGCCTATTCGTCGCGGAAGAAGTGCTGGCCAAGCACGATGAAAACTACATGCCCCCAGAAGTGGCGGATAGCTTAAAAAATCAACCCAAGCAATCGAAGAATTGAGCAATGGGTAAAATTGATTATAGCCGGATAGATTATAACCAGGGCAGGATCCTAATGTGATACCCGAACTCGGACACTTTGCGTTAATACTTGCCTTCAGTATGGCGCTGATTCAGGCAACTCTGCCCGTGGTGGGTGCCGCCAAAGGTTTGCCTGGCTGGATTGCGGTGGCGCGTCCTGCGGCCAGAGCGCAGTTGTTTTTTGTAGCGACGTCATTTTTATGCCTGATGTATTCATTTATTGTGCATGATTTCTCAGTGGCGTACGTTGCCAAAAATTCCAACTCGGCATTGCCGTTGATGTACCGAATTTCTGCGGTTTGGGGTGCGCACGAAGGTTCGCTATTACTATGGGCGCTGGTGCTTGCGATCTGGACCGGTGCGGTTTCGGTATTTAGCCGCAGTCTTCCCGATGAAATGTTGGCGCGTGTATTGGGAGTCATGGGCATGGTCAGTGTAGGCTTTATGCTTTTTATGCTATTGACCTCCAACCCATTCGAACGAATGATTCCTGCCCCAATAGATGGAAGAGATTTAAATCCATTACTGCAGGATCCGGGTTTAGCCATACACCCACCAATGCTTTATATGGGTTACGTTGGTTTTTCGGTTGCGTTTGCTTTTGCGATCGCAGCGATGCTGGGTGGACAACTGGATACCGTGTGGGCGCGTTGGTCCAGACCTTGGACCAACGCTGCGTGGATATTTCTGACTTGCGGAATTGCATTGGGTAGCTGGTGGGCCTACTACGAATTGGGTTGGGGAGGTTGGTGGTTCTGGGATCCGGTTGAAAACGCGTCGTTTATGCCGTGGTTGGTCGGTACAGCGTTGATTCATTCATTGGCCGTAACGGAGAAACGCGGGTGCTTTAAAGCATGGACCGTGTTGTTGGCGATTTTCGCGTTTTCATTGAGCTTATTGGGTACGTTTTTAGTGCGCTCGGGTGTTTTGACCTCGGTTCACGCTTTCGCTTCAGATCCGGAGCGTGGTTTATTTATCCTAATTTTTCTAGTCATCGTAATCGGCGGTTCCCTTCTGCTCTATGCGATTCGTGCGCCGAAGATCCGTGGTGCCGGCCGATTCGAATTGGTTTCTAAGGATACTGCGTTATTGATCAACAACGTATTATTGGTGGTCGCTGCGGCAAGCGTCTTACTGGGGACGCTTTATCCGTTGTTTATCGATGCGCTGGGATTGGGTAAGATTTCAGTGGGATTGCCGTATTTCAACAGTGTGTTTGTGCCGCTGACCGCGCCGTTGGCTTTCTTGGTCGGATTTGCTGCTTTTATTCGCTGGAAGAAAGATAGTCTATTCCGTTTGGCCGTCGAACTGCGGCTTGCGTTGGCCCTAAGCGTTGTCCTTGGAATCGGTATACCGGTTTTGCTCATGCCATTTTTTTCGTGGAAGGCCGCAATCGGTATGGTATTGGCCGTGTGGGTGGTGTTGTCTACATTATTGGGTTTGAAAGAACGCTTGGGTAACCGTGGCTTCACGTTAAAAAATCTAGCTTTGGTACCGCGGTCTTTTTATGGAATGACCACTGCGCATTTGGGTATCGCGGTATTTGTTACCGGTGTCACGTTAACGTCAATTTATAGTACGGAGAAGGATGTTCGGATGGATCCCGGAGAAGTGATCGAGTTGGCGGGTTACAAATTTCAGCTCAACGGCGTCAAAAAATATACGGGACCGAATTTTACGGCCCAAGAAGGCTGGGTCACGGTAACCCAAAATGGTCAGGCAGTGGCGGAGCTAAAACCGCAAAAAAGAATTTATCGGGTACAACGCTCGCCGATGACAGAAGCCGCGATCGATGCAGGGCTGTTACGTGATTTATTCTTTGCGTTGGGTGAGCCGCTAAATGGGGGCGCTTGGAGCGTACGAATTTACCATAAGCCGTTTATTCGCTGGATTTGGATGGGTGCGGTATTTATGGCGTTGGGCGGCATATGGGCTTCTACCGATAAGCGCTATAGAATGGCGCGGACCGGGTCGCGAGTGGTCACTGAAAACGATAGTCCGGCTGCTGTACAGACAACAGTCTGATGCTGCGCTATCTGACGCCACTGGTGATTTTTGCGGTATTGGTGGCGTTTTTGGCCATGGGCCTAGAACTGAACCCTCGTGAAGTACCCTCACCGTTGGTGGATCGACCCGCACCGCGATTTTCTTTGCCTTTATTGCACGACTCTGAAAAGAAACTCGGACCGGCCGATTTAACGGCGAAAGTCTGGGTTTTAAATGTGTGGGCATCTTGGTGTGTATCCTGTCGTGCGGAACATCCGGTACTGAACGAATGGAATCAAAACGGAAAGGTATTGTTGATTGGTCTTAACTATAAAGATGAATCGAATGATGCATTAAATTGGCTCAAACAGTTGGGCAATCCCTATACCTATAGTGTTATCGACCGTGATGGCCGAATTGGCTTGGACTGGGGTGTATATGGCGTGCCGGAAAGTTTTGTCGTGGATAAGCGTGGAATCATTCGCTACAAACATATAGGGCCCATCACTGTGGAGGATCTAAAAAAAACGTTGATTCCATTATTGGAGCGGCTTAATGCCGAGTCTGCATGAGGTCATATACTTTGATGTTGGTTTTGTTGATGCGTGTTTTCGATGTATTCGCTGCGGTAGAGGTTATCGAATTTTCAAGTGTGGAAAACGAAAATCGCTACAAGACTCTGGTAGCAGAATTGCGTTGCTTGGTTTGCCAGAATCAAAATATTGCCTCGTCAAATGCAGATTTGGCCAAAGATTTGCGAAATCAGGTTTATCAACGGATCCGCAATGGTGAAACGGACCAGGAGATTATTGCGTTTATGGTTGAGCGTTATGGTGATTTTGTTCTCTACAAGCCGCCGCTCAAGGCAAAAACAATGCTACTGTGGCTGGGCCCATTCGTTCTATTGCTTGCGGGGTTGGTTGTCATGTTTTTCTTCATTCGATCCCGATCCAGACAGGTGGATTCTGAAGTGGATGCTGAAGAGATGGAACGAGTACGGCGATTGTTGAACGGGTCTGATAAGCAATCATGATGTTGTTTTGGGTTCTAGCCACCGCGATGATGGTGGCCGCGCTATTCTTTGTGGTTCGCCCGTTATTACGCAAGGATCAGGTGATCACCGGCGATCGCGAGCAACAGAATGTCGATATCGCCAAAGAACGCATTAGCGAGCTGGATCTAGAGCTTAAAAAAGAGTTGATCACTCGACGACAGTATCAGCAAACACGCGCCGAAATCGAACAAGCACTATTGAACGATTTACAAAGTAGCGAAGCTTCGATCACGCGCACCCAAAATATCGGATATAGCTCGGCCATCATGGTCACTCTGGGTGTTTTGCTAGTGACAATTCCGAGTTATCTGTACTTGGGTAATCTGCAGGGCGTGGATGTTGTGGCGGCTGAACCTACGCCAGATCAAACAAGACAGTTGTCAGATCAACCTATGGGCTCGGTCGAGGAAATGGTGCAACGCCTTGCCGACCGACTGAAACGAGAGCCGGATGATGTAAAAGGTTGGCGCTTGCTGGCGCGTTCCTATATTACCTTGAATCGTTATGCTGAAGCCGTGACTGCGCTACGAACTGCGCGGGGGCTGGTCGGCGATGACCCCGATGTGTTGCTTGAACTGGCCGACGCTATTGCCAGAAATCAAGGTGGTGATTTTACCGGGCAGCCCACGGAATTGGTTGAAATTGTGATAGCCAAGGCGCCCAATCATCCACGGGCATTGTGGATGGCGGGACAATTGGCGGCGGAGCAGGGAGATTTTTCTACAGCTCTGCAGTACTGGCGCCGCTTGGAAGCGATGATTCCAGTCGAATCAAAGGCTTCACCGGTGATCAAAAAAGCGATTGCCGCTGCTGAACAAGCGAATAGCGGTAACGCCCCGAATGTGGCAAAAACTAAAAAGCAAATTCAGGCAAAACCCAAGCCGGAGAATATGCAGCCTATCGCGTTATCTGTCCAAGTGTCTTTGGCTCCCAGTTTGAACACACAGGTTAGCCAAACCGATACAGTTTTTGTTTATGCGCAGGCACTGAACGGCCCACCGATGCCATTGGCTGTATCTCGAAAACAGGTGCGGGATCTACCGCTTAAAGTCGTTCTTGATGACAGTATGGCGATGATGCCTGCGATGACCCTGTCCAAGTTTAAGCAGGTACGTATTGCAGCGCGGATTTCAAAATCAGGTAATGCGATCCCACAATCCGGAGACTATCAGGCTAAAATTGCCCCGGTCGATGTCAGCACGCGCGATACGGTTAAATTGGTCATCTTGGATAAGATTCCGTAGAGGCGCGTCCCGCTAAGGTTCTATAAAGTCAACGTAAAACCCCATGATCCGGAACTAGCGGCCCTATTTTGACCGTTTCTCCCAGTTGTTCTCGCAGGTCGATTTCTATAGACCGGCAAAGTGCGCTCATCGGCGTCGTGTGGATTTCCATATCGAATGGGTCTTCGTGGAACTTAGCCAGGCGTTCCAATCCAACGATGATTGCACCGACCGCGGTCGCCATTGGGATGGTTAGTATGTCCATGTCGGCCTTCAGTACAATGCGGAATTGGCTGACGAAGTATACGCATATCATTGCCGCATAGCACCAGACGGTGACATCGGTCAAAAATGTATAGTGTTTGGGAAAAGGGGTGTTTTTGATGCGTTCGCATTTGCCTTGGTCGTCATACATCGAGCGTAATATATTGAGCATTTCCACCTTGTAGCGGCCTTGTTCGACGCCTTTGCCGAAGAATTCTTCCAGGCATTGAGCTTGTTTGTGAATCAGGTGGGTTGGTTTGTTGGCTTTGTAGAGAAGTTCTTTGAGTTCATCCGGTTCGATATATTCCGCCAATTCATCCCAATCTTGCTGGTGCCGCAGGTGCATACGTAGCGCGTTGATAAATGCCAGGTGTCGGTAAATCAATTCATGTTGTGTCTTCTGTATTTGTTGGGTAGTCAGTCCATCGCGCGCTGTATCGATATTGATCAATGCCATGACCTTCATCGCCCATGTGCGGCTGTCGTTGACAACCTGGCCCCAAATAATCCGGGCCTCCCACCAGCGTTCGTAGACTTTGTTGCTGCGGAAGATGACGAAGAAAGTAATTGCTAACCCGAATATTCCCAACGCGCCCTCGGGTATGTCCAATTCAAACGTATAAACGTGATGGTGAAAATAATAGGCCAGGCAGGAGACCAACAGCATCAGAAATAATTCTCGGCGCATTTCACGCCATAGGTGTTTGGGACTTGCGATCTCGGTAATCATAGGTGAGGGATTCTAAAGTTTTTTTAGGGACAGGGGAAGCAAACCGCCAGTGTGCATTATATTCGAGTCGGTATCGGGTGTATTTTAAGGCGCCGTTGTAGCAATTATAGAAGTGTATATATATAGCTACATGGGTGAATATTCCACACACGAAATAGGGGATAGTCCACGGTATTGAATTTTGTATCCGGGTAGGATGATGTTGAGGTTCGGATTCCAGCAGCGAAGGTGGTTGTGAAATTTGATGGACGGAATTTCACAAACGCAGTTGGTTTTATGGACTACTATTGAAATAAGGCTTCGGGCTATTCATTGCTCCGGCAACTTAATTCCAGAGGTGAATTATGAAACGTCTATTTGTTTGTGGTTTATTCTTATTCGCGCTGACATTTGCCGCGTTTTTCTTCGGTCAGATTGAAGCATTCGTTTATTGGGGAGTGGTTGTCGGTGTTTCGACACTGGTAGGGGCATTTCTTGGGATGGCTTTCGGCGAAGTGGATATTGCGGAAGAGAAACCAAGTGTTAGGTCCCCGGCACCGGTGCGAAGCAGGCAATTCTAATCTCAAATTGATTGAGGTTGACGGGCTGTATTCGACCTAAGGTACAGCAGTTTGCGCTGGGCATTAATAAACTTGGCGTGAAATCATATCATTTCCTATTCCGTCCATCGCGTTATTAACGCGCGCTTGTGGTAATTCTAATACGTAAATAGACGACGTTTCGGTCAGACAGCAATGCGTCTGTATGCGCGTAGTTCTGTCCGGCGGACCGCGTCCAAATATCAGATAATTCCTACATAAGATTAAGCACCTTGAGTGCGGAATAGCGTCGGCAAGTGGCTAGTTTAAAGTCACTTTTTATCCTATTCTTAGGGTTACGCTTAAATCTATACAATGGTTCGCGCAGATCAATTCTGGGCTAGTGGTTCCTTACCGGTAAAACTATATTCAATGGATAATCTGGACCTTAAACAATTCAACATTCAAACCAAAGATAAACCTGGCAACGCACGTGGTGCACTGGGTTCAGCTCAGCTTGTGGAATCCGACATCATCGCTAAAAATAGGCGTAAGCAAGATGTACTTGCCGGTATCGAGCGTTTGCCGTCACTACCTAATATAGTCAACGAGGTCATTCGATTAACCAACGACGCGAATTCCAAGGCAGAAGATTTTGTGTCGCTGTTCAGTAACGAACAAAGCTTGACCGCGAAAATGCTGCGTATCGTTAACTCTCCGTTCTATGGCTTACGTACTCCGGTTACGACGATCAATAAAGCGATAGTTATTTTGGGTTACAAGACGTTAAAAAGTTTGGTATTGGCTTCTTCATCGAGCCAGATGTTCAAAAAAGGATTGAGCGATTATGGCTTTGCCGAAGATGGATTGTGGTTACATTCGGTAACCGTTGCCAGCCTGGCGCGGCACGTGGCGAAAAAATGGGTTCATCTGTCTGGCGATAATGTGGATGAGTTGTTCGTTGTGGGTTTGATGCACGATATCGGTAAAATTGTGATTGGCCCGGAGTTGAGCAAATATTCCAGCGAATGCCAAAGTTTTATCGATAGTGAAAAGTCCACCAATATTTCGGACATGGAAAGCGACGTGGTTGGAATAGAGCATACTCAGATCGGGGAAATTATCATCACCAAATGGAAGATCGGCGATTCAATTGCCAGTGCGATCGGAAGCCATCATAAATATGCAAATACGGAGGGTTCGGACAATCAATATAATGCAGTACTGGTATTGTCGGATCTTTTATGCAATGAAATGGGTGTCGGATTGGTCGATGATTATCGGTGGTCGAATCCGATTCCGGAATCTGTGCTCAATTGTTTGAATCTAGATAGTAGCAAACTGCAAAGTTTGCGCGAAGAAGCGTTGGAGATTTTCGAGGAAGCCAAAGAGTTGGTTGCTGCGATCGAATGAATGCGTTGGTCACCCCGATGGTTGAGGGTGTTCATGCAGCAATGGACACTGACAGTTTGTTGGATTCTATAGAGGATTCACTTAAAGGTTTTGAGCTGGGGGGACAGTTTGCCATCTTCTTCCATGATCAGGCCAATGACCGTTTCAATCTGGCCAACGCACGGAATATCTCCGAATCCTACTTCAGCGATTACGCTGCATTAATTCAGAGCGGGTTTCCGTTTCAGGGTCTCAGCAACCTGATGTTGGGAGCTGATACGACAGTCGTGTGTTGCAATTTAGTTTTTCAAGGTCAAACCTATGGTGCCATGGTGATTCCAACGTCGCCCGATCGTGTACAAAATGTTTCGGATATGGATGTTGAGTCCTACTTAAGATCGGTAGGCACGGCGTTGGTCAAATTGCAGATTTTTGAAGAAGCCAGCCGCACTAGTCTCGTCTCCAAGTCCAAAATTGAGGCAGTTAACCACGTCGCTGAATTGCTCAGTAATTTGGAATTGGATCAATTATTGGCGAGTTTGTTAGAGATTTCGCTGGAAATTATGAAGGCGCAGGTGGGATCCATAGTATTGCGCGAGAAAAGCGGATTGTTAAAAAGTCGTACCGAGCTCGGTTTGCGCGAAGAGTTTCTATTGGGTTTGGCCAGCGCCGACGGAATCCCATTTATCGAAGCCGTTATCGAAGGTCGCAAACCGGTATTGATACAACAGGCAGAGGCGGACACTCGCCTCGATACTTCGGGAATGTCGGAGCAATTGCGCTCGATTATTTGCCTACCGCTATTGACTGCCGACAATATGCTTGGCGTTCTAGTCATCATCAATACGGATGGGGATTTTTCAACCGATGATTTCGATGTGCTGACAACAATAGGATTTTTGGCATCGGCCGCGATCGAAAACGCGTTGCTTCGAATCGAGCAAGCGGAGGCCGATCGGGCCCGCGCGCAAATGAATCTTGCGCGAAAAATCCAGGAAAATATGCAAGCCAAAAGAGTTCCGCAAGTCGATCAATATGACCTGGACGGATGGTGTATTCCATGTGATGAAACCGGAGGTGATTATTACGATTTTATCGACTATCGGCCCGGGCAATTGGGCGTCGTTGTTGGTGATGCAACAGGGCATGGTATCGCGGCAGCATTGACTATGGTCGCGGTGCGCGCGTCTTTGCTGTCGATGTTACAGTTGGATTACCCATTGACCGACGTCATCCGCTACGTGAGCAATCGCATTGAGGCAGACGGTAATACGGATCGATTTATGACTTTGTTTTGTGGGTTGTTCGATCTAAAGCAGAAATCTTTGACTTATTGCTCTGCTGGTCACGATAGTCCGATACTTTATCGTCCGAGTACGAATGAAATTCGTGAATTAGAGGCGACTGGTATTCCTCTGGGTACCTTTGCGGATTGGGATTATGAATTGTGCGAAGGTGTGCAGTTAGAAATTGGAGATATTCTGGTGATCTCGACCGATGGTGTCAGGGAAGCGTTTAACAGCGAGGGAGAATTATTCGGTGACGACCGATTCATCCAGATGATTAGAGAAAGCAAGGGATTAAGTGCAGAGGAAATCGGCACGAAAATAAGAACAACGGTTTTAGAATTCATAGATCCGGCGCCGCGGACCGATGATATTACCGCAGTTGTTATGGTCGTGCGCTGATATTGCGATTGAACGTCTATTGAACTCCGGAAATTGATTTGATCCTTCAATAAGCGAGTGATTGATTAAATCCATTTTGTGAAAACTCTAAGCGATTGGGTGCCCTAAAAAAACCCCATTGTGGATTTGATTGTTTCTTATTTCGCATCAACCCGAATCTAAGCTTGACAAAGCAATGCGATATTTCTAAAGTTGCGCACCAGTAATAGGTGATCCATCATTTATGGACTTAAACGGGAAGCCGGTTCGTGGAGAATATCTACAATTCCGGCGCTGCCCCCGCAACGGTAGACGAGTTATAGGCGGTTAAAGAGTCACTGCGCTAATAGCGTGGGAAGGCTGACCGCTGATATTGCCAGATTTGGGTGATAGGCTCGTGAGCCCGGAGACCGGCCGGTTACTGCGACAATCGTGTTGCGGAGGGCGACGGGTCGAGTTTGGGTTTTTATCGCCCGGCTTTCTTTAATTCCCCGTAGATATTCGATTTCGGCACGCCCCTGGGTGCTGGACTCTTCGCAATATTTTGCAACGCTGTGCGGGTGGGCGCAGAAATCAGAACAAGAAATCGTTATGCAAAAGATAATAGTCTGTTTGGCCTTGATCGTGTCCGTTCATGGGTCAAATGCAGAGACCGTAGTACCGTCCCAACCACTGGATACGGCGATTAATCCCGTTGTTTCGGATTCTCAATCGCCAGATGATTCCGAGTCCATTCCGAAAACCCTCGATACAATGGTAGTCACGGCCAACCGTACTGCAAATGAACTACGCAATGTGGGTAGTTCGATTACCGTGATTAGCGCGGAAGAAATTGCTGATCGCCAGGTTTTTTCGGTATCTGATTTGTTAATGAATGTACCGGGAGTAGATGTATTGCGGTCTGGTGGTTTGGGCCGAATTACCTCTGTATTTATTCGCGGTGCTCCTTCGGATCAGACCTTGGTATTGATCGATGGTATGGAAGTTAATGATCCGAGTTCAGGTGGGAACAGCTTTAATTTTGCCAATCTGATGGTGGATAATATCGAGCGAATAGAAATACTACGCGGCCCACAGAGTCCGCTATACGGCTCTAATGCAATTGGCGGTGTAATCAACATTATCACCAAGACCGGCCAAGGTAAGACAAAAGGTTTTTTAGAAGGGCAAGGTGGGAGTTTTGGTACGTTTAAGGTAGGCGGTGGCGTTAGCGGCAGTAGTGGTATTGTGGATTACAATATTGCCGCGAGTCATTTGGAACAACACGGTTTTTCCGCAGCCGACGAAAATCTGCCCGGTAACCGCGAAGACGACGGATATAAAAACACAACCGTCAGTGCCAGTTTAGGTGTGAAGCCGCTCGACAACCTGGATTTTAGAGGGCAGATACGTTTTGTAGAAGATGCTCCGGAGTTGGATAATTGCGGCGGGCCAGGTTGCGATAATCTGTTTGCGGATAGCAAGAACAAACAGCTGGTTACCGGCTTAAAAGGTCATCTGGCACTGTTTGAAGGGCGTTGGGATCAAACGCTGAGCCTTGGTTACAATCATATCAATCGGATTTTTCGCGACCCGACGCCCGGTTCATTTTTTCCATTCAGCGAGTTCCAGGGCAATCGTTTTAAGGTCGATTGGCAAAATGATTTCTATATTCACGAGACAAATACCGTAACCTTCGGTATTGAACATGAAGAAGATTGGATGACCAGCAACAATATCACCCAACAATCTCAGCGAACGACAGGTTACTATCTACAAGATCAGATTAATTTATGGGATCGATCGATTACCACAGCCGGTATCCGTCTGGATGACAACAACCGATTCGGTAGTCAGATTACTTGGCGTGTGACCCAATTGATCGCTATAGACGAAATTGGGATGCGTTTGAAGGGCAGTTACGGTACAGGATTTAAGGCGCCGAGTTTGTTCCAGCTGTTCGCGCCACCCACTTTTGGCCCGGTCGGCAATACAGGGCTCAGGCCAGAGCGCAGCCGGGGCTGGGATGCGGGTTTGGAACAGACCTTCTGGGATGAACGCATATTGATTGGAGCTTCTTATTTTTACAATAGCTTCGATAACCTGATCAATTTCAACTTCGGCAGCGGATTCCAGAATATCGATTCAGCGAAAACCAGTGGTGTGGAAAGTTATATTGAATTCCAACCGGTTGACGGTTTGACGTTTAAAGGGACGTATACGTATTTACATTCGCGCGATAATACGACGATGGATCGTTTGTTTAGACGGCCCACGCATAAAGGCAGTTTCAATGCAAATTACCGCTTTCTTCAAGGTGCGGATGTTAATCTAAATATTGTGCTGGTCGGTGACCGCGATTTCAATGATTTCAGTGTGTTTCCGGCGGTTCGTCAGGAAGTTGCAGGTTACGTTGTAGTTAATCTAGCGGCGGGTTATCAAATTAATCGTTATGTTAAGGTTTTTGCGAGAGTCGATAATCTTTTCGACCAAGAATATCAAAATGTCTTAGGTTATGGTACCAGCCGGATCGCCGGATATGGCGGACTTAGACTTGCTTTTTAGCGGTTGAATTCCGAACGAAGGGGCTTGCTTGAAAGAGCAAGCCCCTTCGGTATCAATTCAAAAAGTTTCGAAGTTATACCATCAGAGACGCTGTTAACAGCAATATTGCTTCGCTGATTTCGACCATTGCACCTGCCGTATCTCCTGTAGTACCGCCGATACGTCGTATCATCAAAATTCGAAGTGAAAAGCATAAGCCGGTTAGTATAGAAATAAGCAAAATACCGAAAAATCCAGATAAGGAAATAATCGCGGTAAGCACGAGCAAAATTGCAACCGTGCTATCGCGGACTGGTAAATTTGCAGCAAGAACACTACCCAGACCATTGGTTCGTACATACGGAGTAGAAAGGAATAAGAGCATCAGGCCAATTCGGCTAAGTACTGGCGTAAAAGATAATGCCAGCCAGTCTTGCGATACAATGAGGTGTTCTAGCGCTATAAATTTAAGCAACAATACCAGTACGATGCTGACGACGCCCATCGGGCCACAATAAGGGTCTTTCATAATGGTGAGCGTTTTTTTCCTATCGCCGAAGCCACCCACCCAGGCATCTGTCGAATCTGCCAATCCGTCCAGGTGTAGTGCACCTGTCAATCCGACCCAGATCAGTAAAATGATTCCGGCATGGATGTGGGGCGGTACACTATCGCTGAATCTGCTTGATAAGGTAATCAATAGACCGATTAATAACCCGACTAGAGGATAATATACTAAAGAATTACCGGTCGTTTCCGGATCGGGTGCTTGTTTAAAACGAACCGGCAGTACAGTTAGAAACTGTAATGCAACCAGGAAAGCTTTGATTTGATTCATGTTACATTTATCTAACCAAGTCGATAACTGGGGTAGTCGAATCTTCCGCAATCTGCACAAGAAATAAGTCGCCATGCCGGACTTCAATATCTAACAGTTTATCGATAGATTTATATTTTAAGTGGCACAGAACAACACGTATCACGCCACCGTGAGTCACGACTAATAGGCGATCATTTCGCCATTGGTACATCAAATTGTGCCAAGCGTCCATTACGCGTGTGGAGAATTCGATTAATGGTTCGGCGTTGGGCGGGGTGTAGTGTAGTGGATTGGTCCAGAAGCGCTTCAACGCGCCACTTTGTGTCGCCATGATTTCCGCCGGGGTACGACCTTCCCAGTCACCGAAATCTATTTCAGCGAAGCGTTCCTCTACAATAACGGAAAGTCCCTGTTGCATGCCATATTCATTGGCAAATTGTTGGCAACGCCGCAGCGGCGAAGAAATCACCCGATTCCAATGGTGGTTGTGATCAGTGGCACGACGCATTTGCTGCCATCCGCCTTGCGTCAACGGATCATCAGTAATTCCACGGAAGCAGGGGTTTCCAGCAACATCACCGTGGCGCAGCAGCCCCACCAGTGTCATGGGCTGCGCTCCGGCATACCGGTCTCGGTAAAAGTTGCCATGTTGTTGTGCAATGCGCAGGCCAGGCGTAGTAATGGGAAGGCCGTTGCTGCACCGCTTCCTTCGCCGAGGCACATACCCAAATTTAACAGGGGCTTTGCATTGAGAGCCTTAAGCACCAATGCGTGGCCCGGTTCAGCGGATTGGTGCGAATAAATAAACCAATCGCTTGCGCCAGAACACAGCCGGCAGGCGATGAGTGCCGCTACAGAACAAATAAAACCGTCGATCAGCACCGCCAGTCCCATCTGCGCACATTGGATATAGCTCCCTACCAAGGCGGCGATTTCGAATCCTCCAACACAGCGTAATGCCTCGATAGGCGATTCGATAGTTTGCGCGTGCAGCTGCAAAGCCCGCTCAATAACACGGCCCTTTCGCGCGACACCTTGTGCGTCCAATCCCGTGCCAGGGCCGGTCAGTTGCTCGGCAGCTACGTTGAGTAGCGTACAACCCAGTGCGGTCGCCGAAGTGGTGTTGCCGATACCCATTTCACCACCGATGAAAAGATTCGAATTGTTCTTTTTGGTTTGTATCGCTACTTGCCGCCCGGCATCCAGGGCACGGGAAAGTTGGTCCACCCGCATCGCGGGTTTCTGCGAAAAGTTTTCCGTACCTGGTCCCAGTTGAAGGTTGATAACGTCTGGAGGGCATTCGCTATCATCTACGATGCCCAAATTGATCACCGTCAATTTAATATGCAACTGTTCCGCGAGTACGCTGATCGCCGCGCCGCCTCGGACAAAATTTTTTACCATTTCGCCGGTTATGGATTGTGGGAATGCCGACACTCCTTCAGCAATTATTCCGTGGTCGCCCACAAATACGTAGATGCAAGCGTGGTCCACTGTGGGTTTTGCTGTATCTTGCATGGTTGACAACCGAACAGCTAATTCTTCCAACCGGCCCAGCGAGCCCGGCGGTTTGATCAAGTTATTCTGGCGCGTTTCCGAAGCTCCTCGGGCTGCATCATGTAACACGGCAGCCGGTTTGAATAGCCAGCAATCATCCTCTTTCACAAACACGGTCCTTTTAAGATATGCGGTAAACCCGCAACAGTTAAGATGACTCGATCACAGATTGATGCAAGATCCTGATGTAACCGCCCCGCTTCGTCGCAGAAATGGCGGCTAAGTTCGCCAAGTGGTATGACCCCCATATTGGTTTCATTGCTCACCAATATGATGTGTCCGGGTAGTGTCGGGAGTGTGCAAAGCAACTCTGTTCGTTCGGATTCGAATAGTGTGGCATCTTCGGTTGTGAGCAAGTTGGTTAACCACAAGGTCAGGCAGTCGACTAGTAAACAGTGTCCGGGGGCCGCGTGTTTTTTCAATGCAAATGCGAGCCTGCAAGGTTCTTCGACCAATGTCCAATGCGTCGGTCGGCGTGC
This sequence comes from uncultured Methylococcaceae bacterium, assembly GCA_964619885.1. GTDB lineage: Bacteria > Pseudomonadota > Gammaproteobacteria > Methylococcales > UBA1147 > CAZUGA01. Next base: position 86,799 of record CAZUGA010000006.1, read on the forward strand.
CTGGTGAGATGCAATGCGTTTGTCCATTTCTGCATCCTTGACGGTTGCTGTGGCGATGTAGCTAACGCTGGAGTTACTGTCGTTAGCCAGGCGTTCGGCCAGCCGGCTTTTACCCGACCGTACACCACCAAGAACAAGCGTTTTTAACGAGCTAGTATCAGGCATACTCTAATTTTTGCCATGTGAAATCTTCGTGCTATGACTGTACAAGTTTAAGCTTGAGTAATGCTAATAGCTTGCCGGTATCCAGGTGTTCGGACACCGCCGTTGCCAGCCGTTGAATGGAGGCTTGGCGTCGACCGTGGTAATCGAATTTTTGAGTTGATTTTAAGCCCGCCCATGTGAGTAGTTCGGTGCAAGCCGATGGGTTTTCAAAAATGCCGTGGACGTACGTTCCGAGGATTAAATGGTCTTGACTTATTGCTCCATCAGGTCCGTGATCAAGCTCTAGGGCCGGGTGTGCCAGCGCGGGTCCACTGGTGAGCCCGGCATGAATCTCATAGCCTGCTACAGCGGATTTGCTAAACATTAATGTACCTTGGACATTGCGCAGTTGTTTTTGCGCAGCCAAACGGGTTTCCATATCGAGTAGGCCGATACCTTCAGAACTACCAGGGTCGCCTTCAATACCTTCTGGATCGTGGATTTTCTTTCCCAACATTTGAAATCCACCGCAAATACCCATTAGGGTGCCACGGTAGCGCAAGTGCCGGTGAATGAAATCAACCCATCCCTGTAAGCGAAGCCAATCGAGGTCCGACCGCACGCTTTTGGAACCCGGCAGAATTATACAATCGGCCTCAGGAATGGTTTCTTCCGGACCGATGAATCGCAGATTGACATTCGGATGTAAGCGTAGCGGATCAAAGTCTGTATGATTACTGATACGAGGCAATGCGGGAATGATGATGTTCATCTTTCCGTCCTCGTAGTAGCGGTTTGGGGGTACGTCTCGCGGCAGCGCATCCTCCGATTCCAGATGCAAGCCGGTTAAATACGGCAGCACGCCCAAAACAGGTTTACCGGTGTGTTGTTCCAGCCAGTCCAGACCCGGCTGTAACAACGCTAGGTCGCCGCGAAATCGATTAATTACAAAACCTTTAATGCGCTGACGTTCAGATTCGCTTAGCAGGTCAAGAGTGCCAACAATATGGGCAAAAACCCCACCACGGTCAATATCGGCAATCAAAATAACCGGGCAATCGACTGCTTCGGCGAAACCCATATTCGCAATGTCGTGTTCACGAAGATTGATCTCCGCCGGTGAACCCGCACCTTCGACAATGACCACGTCGTAGTTATCCGCAAGGCGCTGGTAAGAATCCAGTACCGCAGTTTGGGCAATGCGTTTATAGTCATGATAAACGTCCGCGTCCATGTTACCCAATACTTGTCCTTGGATAATCACCTGGGCGCCGACGTCAGTATTGGGCTTGAGCAATACTGGATTCATATCAGAGTGCGCGGGTTGATCACAAGCCCGCGCCTGCACGGCTTGGGCGCGGCCAATTTCGCCGCCGTCTTCGGTTACAATGCTATTTAGCGCCATGTTTTGCGGTTTGAATGGCACTACAAGAATATTTTGAAGACGCAGCCAGCGGCACAGTGCGGTGACCAGTAGACTTTTACCGGCATCAGAGGTGGTGCCTTGAATCATTAATGTCGCAGCACTCATGGAGCAGTCCTAGTTTTTTTCGTTTTGCTTATCGTAGCCAAGGCAACATCCAATTTCTCCCAGTCTTTCTGAATTCCGGGCAGGCCAACGCGCAAGCTAGAGGGGTTTTTAAACAAACGAGTGAGAATGCCAAGTTGAGCTAAATGTCGGTGCAGCTCGTCAGCCTTTGAGGTTTTAATCCAACGGAATAACGCACACCCTCCGTCCGGATTTAGGCCATATTCTGATAGTAAGTCATTAAGTCTGCCCCAGTCTTTAAGTAGGCGTGATCGTGTTCTTTGCTGCCAGGCAAGATCATCTAAAGCCGCGCACGCGACCCAGCGAGACGCTGAACTGATGGTCCAGGGACCAAGTAGAGCATTGAGCCGTGCCAGCAATTCAGCGTGAGCGCAGACAAATCCAACACGAGCGCCAGCCAACCCGAAAAATTTGCCCAAAGAGCGCAGCACAATGAGGCCTTGACGTGTGCAATAAGGCGCCAGACTTAGTTCCGGTGTTGAGTCGATGAATGCCTCGTCAACGATCAACCACGCGCCGTTTTGGCAAAATTTTGTGTGCCAATCGAGTATTTGGCTAGGCGGAAATACTTGTCCTGTCGGGTTGTTCGGTTGGATCAGTATGAGAATGTCCAAATTAGTTGGGATTCGATCAATCGCAATATCCCGGAGCATCGTTATTTGATGTCCACAACGCCGCCAGGCATGAGCATGCTCTGCATAACCCGGATCCACAACACCGACTCGGCAAGGTTGACGTAGTCGCGGCAGGGCTTGTATTGCGGCTTGCGAACCGGCAACGGGCAGAATGTAATCGGCTTTGCAATAATCACGAGCTATTTGGATTAAATCGTCGTCGCATTCCGGGAGTCGAAACCAACTATTTCTAGGTAATTCTTTTTCTGCCCAACCAATAGGGTTGATACCTGTAGAAAGATCCAACCAATCAGCCAGTGGAATGCCATACAGTGCTGCTGCCGCTCGTAGCGCCCCACCATGCGGTAATAGTCCCGAATCAATATTGAGCAATGAGTTCTGCAACATATCCCCCTGTGAATAACACTAGCACCATGACCCATAATGTGTGACGAATCAAAATAAGAGCGCGAGGAATATCATCGGTTTCAGGCGAGCGGTTTTGTCCCAGTTGTGGACGCTGCCGTAATATTCCATGATATTGGGCCGGGCCGCCAAGCACCACGCCGAGTGCACCGGCTCCAGCGGCCATCACTGGCCCAGCATTGGGGCTGTCCCAGTGGCGCGCTTGGGTCCGCCAGCATGCCAGGGCCTGACCGGTATTTCCCGCAATGGCGTAACCCAGCGCAGTAAACCGCGCCGGAATAAAATTCAGTAGGTCGTCTAACTGCGCGGCGCACCAGCCAAAATATAGATAGTGGCGGTTTCGATATCCCCACATGGCATCGAGCGTATTGCTCATTCGGTACAGCACCGCACCAGGTGCTCCTGCCAGAATGAACCAAAATATGGCGCCAAAAATAGCGTCATTGCCGTTTTCCAGTGTCGACTCCAGCGCCGCTTTGACCACACTCTGTTGATTCAAAGTTGTAGTATCGCGGCTAACCATCAAAGCCACTTTTTTTCGTGCTGATAATAGATCATGACTACACAATGGTCGATATACCTCAAGGGCATGAGCGTTGAGACTGTTCCAGCCGATACAAAGATACAGTAATATCGCATCAACCAATTTGTTCAAGGGTAGCAGCGTGATTATGCCGGCAATGAGCGTCAGTGGTGCAATCAACAGTACGACGGCAATAACGCCGTTGAGACGTGAATCCCGATAAATAAGTTGCTCGGCGAATTGCGCAAACCTTCCGAAAATAACCAGTGGATGAAAGCGACGCGGTTCACCAAGACAAGCGTCGAGGGCTAACGCCAATACTATAATCATGGCTGCGCTCATATTAGCGGTCAATTGGGCGATGGCTAGTGCGATATGAGCATTGGTTTTCGCGTCCGGTCACGCTTTTTCGTTATCCCAAGTATTTTGGTCTATTAACTCATGCAAAGGACGTTTTTCGGCCCATCCGGTAATTTCCAACATTGGCGCGGAATAAAATGCCTCTACGTGTCCGAGGCATAAAATCGCCACTGGCTTTGCTCCGGATGGCATTCCCAGCAGAGTAGCTACGCTATCGGGATTGAATAGGGATACCCAACCCATTCCAAGTCCTTCTGCGCGCGCGGCCAACCAGAGATTTTGTATCGCGCAGGCCGTCGAGGCAAGATCCATTTCAGGCATTGTGCGGCGACCGAAAACATGGCGCTCACGTCCGTTAGTAAGTGCGACTACCAGCAATTCACCACATTCCACTATGCCTTCGACTTTCAAGCGAAGAAACTCTGCTTGGCGTTCACCCATAACTTCTGCCGTAGCCTCTCGTTCTCGCTGAACTAAAGCGTGTAGTTGTTGCCGGCGTTCCGAATCGGTAATACGAAGAATGCGCCATGGCTGCATCATGCCGACGCTTGGTGCCAGATGTGCTGCATTCAGTAATCGTGTCAAAACCACCGGATCCACTGGATCAGACAGAAAGTGGCGCATGTCTCGCCTCTCGCGCATGACGCGATAGATAGCTTCCCGTTCGGCCCGATTGAAATCACTCATGGCGTGAATAATTGAGCCGTAGCTTCAGGGTTGGATGAAAAATACAAGTGGAGATAAGATGCTGTTAGATGACGTTGCCGGTACACCGGTTCTGCCGAACCGTGAAAGCATGCAGGTTCGGTATGAGCAAAGACTTCCAGCTCACAATCAAGCGATGAATGGTGAAAGGTATGGCCTCGAAACTGGCCTTCAGGCAAAGTGACGCTCTGCAAACCGATATTGATCAAATTGGATTGCATCACAGCATTGCCGGGAAGCAGGCCAACCATGTTTGCACGCTGCCCTTGTTGATCTTGTAAGGATTGCAGCAAATACAGCATTCCGCCGCACTCGGCGAGGAGCGGCTGGTTAGCCAGAAAATGGATGCGAATCGCATCTTGCATAGTCTGATTCGCGGCAAGTTGCGCTAGGTGCAGTTCGGGGTAGCCACCCGGTAAATAGAGCGCATCGGCTCGAGGTAACTCGTTGCAGTTGAGCGGAGAGAAAAAGCAAATTTCTGCGCCCAACGAGCGCAGACAATCGATATTGGCCGGATAGATAAACGCAAATGCAGTATCGTGTGCAACAGCTATACGAATACCTTGCAAAATTGGCTTGGGTGGAGGTACTTCGACCGATTGAAATGTTACCGGTGGCAACTCGATATTGCTTATACCGTTCAGTGATTCGGCGGCTTGGTTGATGCGGGCCTCAAGATCTTTAATTTCGGATGATTGGAGCAAACCAAGATGCCTCTGAGGAAGTGCAATATTCTCATCATAAGATAGCCAGCCCAGACTTTGAATGCTTGTCGGTAGACTTTCCTCTAGCATCTGGTAATGTTTTCTTCCCGCCACGCGATTAGCGAAAACACCAGCATGGACCAGCTCCGGCCTGAATTTCATTAGACCCAGGCTAATAGCGCCAAACGACTGCGCCATCGCGGAGCCATCGATTACGGCCATTACCGGAATTCCAAACATCATCGCCAGGTCGGCACTGGAAGGCGTTCCATCGAATAATCCCATCACACCTTCTATCAGGATCAGATCTGCTTCACCTGCAGCGTCATATAATAGCTGGCGGCAGTGATCTTCGCCGACCATGAATAAATCAAGCTGATATACCGGCGCCGCTGACGCCTGCTGCAGAATCATCGGATCGAGGAAATCCGGCCCGGTCTTGAATATTCGTACCCGCCGGCCTTGATTATGATGGTAGCGTCCCAACGCAGAGGTAACCGTGGTTTTACCCTGGCTGGATGAGTGCGCTGAAATAAATAAGGCGGGGCATCGTCTCACAGATCAATGCCTTTTTGTGCACGAACTCCGGCTCTAAATGCATGTTTCACATCAACCAATTCGGTGACGGTATCGGCAGCTTCAATCAGTGGCGCAGGCGCTGCACGTCCGGTGATTACGACATGTTGCATCTTTGGGCGAGCATTTATATCTGTCATGACCGTGTCCAGACTTAGCCAACCGTATTTTAGTGGATATGTGAGCTCATCCAGTACGATTAAGTTGAATTCTGAGTCCGCCAACATCTGCCTCGCGACGGCCCACCCGCGTTGGGCGGTTTCGGTATCGCGAGCGAGGTTTTGCGTTTCCCAGGTGAAACCTTCGCCCAATACATGCCAGACAACGCCCGGTTGACGACGATAAAAGGCTTCTTCTCCGGTATCAGAACGGCCTTTTATGAATTGTGCAACGCCAATTTTCATCTGATGTCCCAAGGCGCGTGCCAGCATACCGAAAGCCGAGCTTGATTTGCCCTTGCCATTACCCGTCAATACCAGCAATAATCCCTTTTCTTGATCTGCACTGGAAATAGTGTCATCGATCACCGCTTTCTTTCGCTGCATACGTGCACGGTGACGCTCTTCTTTATTGATTTTTTCCATCGCGTTATTTAGTTACCGCGCTTTGGTGAGTTTCGGCATTAGGAAACTGTGCGCATATCAAATGGCTGATCGCGGCCAGGCTGACATAAAATGCCATTGATTGGAGGTAGGATGGAAAATATCTAATAAGCCGCTCACCGAATTCAGAGAAAGTGGGCTCAGCAAAGCGCCCGGAAAAATAATAGAAACCGCCGCTGGTAAACAATTCGCAAAGTGTCGCACCAACCAAACCGGCGGCCGCCAGAGCCAGTAGAGTCGGCCACTCGAAACGATGCCGTCGGGCATACCAGCGGCCTGCCAACCATAAGCAGGTGTAGCCCGGTAGCAATAGAATATATGCTGGGCTAATACAGAAACTGCTGATGCCTCCATACGTTATAGCGGTGTAATCCAGTACCGTAGTCAGTGCCAGTAAAAAAAGCAAAACCAGTCGGGATCGTAAATAAATACCAGCGACAAAGAACACCGACCATGAGGCGCTGGGTAGATGGTTCAAAGTGGGGAAATGCTGGCCTCGAGTTACAGATAAGAGGAACACTAGAACGAAGCCAATTAACCATTGGCGCCGATTGGGAATAGTAATCATTTTTGGCGACTCCTGCGCACGCACCCGTACGTGTTGCTGTAAAAAATCAGAGCGACGGAGCGGCAAAGAATCAACTGGGACAAGGATAAGACCGTTGATCGCAACATCGCCCGCCGCAATGACAACTAAATGCTGCAGGCCGGTCTCCGGACTTGCGAGCGGTGGATAACCTGGCAAATCGCCTTCCCACGTTAACACGCAGTGGCTGTTTGATTGGCCGTGACTCACTTACCGTTGCGGGGGCAGCGCCGGAATTGTTCTGATTATCAACAGAGCGCACCGGCTTCCCGTTTCATCCCAAAGATAGATATAAATGGGACACCTGAAGCTGACCGCGAATCTATAATAACAACGAGTTAGAGTCAAGTATTTCTACATCGTGCTACACGGCTAAATTGGGCGAAACATACAGTTAAAAGTAACCTGCAAATATATTGTAGATTTACGGAGAAACTAGGGCTTTTAAGGTTAATACTAAAAGCTATTTAGTTCAGCGCGCGGCATTATGGACATGTGTAGTTATATTGTTAGCCTTTGCCCCAAACAGTTTGATATCGGATAACAGCTTCGGATGCTCGCAAAATTCTAACGGGTTTGCCCGGTTTCCAATTCCGCTATATTTACTTTTCTTCACACTCAAATTAATAGTGTACAATTTAAACTCTTTTATACTTTTAAATGAGGCACATTAGGTATCGTTGTTCCCTGTCGATGCCAGCTGGCCTTATTTTTCTTGGTCTGCAAGAAAATTTTTCGATGATCTTTGCCTCCGATAATTGGGCCGGTGTCCATCCGGCTATTACGCGCCGACTTTCCGATGAAGCCAGCGGTTTTTCCGCAGCCTATGGCTCCAGTGAGCTGGACCGACACATTGAACAAAAATTCAATCAACTGTTCGAGCGCGAAGTCGCGGTGTTTTTTGTCGCGACGGGTACGGCTGCAAATTCCTTGGCGCTAGCGGCGGTAAATCGGCCCGGCGGTGTAAGCTTTTGCCACCGGGAAGCGCATATGATTGAAGATGAATGTGGTGCCCCCGAGTTTTTTACCCACGGGGCTCGATTGGTTCCGGTCGATGGTGAAAACGGAAAGATCGATCCACAAAAACTAGAATCTGAAATCGCCCGCTTTCCACCGGACTTTGTCCACGCAGGGCAGCCCATGGCGATTTCTATAACGCAGGCCACTGAAATTGGTACCGTGTATCAAACGAACGAAATTTCCACGATTTCGGCGATTGCTAAAAAGCATGCGTTGCCACTGCATATGGACGGTGCACGTTTCGCCAATGCACTAGTTGCGCTGGATCTTTCGCCGGCGGAAATGACCTGGAAACTGGGTGTCGATATTATTTCTTTTGGTGCAACCAAAAACGGTTGTTGGTGCGCTGAGGCATTGGTGTTTACCGAACCGAAAATGGCCAAAGACCTGCCGTTTATCCGTAAACGCGCAGCCCAGCTATTTTCCAAAACGCGTTTCGTGGCCTGCCAGTTCGATGCATATCTGGAGGATGGTTTGTGGCTCGACCTGGCGCGCCATGCAAATACAATGGCTGACTGCTTGCGAGACGGGATCACGCGTTCAGAAAGAGCCCGGTTGGCTTGGCCAACCTATGCTAATGAAGTGTTTTGTATCATCAGTCAAAGCGTAGAAGACGAATTAACGCAACAGGGCGCAATATTTCATGAATGGAACCTACCAAGAGCCGAACAAAATATCATGGGTGACGATGAAAATTTGATTCGACTAGTGACCAGTTTTGCGACAAAGTCCGATCAAGTCGATCGCTTTATTGATCTGTTGGGTTAGATCCGAATCAGCACGGGAAGAAAATTCGCTTTTAATCTTCAGGATAAATCACTTTCCAATCGTTTTTCATATCCACCACGGACCAATCATTTTTTAGAGCAGCCTCCATTGCCTTGTCGAGTTTGCCGATGGCGGAATTTTTATCGTACGCATATTCTCGCTCAGCATCGGTATGGTGGATCAGCAGCATGAGTCGTTTACCATCGCCTGCGGCGGTCCATTGGAGCATTTCTAAGTCACCATCGGAATTACCGAATGCCGCTATGGGTCGCCGGCCGATATGTTGGTTAATGCCGATCGGTTTGTCGGCTTTGTCATCGATGAAATTAATTTTTGCCAATCTTACTAATACCGGTTTACCGTTGCGCAATTCCAATTTCGTTTTGATGCTGCTTCCGATTACCTGTTCGGGTGGGATACCGTAAACGACCTCGGTCCACGGACGCATGAATTCGATGCCGCCGCCGGAAACGATAAATGTTTTAAAGCCGTTGGCGCGAAGATAGTTGAGCAATTCGAGCATGGGTTGAAACACCATTTCGGTATACGGCCGTTTGAACCTGGGATGTTTGGCGGTGGTCAACCAATCCTTAACCGAATATGAAAATTCTTCCGTGGTATTGCCGGCATGAGTGGCCATAATCAACTGTAACAAACCTTCATGGCCGCTGGCGGCCAGCGAATCCATATCGTTTTCAAGTACTGCCTTGAACGGTTGAGTTTCTTGCCAATCCGGGTGTTGCGCCGCCAGTTTTTTCACCTGGTCGATCGCGAACAGCAACTGAAAATAGACCGGCCGCTCAGACCATAGTGTACCGTCATTGTCGAAGGTGGCTATGCGTTCGGTAGGTGGGACGTAATCCGGGCTGGATGGATCCGTTACCGCGGCGACAAATAACAGAATACTCTGCTTGGCAGGAGATTCATTCCAAGATGGTAAGGGGTCTATACCTGCGAGACAGGTTTTAACAACGAAACCAAGCAGTAGGATACCTACAAATTTCGAAAAATGGTTTTTTTTAGGCATAGCAACCTCGTTAACGCCCTAGATAAAGTCAGGTGCAGCTATACACCTGACTGTCATTAACCAAACTGTTAATTATCAGCCGCTACCAGGTCATTGTGCTCCCGCAGGGTTGCTTAAGCCTTCCATGACTTTGTCCAAACTAAAGCTGGCAGCTTTTTGTCGTGGTGGATAATCTTTAAATGTACTTAGGAATTTTCCGACATAAGCTTGCGCGGGTACCAGCAGATAGGCGCGATCTATCAACCAATCATAATAGGTATTTGACGTTATTTGGGACCGCTCGTAGGGATCGCGTCGAAGATTGAATATTAGCGGGATACGCAACGGTACAAACGGTTCAGCCCATGCTTGTAAAGTCGCTTCGACCCGCTGTTCCATAAAAATTAACTTCCAGTCGTCGTAGCGCAATGCTGTCAGGTCGCCATCATCCGAAAAATAGAAGATTTCCTTGCGCGGGCTTTGTTCGGTCTGGCCGGTCAGTAGCGGTAAAATATTGTAACCATCCAGGTGTACCTTATAGTTTCTGCCGATCGCCTTATAGCCGGTCAGCAATTTCTCTTTTACGTCTGGGTTACCCGCAGCAGCCAGAAATGTGGGTAACCAATCCATATGATGCACAATTTGGTTGGACACTGAACCGGGATTGATCTTACCCGGCCACCGGACCATGGCGGGCACCCGCCAACCGCCCTCCCAATTGGTGTTTTTTTCCCCCCGGAATGGTGTCATGGCGGCATCGGGCCAGGTATTCATATGTGGGCCGTTGTCCGTTGAATAAAACACAATGGTGTTATCCGCGATGCCGAGTTCGTCCAATTTTTTCAAGAAGAGGCCGATATGACGGTCGTGCTCGACCATACCGTCACTATATTCATCCTGACCCGAAATACCACGCAGTTCATCCTTAACATGCGTACGGAAATGCATGCGCGTGCCATTCCACCAGACAAACCAGGGTTTACCCGCTTTGTTCTGCCGTTCTATAAATTTCAACGCAGCAGCAGAGGTTTCGTCATCTACCGTTTCCATTCGCTTTTTCGTCAATGGACCGGTATCTTCAATCTTACCGCTAGCGGTGGACTTTATTACGCCGCGCGGACCAAATTTTTTGCGGAAGCTTGGGTCCTTGGGGTAATCCTCATTTTCCGGTTCTTCCTCTGCATTTAGGTGATACAAGTTACCGAAAAATTCGTCAAAACCGTGGTTTGTCGGCAGCATTTCGTCGCGGTCGCCGAGGTGGTTTTTGCCAAATTGCCCGGTAGCGTAGCCTTCTTTTTTCAACAGACCGGCTATTGTAGGATCCTTTTCATTCATACCCTCTTTGGCACCAGGGAGCCCGACTTTACTCAAGCCAGTACGATAAACACTTTGTCCCATGATGAAAGAAGAGCGACCCGCGGTACAGCTTTGCTCTCCATAGTAGTCGGTGAATAGCATCCCTTCGTCAGCGATGCGGTCAATATTGGGTGTTTTGTAACCCATGACGCCTTTGCTGTACGCGCTAACATTAGATTGACCGATATCGTCGCCCCAGATCACCAGAATGTTAGGTTGACCCTTCTCGGCAAAACTTACAGTTGAAGTGATCGCGTAGGCCATCATTAATCTTAAAAACAGTGCTGCCTTATTCGTCATGTTGATTTCCTTACGTTGCCGAAATTTGAAAACTGTTTTCTATAGCAATCGGTGTAACGCACAGCCTGAATTTGCTACAAACCAGTTGTACGGGTCTCATGTAACGAACCGTTTTGATTACATGCAAAACGGGTTACGGGAATGTCTGACAAAGGTTATAGAAAAACATCGATGCAATCAATTATATCGAATGAAACCCAATCTCTTTTTGGTAAAAATATTCTATCGAACTACCACATTGCAATATAAGTGCGAAAAAATCGAGTGTATCTGTACGCGATAAAATGCCAGTCGTACATACGAAACAAAAGGTGCCAGCGATATAGGGTATAATTGACTGTTTACCGAAAATTCATACTCCCAATGTCAGAGTTTCTTTCAGAGTTGCAGCGTCGCAGGACGTTTGCAATTATCTCCCACCCGGATGCGGGCAAAACTACGTTAACCGAGAAGCTGCTTTTATTCGGTGGTGCGATTCAGTTGGCGGGATCTGTCAAGGGGCGGAAGGCCGCGCGGCACGCTACCTCCGATTGGATGGAAATGGAAAAGGAGCGTGGCATTTCGGTAACGACTTCGGTCATGCAGTTCGTACATAACGGGCGGGTAATCAATTTATTGGATACCCCGGGTCACGAAGACTTTTCCGAGGATACCTACCGCACATTGACCGCCGTTGATTCGGCGTTGATGGTAATCGATTGCGCGAAAGGCGTGGAAGACAGAACCATTAAACTGATGGATGTGTGCAGGCTTCGAGATACACCAATTTTGACGTTTATCAATAAGCTGGATCGGGAAGGTCGTGATCCGATCGAGTTGCTCGATCAAGTTGAAAGTGTGCTAAAGATTGAGTGCGCGCCGGTCACCTGGCCTATCGGTATGGGAAAACGGTTCAAGGGTGTTTACCAGCTGTATGATGATGCGATCCAACTGTTCAATCCTCAGCACGGTGGCAAAATTGCCAAGGGTGAAATGATCCAAGGTTTGGACAACCCGCGCCTGGATGAGTTGCTAGGGGGGCTGGCCAATGAAATGCGTGATGAAATCGAATTGGTGCAGGGTGCCAGTCATAAATTCGATGTTGATCGGTATCTGGACGGAACTCAAACGCCTGTATTTTTCGGGTCGGCGATCAATAATTTTGGCATACTGGAATTGTTAGATGCTTTTGCCGAATATGCGCCGACACCCCGATCCAGAGAAGCGGCGGAACGTTCCGTATCACCGGAGGATGAAAATTTTACCGGATTCGTTTTCAAGGTGCAGGCCAATATGGATCCGGCTCATCGTGACCGAATAGCTTTTCTAAGGGTATGTTCCGGAAAATACATCAAAGGCATGAGAATGCACCATGTTCGGACGGGTAAGAAAATTCAAATTGGTAATGCGATTACCTTCCAAGCCGATAGTCGAACGAATATTGACGAGGCTTATCCAGGCGATATTCTGGGCCTGCATAATCACGGTACGATCCAGGTTGGGGATACATTTACGTTGGGTGAATCATTAAAATACGGGGGTATCCCGTATTTTGCACCGGAATTGTTTCGTCGTGTAGTTTTAAAAGATCCGTTACGCGCCAAAGCTTTGCAAAAAGGTTTGGTACAGCTTACGGAGGAGGGTGCGACCCAGTTGTTCAAACCACTACGGAATAATGATCTTATCTTAGGTGCGGTTGGGACGCTTCAGTTTGATGTTACCGCTTTCAGATTGAAATCTGAGTACAACGTTGATTGTGTATACGATAATGTGGGGATAGTCGCGGCACGTTGGGTGATTGCCGATGACGCAAAGAATCTGGAGCTTTTTAAGAAAAAGGCTTTCGATAATCTAGCTGAAGACGGGGGCGGTTATTTGGTCTATTTGGCTTCAAGCCGCGTGAATTTACAGCTAACACAAGAGCGCTGGCCCGATATTCAATTCAAAGCAACTAGGGAATTGTAGGTGCATTTCGATAGACAATAAAAAAGCCGCCTTTGCAGGCGGCTTCTTAGTATAAAACGTTTGATTATTTCTTTTTCTTGACCTTTCCGGCTGGAACTTTACCTTCCGCACGGCAGTTCAAGTAAATCCAAATTGCATCGATTGCATCATCTTCGGACATTTTGGCTTTTTTGACCGGGCCGACTTTCATAATCGCGTCGGTCGCTTTGGGCATACCATTGCGTCCTTCTTTCAGGACAGTTGAAAATTCTTCTTTGCTCAAATTTTTGACGCTTTCCAATAAATTTGGGTTGGGTGATACATCGTGACAAGTAGCGCAACCACGGCCAAATGTACGGTCGTAAATTTTTGCACCGACCCAGGTTACCTCGTCAACTTCCGCGCCTTCTGATGTGCATACATCGGCCGCGTAAGCATTGCCGAAACTACCGCTCAGCGTAAGCCCTGCGCCCAAGACTGCGCTCAATAATATTTTACTGTTAGAAAACTTATTGCTCGTTTTTTTCATCATTAACCTCTCGAAAAAATATAAAAAACTGCGCCGGGGCCATTTATTCGAAATTTGCAAAGGACCTTGGCAGCTTTGATTTAAAAAAAGGACCAAAATTTAAAAGTTTGCAAAGGATAGGGAATTCATTGTCAATTTTCAAATTATTTAACCATATTCGGTTCATTTTTCGTGTGGACTGGCCTTTCTTGGTGATTAATTTCATAGTATGTTTCATATTAAGGGTACAAGCTGAATACCACATGAATGTTCCCTTTACCGGTTCTAATCGGTTATTTAGTGGAGGTAAAACGGTGATTCAGACTTCAATAGGTTCAGGCATTCGACTTGGAATAGACCTGGGCGGGTCCAAGATTGAGATTATCGGTTTAGATGTCGACGGACGGGAGATTATACGCCACCGACAAGCGACCCCGGTTGGCGAATATACCGAAACCTTGACCGTAATCGCAGCGATGGTCGAAAAGACCGAACGCCATTTACAAATTAAGGCGAGCATCGGAATCGGGACACCCGGAGCGATTTCCAAGGTTGACGGTTGCATCAAAAATTCAAATTCCGTATGCCTGAATGGACGCCCCCTATTATCCGACTTGTGCCGAATATTAAGGCGGGATATAAGGATTGCGAATGATGCCGATTGCTTCGCTCTATCGGAGGCCATCGACGGTTCGGCCGCGGATGGCAACGTTGTATTTGGTGTGATTCTTGGTACCGGTGTTGGCGCAGGTGTCGTTGCGAATGGTCGCTTACTTAGCGGACCAAACGGAATTGCCGGAGAATGGGGCCACAATTCGTTACCCTGGATGGATAAAAATGAGAGGGGTTTCCGCGAATGTTACTGCGGACAATCGGCGTGCATTGAAACATTTCTATCCGGTTCTGGGCTAAGTGCGTCACACGAATTACGTTTTGGCGTTTCCAAGGCGGCAATAGACATTGTTCGGGGCGCAGAAAATGGTGATTCTCAATGTAAAATCAGTCTAAACGAATATTCTAACCGCTTGGCGCGTGCTTTAGCGCATGTGATCAATATTTTGGACCCGGATGTGATTGTTTTGGGTGGAGGGCTTTCCAATTGTTCTATCCTGTATCAAAGCGTGCCGAAAATGTGGGGTCAATATGTTTTTTCTGATCGTGTCGACACTCGTTTGGTGGCGCCTAAATATGGTGATTCCAGTGGGGCTCGAGGTGCAGCCTGGTTGTGGAACCAAAAAGAAATAGAGAATCCTAACTTGGCAGCCACCGATTAATCGGGTTAAATCCACCTGATTCCCAGATCAAATTTATTTGAATATTTACAACATGAACTCGAAGGTTCAAGAAACAGCAAGATCTTTAGGCGTAGATAAAATTCAGCGGCATATTTTTCTATGTTGCGACCAGACCGTCCCTAAATGCTGTGCCAAAGAAAAGAGTTTGCTTTCTTGGAACTACCTCAAAAGCCGCTTGAAAGAATTAGGCGTTGCTGACGGCGACGGTATATATCGAAGTAAGGTGAACTGTCTTCGAATTTGCCGCAATGGCCCGATTGCTGTGGTTTATCCGGAAGGGGTGTGGTACCACTCTTGTACACCAGAAGTATTGGAATTGATCATTCAACAGCACTTGATCGAGGGGCAGAAAGTGGAAAAATACTTGATTCATGATGGTGCTTTATCATAAGGACGCTTCTATTGACTCATGAGTTAATATCAATATCTTCGGCACCGGTGAAACTTTACCGAACCTTCCACATTTGCGCGTAACCGTTAGAAGCGGCACTGAGCAATGCTTTACCCTTTCCGGTAAATTCGAGGGCAAGAATTGTGGATGCAGATGGACGCCAATCATCGGCTTTTTTGGGTATCCATGATTTCATAGACTTGCCAGATTTGATGCGCCACAAATCGATGCGTTGCGATGTGCGGCCGGTTGCCAGGTATTTTTCGTTCGGCGAAAAAGCAGCTGAAGAAATGGTCATGACTTTAGGGCCTACAGTGCGTTTGAGTTTTCCGCTTTTGGGCGACCAAATACGCGTTTCTCCCAAGGCTTCACTAGTCGCAGCGAAGCGGCTTTTGGCTGAAATTGCAACCGATGCGATTTTCGATCGGTGGTTCCAGGTATGGCGCAGTTTGCCATTTTCAAGTTGCCAAAGCTTGGCGGTCGTATCATCGGAACCAGTCAATGCGAATTTTCCATCGGCGGACAGCGCTGTTGCGCCGACAGGTCCCTGATGATCGAACCGGTATACCGTTTTGCCGTATTGTAATGCAAAATAGAGCGCTCGTTCATTCATACCGATCAGCGCAAAGCGGCCATCTTTCGACAAACTTACGGATTTAATAAACGGAAATCCCCAAGATCCAAGCAATTTGCCATCTTTAATGCGCCACCATGCTAATGAGTTTCTCTCAGCCGTTATTGCATATTTTTCATCGCCGGAGATGTCCACGGCGACAACACCACCTTCCGCATCTTTACCATGTTGCCAGGTATGCAGTACATTTTTCTTCCCCAATTCCCATAAAATCGCTTTACCGCTAGTCGAGCCCATTAACGCGTACTGTTTAGAGAATGTTGCAGAAAATACGCCTTCTTTGGCCAGATTCCAGGTTTTTTTTGCTTTGGAAGTTTTCGTGCATCCCGGTGCTGCGAAAAGCAGGCTTATACCTAACAATAACGCTAAGGCATTGACGCTGGGAGTGTAGTATTTCATCGATAATAGGACAGTAAGTTTTACGCGGATTAATGCTATGAGCTTAGATCAAATTGGACTTTTTTCAGGGCTGGGATTCTCGGATGTCGCGGATCGGTGGTTTGTCATTTAGCGCTAGGCAAGACTACCGCGTTCAGATTCTCAATTGATGGACTCGCTCAGGCTGCCAAATTGGGTCCAAGAATTTTTAATACGAAACAAATGAAAAGGGCGAGGGGAAGTCCAGATAGCGCGTGGGATACAAAATTGATCGCGCGGCTCAGTCGCTCGGATTGTACCAGGCTAAATGTTCGTGTAGGCGTACGACTTGGCCAGCCACAATCAAAGTGGGTGGAGTAATATCGTGCATACCGACTATATCAGGAAGTGTTTCTAAAGTACCGGTCAATACCCGCTGGTATTGGGTAGTGCCTCGCTCGATCAATGCGATTGGTAAATCGCTGGCTGCACCATGTTCGATCAACTTTTGGCAAAGTTGCTGTAGTCCAAGTAAGCCCATATAGATGACCAGGGTTTGATTGGGAACAACCAATTGATCCCAATTTAGATCAATAGTGCCGTCTTTAAGATGCCCGGCTACAAACGCGCATGATTGAGCGTAATCCCTGTGGGTCAGCGGAATACCGGCATACGAGGCGCAACCGGAAGCGGCAGTAATACCTGGAACCACCTGAAATGGGATTCCATGGTCCATCAATGTTTCAATTTCTTCCCCACCCCGTCCGAAAATAAATGGGTCTCCACCTTTGAGGCGGACGACACGCTTTCCACTTTTAGCAAGTCGTGCCAACAGGTCGTTAATTTTTTCTTGTGTAATTGTATGTTTACTGCGTTCTTTACCTGCATAAATCAATTCCGCGTCGCGTCTGATCAAATTTCTTATTTCGGGTGAAACCAATCTATCGTAAACCACAACATCAGCTGATTGCATCAATCTCAAGGCTCTAAAGGTCAGTAAATCCGGGTCGCCCGGACCAGCGCCAACCAAATAGACCTGCCCTGTGCTGTGTTGGGATGATTGGCTGAGGGCGATATTCTTGTTTAATTCTTCCGCAGCTTCCTTTTCTCGTCCTGCATATACCAGCTCGGCAACCCATCCTTGAAGATTATCCTCCCAGAATTTACGTCGCTTGCGGCTGTCTTTGATTTCGGTTTTGACGCGTTCTCTGAATCGTTCTGCCAATCTAGCTAGACGCCCATAGGACGCAGGAATAAGGCTTTCCAATCGGCTGCGTATTAACCGTGCCAGTACCGGCGAAGCACCACCGGTTGATACCGCGGCAATGACTGGCGTGCGGTCAACGATTGACGGAAATATAAAACTACTGAGTTTAGGAGCGTCGACCACATTAACGGCAATACCGTGATTGTGAGCGGCAATCGACACTTGTTGATTGACCTGTGCGTCGTTGGTCGCCGAGATAATCAATCTGTAGCCAACAACATCTGCCGGACCGAATTCTTTAGATTGATAATTGATTTTCTTATTGTCAAGTAGCTGATTCAGTGCGTCGTTCAGTTCTGGCGCTAGGATAGTGACCGTGCCGCCTGCTTTTAACAAAAGAGACACTTTTCGCGTTGCTATTTCGCCCCCACCCACGACCAAGCAATCCGTGCCGGAAATATCGATGAATATAGGTAAATATTTCATTGCTGTATTTAATGGATCGCCCACATATTCTTGGAATTGACGGCCAAATTTTCAAAATGTCGCATGATTCCAAATCTATTCGATGGAATTAAGGGTTTGGTTCGAACCCGCAGTCCGTTGCGAGGTTACTTGTACATAAAAAACTGCAAGGCAACACGTCATTGCTCTTTCAGCTGATGAAATTGTGACACGCAATGGGTGTTGATGCTACCGGACATTGGATGTAGCGGAGCGACCTGATTCGTGGTTTTGTTTAACCACTAGTCCAGAGAATTCACAGGTGTCAGGATATTTTGCAATAAACCATCGAGAGTTCTTACAGAGTAGAAGAAATCCTCATAATTCAATGAAAAATCAGGAAAAAATAGTAATTGCATGGTTATTGCGTAATACATCGCAATAAAGAGACCTTCGCGGGTTGGATATTTTCTTCCAATGAGCGCATTATTGTGCCTAATGAGAGGGAATTCCTGATTGGTGGAGGTTGTGTTTAATCTTTACGAAACAGGACAGGAGGCCAAATTGGTCGGTACAAGCGCAGATGTTTTTGGTAATTTTCGCGATCTGAAACGTTCGAAACATAAGAAACCGCGCAAGCGGGTATGGATAGCATTGGCCATTTTACTGGTTTTGGTGCTATTCGCCTGGTGCGAAGCACGTATTTCCCCATTACAATCTTGGTTCTTGAGCCATTACGCCGAAGGCCTTTCGTACCGTTTGGATGAAGGCGCCAGCGAAGCCATCGTTTTTCCAACGACCGGTCCGTTTAATGTAAATCGAGGGTATACGCGAATTCCCGATTTTCGCAATAAATTATTTACCAATGGCTACGTGATAAAAGAACAAGCGCGATTCTCGTCGCAGCTCTTGGACCTTGCCCAATTCGGTATCACGCCACCGTATAGAGAAGCGCCGGTTGCAGGCCTTCAGATCCGGGATGTATTGGGTTTTACGATGTACGATACGCTTGCCGACCGGCAAATATTTCAAAGTTTTGACCAATTACCACCGTTAATCGTCGATTCACTGCTGTTTATCGAAGATCGCAATTTGGGGGATCCCAATGCATTGCGCAGTAATCCAGTCGTTAATTGGTCGCGTTTTAACAAAGCGGTTTTGCTCTACGGTGCTAGCAAATTGGGTCTCCCGGTAAAGAAAGAAGGTGGCAGTACGCTTGCGACGCAATTGGAGAAATATCGATATTCAGCTTCCGGGAGGACAACTTCGGTCGAAGATAAGCTTAAGCAAATTACCGCTGCGAGCTTAAGAGTTTATAGTAATGGCGTGGATACTCGCGCGGCGAGACAACGAATTGTGCTGGACTATATCAATACCGTGCCTTTATCAGCGGCGCTGGGGCATGGTGAAATTTACGGTTTGGCCAAGGGACTCAGAGTGTGGTTTGGACTGAATTTATTAGATGTCTCATCGGCCTTAGTTGCTGGTAAACGCGATAATCATACCGCCGAACTTTACAAAAAGACGCTATCTTTACTGGCAGCGGTTAGAGCGCCAAGTTTTTATCTACACAAAGATTTTGACGCTTTACAGCGGCGGGTTGATGGATATGTCCGCTTAATGGCGCAACAAGGGGTCATAGAAAACGCGTTTGCCGAAAAAGTCTTGGATACATCGATTAGTTTGTCTCCGCAGCGATATCAACCGGTCGAATCTGAGACTGCTTCTCGCAAGGCAATCAATAAAATTCGCTCCAGATTGGCACGGACTTTAGACGTTCCCAGTTATTATGAATTGGACCGGCTCAACATGGAGGTTGACAGCACGATTGATGTTGAGCTTCAAGAGCAAGTCAGTGATATGTTGGTAAGTATGAAGGATCCGGATTTTCTGCGACGAAATGGTCTGACCGGTAGACGTTTGCTATCGTCTGGGGACCCATCCAAGGTGATTTATAGTTTTGTTCTGTATGAATCCACGCCATTCGGTAACGAACTGCGCGTGCATGTCGACAATCACAACCAGCCATTCGACCTGAACACTGATATGAAGTTGGACTTGGGCAGTACGGCTAAACTTAGAACATTGGTCCATTATGTTGATGTAGTAGACTCCCTGTACCGGGTCTATTCGGTTTTAGAACCCAAGCAAATCAAGGCTCTCCGCAAGACCAAACTCGATCCTATTTCTCACTGGGCGGCTAAAACTTTATCGAGGGATCAGCAGATTTCACTGGATTCATTTATCGGTAAGGCATTGGATAGAAAATATTCGGCGAGTCCCTACGAAGAATTTTTTACCGGGGGCGGCATACATAAATTTGCCAATTTTAACAAGCTTGATAATGCCCGACGACTAACTTTGAGACAGGCGACTATAAATTCTACCAATCTGGTGTTCATTCGATTGATGCGGGATTTGGTCAAGTATCACAAAAGCCGGTTACCGTACGATACGCGCGCATTGCTTGCCGACATTAAGCATCCATTGCGTAATCAATTTTTGCAGGAAAGTGCGGAACACGAGGCGAAATTGTTTCTCGTGAAATACCATCGAAAATATAGCGGGTTGTCAGAGGGCAGTATCGTTAGTCGTTTGATGGGTAAGCGCCTAAGTTCTGCTCGCCATATGGCAATGGTCCATTTTGCATGGCACCCATGGTCGGGTGATGAAGATTTATCATTATGGCTCATGGATTTCGGCATTAGGCTCGATGCCGGTAAATTGGCGGTGCTTACAAAAAAATACGGTAACGGCCGTTACAATCTGGCGGATTTTGCTTATTTGCTCAAAAAGTCTCCGATGGAAATATGGGCAGCGGGTCAAATCGCCCAGCAGCACGATATTTCGCAAACTATGCTGGTTGCACGCAGTGAGAATGTTAGAAATCAGTCCTATACCTGGTTGTTTAAGACCCGTAATAAGAATGCACAGAATAGGCATCTGCGCATTAAAATTGAACGGGATGCATTCGCCAGGATGACAAAAGATTGGAAAAAATTGGGCTATCCATTTCAGTCGTTGATCGCGTCGTACGCGACCGCGATAGGCAGTTCTAGTGACCGTCCCGCCGCGTTGGCGGAATTGATGGGTATATTGGTTAACGATGGGGTTCGGCGCCCTGAGCGGGTGGTTAAGCAATTGGGTATGGCTTTGGGCACACCCTACCATACTGTTTTTGAGCGCGTTCGGGCGCCTGGAGAAAGGGTCATGTCGGTTTCAGCAGCGCGGAATATTCGGCAGTTATTGGCCCAGGTTGTTGATCGGGGGACTGCGCGGCGTCTGAGTGGTGTGTATAGAGATTCCAGCGGCTTTCGTGCGGCGATGGGTGGAAAAACCGGTTCAGGCGATAATCGATTGAAGAAGTTTGATCGTAACGGTCGGTTGTTGTCGTCACAAGCCGTTAATAGAACGGGTACGTTCGTGTTTTATATTGGTGATCGATACTTCGGTGTGATAACGGCATTCGTTCCTGGGGCCAACGCGGAGAATTACAGCTTTACCAGTTCGTTACCCGTGGCGATGTTGAAACATCTCGCTCCGATCGTCAATCCTCGTATCAATTTGCAGCGTTACGCCCAGGAATCGGATAACGATTTAAGGTTGAGCCAGTTGTAATAAAGGTGTTCGAAATGTTGGCTAACTGATTCAGTGCGCGCTCAACGTAGCTGCCATGTGTGGTATTTTTGTGAATCTGAATGTTTTCAGTGTGCTCATAATGCAGGGATGCTGTCTTCAGAGAATTCTTGAGCTAGGTTTAGAGTGCGGTTGAATATCATTCTTGCCATAGTTCTAGCGTACGCCGCTTTGCTAATCGTAGTCTATCTATTTCAATCGCGGTTGCTGTTCTTTCCTACCCAAGAAATGGTTGCAAGTCCTAGTGATATTGGCTTGGGATATGAATCGGTTAATTTTGTGACTGAAGACGGTGTGTCGTTAAGCGGATGGTACGTGCCCTCGGAGAATGCTAAGGCCGTTGTACTGTTTTTTCATGGCAACGCAGGGAATATTTCGCACAGACTTGATACTTTGAGTCTTTTTAACAAGTTGCAGTTAACTACATTTATTTTCGATTATCGGGGTTTCGGCGATAGCGAAGGTAAGATTTCTGAGTATGGAAGCTATTTGGATGCGGCTGCGGCATTGAATTATTTGATTGCCGTACGTCAGATCTCTACCCATGATATTGTTTACTTCGGGCGGTCTTTAGGCGGGGCGATCGCTACCCAGTTGGCGAGCCGAACTATGCCAAAGGCATTGATCGTAGAGGCCAGTTTTTCTTCGGTGCCTAATTTAGCGGCCGAAATTTATCCGTTTCTTCCCGTACGTCTGCTAAGTCGTTTCGATTTTGATACCGAGAGGGCAATCGAATCGGTACATTGCCCGCTATTGATCGTACATAGCCGAGACGATGAGATCATCCCAGTAAAACACGGCCGCGCTGTTTACGAAGCGGCAAATCAGCCAAAGCAGTTTCTAGAGATTAGCGGTACTCACAATGGCGGGTTTTTGGAGAGCGGCGAACATTACAGGAATAAAGTTGCACGTTTCATTCTGGGGTTAAACCCAAAAGACGGGACGCGTCGTACCAACAGTGAGTTCATTCGTTGATAGAACGTTTCTAAGATCCTGAGGATCCTGTTGCACGAAAGTTAGTGACACAATCGATACAAATTCAAACTGAAGCCCGCGAGGTTTTGATAGACATTACCGATCAAATCGAGGCATTTGTTCGGCAAAGTGGGATCCAAAACGGATTGGTTGCGGTCTACGCACAGGGGGCTACCGCTGCAATAATGATTCAGGAAAATTGGGACGAAAGTGTGCAAACGGATGTTGTTAATTTGCTTAGAAAGATAATCCCAAAAGGCGTATGGCTGCACGATGCTCAGGACGGTAATGGCGATGCGCATTTGAAAGCCGGCCTGGTCGGGCCGTCGGAGACGATACCCTTGATCGATGGAAAGCTAGGATTGTCGCGTTGGCAGAATATATTTTTTTGCGAATTTGACGGTCCGCGTAGTGAGCGTCGTATCGTTTGTTCTATACTGTCCGACAACCACTAAACAGAAAAAAAGAACCCCGATGTCTAGTTATAATCATAGCTCTTCTGCCAAGGCGATTCTTTACGCATTTGTAGCAAACCTAGGTATCGCTATTGCGAAATCTGGCGCGGCGGTATATACCGGGTCGGGCAGTATGGTGGCTGAGGCAATACACTCGTTCGCCGATTGTGGTAACCAGATATTATTGTTTATTGGACTCAAGCAGTCGATGAAACCAGCTACCCCAGAACATCCGTTGGGCTATGGCAAGGCTACTTATGTTTGGAGTTTTATAGTTGCGATCATTTTGTTCAGTATTGGGGGGTTGTTTTCGATTTACGAAGGTTGGCATAAACTCCACGCGCCGGAAGAGATAAGCTCGGGTTGGATTGCGTTGTTGGTGCTTGGTGTATCGATTTTGTTGGAAATAGGAAGTTTAATTGGATGTCTGAGAGAGATCGAAACCATACGAGGGCAGACGCCGTTTTGGCAATGGTTCAAAACCACACGTAATGCGGAATTGGTCGTGGTATTGGGGGAGGATGCCGCAGCTATTATCGGACTGGTTTTGGCCTTTTGTTTTGTCGCGGCCGCGATTATTACCGGTGATCCGTTTTACGACGCGGCTGGATCCATCTGTATTGGGATTATATTGTTGTTTATCTCCTTATTCGTAGCCTGGCGGGTTACGGCATTGATCGTGGGCCGTTCCGCGGAGCCTAAGCTGCGTGCTGCTATTGATAAAATTATTAGTGATGATGAAAATATTCACGCTTTACTCAATTCGATCACGTTGCAATTTGGTCCGGAAATAATGCTGGCGGCAAAGATAAAGATGCGGACTAATATGACGATGGAAGACGCGGTCCGGCATATTAATCAACTTGAAATTAACATTAAGCAGCAAGTACCCGAAGTCGGTTGGTGCTTTATTGAACCGGATTTTAAGGATTGATATTGGGGTTTGATGGGAGGCATTGCATTCTTGAAGGATCTTTTTTCACAAGAACGCATGCAACAATAATTGTCACCGTATGTAGCGCTGAACGGAGATATTGTGCGCGGCTATTACCTGCGTTGTTTATTGGGGGAATTGGGCCGTCGTGGTGTTCTAGATGATTAAAATTGCTATACGAATCAGTTGCGGCAATTGAAATAAATATGCGATTGGAATAAAGTGAATTCAGAATGTCAACACAAACGCTAATCGTGACGTGTTGCATTAACGACATAAATTGAGGTCTTAATATAGGGGGTTATTGCATATGCCAGATTATATGTTGTTTTTTCTTGTTTGGATTGGGGGTGGACTTTGGTTCTTTTTTACGAACAAGGCGAATCCCGAAGATTACAAACAATATTCAAGCCCGAGAACCACCGTTAAAAAACCGACTGTCAGTAACGAAGCGCGCAAGCCTATTCCAAAGAGGAAAAGTAATAAGCGAGCCAAAAAGAAAACAACGCTTGACGAGGCTAAGCCTATTCGTAAACGCAAACGGACTACCAGTAGGCCTAACAAATCACCGAAATCTAAATAAGCTAATCGTTCTACAAGCAAAAGCCAAAAGTACGGGGCTGGTTTCTCCGGCTTAAACTTTATAGACGGTGTTTGGTGTGGGAGGTGGTCGATCGGCTGCGTCATTGGAATCGATTGGTCCGGTAATTATGATGTGGCAGATTTGATTCGGCCAGAATGGCCAATCGGGAAATTTTTTCGAACCATTTATGTAACAATCCCGACCTCAGAAAGTCAGTGGGTTTGGTTCTAACTCTGACGAATAGCCAAGTATCACGACAAGTCTCATTCCCCTCAATTGATTAGGGTTAAATGATCGACGATGATAGAAGAGATCGAAATTGTTAAAGAGCTCTGGATGTTAGATGCCCCATTGATCATCTTAGCTATATTGCTCACCTTCGAAAGACTGTTTTAACTGCAAGCCGTCATCAGATTGCAAATAGTACCTTGTCGCGACCGGCTAAAATGTGCCATGAGTTGCCTTTCGCGGTATGATCCATTTTGAAATCAGCAATCGGATAATTGGAGTTAGCTATTGAGCCGAAAATCGGCGAAGTCAACATCCGACTCCATTCTGCCGATGGCGAAAGAACGAAAAGAAGTTTAGCGCGGGAGATTAATCTCTACAAGTAAAGACTTGACCCTTTTGTCTTTGTTTTTGCTTTAAAGATATCATGGTCCGGACTTAATTCGCGCACAAGTGGATATCGAACTTATTGCCGAAAATGGTACTGTGTTAGCCAATGGCAGCACATGTTATTTTCGGTTGAGATTCCGGTGTCCGCAAGTGAAGTTAGAAAAGTCTTTTAAATTCAATCCAGACTAAAGATGAAAACAGAAACTGAACAATCGTTAACAGAATTTAAATCGGATTTAGGTGTGTTCTCCAATCTCCGACACGATATCCCTGCAGGTGTGGTTGTGTTCCTGGTTGCGCTCCCGCTTTGCTTGGGGATCGCGCTGGCATCGGGTGCGCCCTTTTTTTCAGGGGTGATTGCGGGCGTTGTGGGTGGAATTGTCGTTGGCATCCTGAGTGCGTCCGCCTTGGGCGTCAGCGGCCCTGCCGCCGGTTTAACTGTGATTGTCCTCGGTGCTATCCAAGAACTTGGATTCGAAGCTTTCCTGCTGGCCGTTGTTCTGGCCGGTATCTTCCAGATTCTCCTGGGCCTCGGGAAAGCGGGCATTATCGGCTATTACTTCCCCTCCTCGGTGATTACCGGCATGTTATCCGGCATCGGGATTATCATTTTCCTTAAACAAATTCCGCACGCGGTTGGCTATGACCGGGACTATGAGGGCGATTTAGCATTCTTTCAGCCGGACGACTATACGACTTTTTCAGAATTGCCGCACATACTGCAGTTCATCTCTCCTGGCGCAATCCTCATTGCAGCGGTATCCCTGGCGATTCTAGTCGTATGGGAACGGCCGTTTATGAAAACACACCGCTGGTTCCAATGGTTTCCCGGACCGCTCATTGCGGTTACAGCGGGTGTACTGATCAACCTATTCCTACAGCAGTTTTATCCAGAGCTCGCCTTGAAAGGTGATCATCTGGTTCGTCTGCCGGTAGCGAACAACGGCGCCGATTTTTTCAATCTATTTACGTTCCCTGATTTTTCCCAACTCACCAATGCCGGGATTTATCTGACCGCGCTGACCTTGGCGGTGGTCGGAAGCCTGGAGACATTGTTGTGCGTCGACGCAATCGACAAGTTGGATCCGGAAAAAAGAGTGACACCCACCAACCGTGAATTGATTGCTCAAGGGGTTGCCAATGCCAGTTCAGGGCTGATCGGCGGTTTACCGGTTACCCAGGTCATCGTACGAAGTTCCGCCAACCTGCAATCCGGTGCAAGGACCAAGGCGTCCGCGGTTGTTCATGGCGTACTATTGATGATCACTGTGTTGTTCTTTCCGCACCTGCTCAACATGATGCCATTGGCAAGTCTGGCCGCGATCCTGCTGGTCGTGGGTTATAAACTGGCCAAGCCAGAGTTGTTTAAAGATATGTATGCAAAGGGTTACTACCAGTTTATACCCTTTTTAGCGACGATTCTGGGTCTGGTGTTCACGGACTTGTTGATAGGCATCGGCATTGGTATGGCGGTCGCACTTTTTTATATTTTACTGGAAAATTATAAAACGGACTTGTATTTCCATGAAGAGCAGAAGGGCAATAAGACATTTATCAAGTTATCCGAGAATGTCTCGTTCCTGAACAAAGCCAACATATTACAGACCCTGAATCAATTGCCCAATCACTCGCACGTCGTGATCGACGCCACGGGGACGAGATATATCGATTATGACGTATTCGAGATCATTCAAAATTTCAAAACCGAAGCGGAGCGCAAGAGTATCACGTTTGTTATTGAAAATCTGAGCGGCTTTGGAAACATTGAACCGGTCAGCAATGCGCTGACCCATACTCAAGATACGCAGCGAAACTTAACCCCGCAAAAAGTCCTGAAAATATTGAGGGAGGGTAATATGCGGTTTGTCCACAATTTGAAAGCTAACCGAAATCTGCTCGAACAAGTCAATATCACGCGGATTGGACAGTTTCCGATGGCGATCATTCTCAGCTGCATCGATTCACGCACCTCTGTCGAGCTTATTTTCGATCAAGGATTAGGCGATGTGTTCAGTGCCCGGGTTGCCGGCAACATCGTTAATGACGATATTCTGGGCAGCATGGAGTTTGCGTGTAAATTTGCAGGATCGAAGCTGATCGTCGTACTTGGCCATACGCATTGTGGTGCGATTAAAGGTGCGTGTGACGATGTCCGGTTTGACCATCTGACAGGACTGCTCGATAAGATCAGGCCCGCTGTCGATTCTGTTGCCGCTATAGATTCAGAGGGAATCGAATCACAGGCGAGCGCATTTGTACAGAAAGTCGCCGAACGCAATGTGCAGTTGGTCGTCGAGCGCATCAGAAAAGAAAGTCCGGCTTTGGAGGTGATGGCTAAAAGCGGGGAAATTGATATTGTCGGCGGCATGTATGATGTTGAGACCGGGAAAGTGGATTTCTTGTTGGACGATAAAGTGTAGGTGTAACTGCTGCACTTTGATAGTGAACGCCAATATCTTTGGTGTGATGTCGGTCAAGATGGCGACATCGTAGATATTTTGGTTCAGAGCTGGCGTGATAAGCGGTAAGCGTCGCGGTTATTCCACAAAATGTCGAAAAGTTAGAGCACCCCCCGATAAGGTACGAAGCTATCGCGCCGCTTTAAATGAAGTGATATATTCTGTCCTGCTATAGTAGGATCAATATGCAATAAGTCGCGTCTAAACTACACACCGCCATACCAGACAGCTATTCTGCAGTGCGTCGATTTCTGCGTGGATTAAGCCCATAATCTGGCTCGAATAGGCGGGTCAAAATTCAGTGCAAATACTGGGTCAATTTTCGTCGCAATTTAACAGCTAGACGTTTACGCCTCCACGACTGTGAAAGCACTCATATTTACTATACGCCTCACGGTCGTTGCCGGTGTCAGGATGTGGGCAGGCTTGCGTATCCCCAGCATTACCGGGCCGATTGAGGACCCGTCTCCCAATACGGTTAGCAAATTCATCGCAATATGCGCCGCATCCACAGAGGGCATAATTAGCAAATTGGCATGTCCCTCAAACTTCGTATCAGGGTTTGCGCGACGCCGGATATTTTCGATCAATGCCGCGTCGGCCTGCATTTCACCCTCGATTAAAAGCGTGGGATCACGTTGGCGGATTATTTCCAAGGCATCGCGCATTTTCTGGGCGGTTGGTGCCTTGCTGTTACCAAAACTGGAATGTGACAAAAGCGCAGCTGTCGGCGTTATACCAAAGCGTCGTACGGCCGCCGCGGCCAGCAGGGTTATATCGGCAAGTTGATTTGGACTTGGTTCGAGGTTTACACTCGTGTCGCAGATGAAAAATGTGCCGCGTTTCAGCACCAGCACCTGCATCGCGGCTGCCGTTCCCGTACCCTCACTCAAACCGATTACCTCAAGGAGATGGTTGCGGTGCTCGACAAAATGGCCACGGATACCACACAATAAGCCATCTGCATAGCCTTCGTTAACCAGTTTCGCCGCCGCTGCGGTTCTATGCATCCGGGTATCCGGAGCTACCAACTCGAAATCACGGCCGGGTTGGATACGTAGTCCCAAGGTATCTAACTGTGCGGCAATCCGCGATAGGTCCCCGAGTAGAACCGGGCGGGCTATGCCTTCGTCTACCACCGACTGCACTGCCCGTAGAACGACCGGCTCTTCGCCTTCTGCGTAGATAAGGCGACGGGATTCCTTTTTAGCCCGTTCGAATAAGGGCTTCATGATTAGTACGGATTGGAAAACGTACTGGTCCAGTTTTTCGCGATAGGCATCAAAATCGATAATTGGCCTGGTAGCCACGCCACTGTCCATCGCTGCCCGTGCTACCGCCGGGGCTAATTGTTGTAGTAAACGCGGATCAAAGGGCGTGGGGATCAAATGCTCTGGACCAAATTCGGTCTTCTTTTCCCCATAGGCAACACCTATTTCGCCGGTGTCGCTGCGAGCTAGTTTCGCTAACGCGTCCACACAGGCAATCTTCATTTCATCATTGATTTCGACTGCACCTACATCCAAGGTACCGCGAAATATGTAGGGGAAACACAACACATTATTGACCTGATTCGGATAATCCGACCGGCCCGTTGCAATCAGTGCGTCCGGGCGTACTTGACGGGCGAGCAGCGGATCAATTTCCGGGGTCGGATTGGCTAGGGCGAGGATGATGGGTCGCTCGGTCATGCTTTCCACCATTTGTGGCTTGAGGACATTGCCTGCGGAAAGTCCAAGAAAGACATCGGACCCGACAATCGCCTCGGCCAACGTACGCGCATCGGTATCCTGGGCAAAACGTTTTTTATGCGGATCCATACCAATCTTGCGGCCACGGTATACGACACCATCGATATCAGTGACGATAATATTTGCAACGGGCATTCCCATAACCACAAGAAGCTTTAGGCAGGCGATGGCTGCCGCGCCGGCACCCGATGTCACTAATCTAACGTCTTCGAGCGGTTTACCGACCAGATACAATGCATTGATGATGGCGGCACCGACGATAATAGCCGTGCCGTGTTGGTCATCGTGAAATACCGGCACCTTAACTCGACGCTTGAGTTTTCCCTCGATCTGGAAGCATTCCGGCGACTTGATATCTTCCAGATTGAAGCCGGCAAAGGTGGGTTCCAGGCTGGCGATAATATCGACCAGACGGTCCGGGTCCCGCTCGTTAATCTCGATATCGAAGACATTAATACCAGCAAATTTCTTGAACAATACCGCCTTGCCTTCCATTACTGGCTTTGCAGCCAATGGTCCGATATCTCCAAGGCCCAACACCGCAGTACCGTTGGTGATCACCGCGACCAGATTAGCACGTGAGGTGACGTTACTGGCCTCGTTGGCATTCTTCTGAATGGCTTCACAAGCAGCTGCCACCCCTGGTGAATAGGCTAGCGCTAAATCACGCTGATTGGCCAGTGGCTTGGTCGCGGTGACCTCTAGCTTGCCAGGTGGATTAAAGCGATGATATTCCAGTGCGTCCCGTTTCAGTTGTTCTGACATAGTACTCTGTTGCTTGCATGGCTCACGAAACCGAAGCGGGCGTCGTGTAGCGTATTAGTCTTTTAGTTCGTGGATTACGATGTTTAATGTGTGACAAACCGTTCTCATTGTACCTTTTATGTCGCTCATGGCCGTAGTCGTATCGGGCTTTTCATACGTTTTAACATATTGAATACCGCAGTGGACCATTTCAAAAAAGCACAGGTATCGCTATTAATCAGCATAACCTATCAAATGACCAAATTCATTATCAACGTCCCGGGTTATAGATTACCCTGAGCCAAATTGCGTAGCATCGTCGACCCTTCCAATCTCTCACCAGTGCCGGGCGAATAGTGTTTCGTCAATCCATTGATGAAACCTTCACCGTTTGCCACGATTTTCGTTATTGCGGTACGGTCAATTTGTTGATAAAAACCAAACTGCCTTCTAGTAGTTCATATCAACCACCCTTAAAACGTAAAAGCGTTGCCTTCGATTACATAAACCCCGTAATTTCCATACGATAATACATATCTTCTAAGTTGGCCCAATAGTTGCTTTCCACTGATTATTGATCGTTAATATCGGTAAGTTATGAACAATTCAACATCTGCCTTGCAGCAGCCTAAAAGTGGTTTTTCAGGCCTTGTTGAAAACTGGCGTTATGATGTTTTAGCCGGTTTTCAGATTTTTTTGATTGCCCTGCCCCTGTGTTTGGGTATAGCCATGGCATCCAACTTCCCGCCCATGGCCGGAATAACCGCGGCGATGGTGGGTGGGTTGCTGGTCTCCCGAATCAATGGGTCTTTCGTTACCATTTCGGGTCCGGCTGCAGGTTTGATCGTCGTGTCGCTTTCCGCGGTGGAGACCCTCGGTGGCGGCGATCCGATGCAAGGGTATCGGATGGCGCTGGCAGCCATTGTGGTTGCAGGAATACTTCAACTTGTTTTGGGGGTTTTCAAGGTCGGCAAGCTCAGTGCTTTTTTTCCATCCTCCGTAGTACACGGCATGCTTGCCGCGATCGGTATTATCATCATGGCCAAGCAGTTCCATACTATGCTGGGTGTCACCCCGGAATCCAAAGAGATCTTAGAGACAATTGCCGAAATCCCATCGAGCATCGTCAATCTCAATCCGGAGGTGGCGTTGATCGGCGTATCTTCGCTGATACTGCTGATCCTCTGGCCAAAGGTCCGTAGTTCATTTCTAAAAGCGATACCTGCCCCGATCATTGTGGTATTGCTGGGTATGGCACTGGGACAGATTTTTGACCTGGATCATACCCACAAATATTTGTTCCATTTTCCGGTCGATCATGAATATCAAGTGGGGCCTGCCTTTCTGGTCGCGATTCCCGAAAATTTTATCGATGGATTTTATTTTCCCGATTTTTCCAAGATATCCACCGTTGCATTCTGGGTTGCGGTAATCTCAATCTGTTTGGTCAGTAGTCTTGAAAGCCTGCTCAGCGCAACCGCCATCGATAAATTGGATCCCTTTCAACGCCAGTCCGATCTAAACAAAGACCTGCGGGGATTGGGGGTCGGGTCCTCGATTTCCGGTTTACTAGGCGGTTTACCGATGATTTCAGAAATCGTCCGTAGCTCCGCGAATGTCGATAACGGCGCGCGAACCGGATGGTCTAATTTTTTTCACGGTGTATTCATGTTGACCTTTGTCGCACTTTTCCCACGGTTAATCCATGAAATACCCTTGGCATCATTAGCCGCACTTCTGGTTTATACCGGCTATCGTCTGGCCTCACCACAGGAATTCGCGAAAACACTGGGGATCGGTATCGAACAACTCGCGCTGTTTTTGTTGACCATTATTGCTGTATTGGCAACCGATCTGTTAATAGGCGTTGCGATTGGCATCGTTGCCAAGATTCTGATCCATTTGATGCATGGCGTCAGCCTGTCGAATCTGTTCAAATCCTTTTATGAAATCGAAAAGCAGGGTTCCGATGGCTATGAAATCAAGGTTCACGGAGCCGTTGTATTTTCGAACTTTATCTCTTTAAAAAGCGACTTGGCTTCGCTGCCGGAAAAAAAACGTCTGGTTTTCGATATGTCGGATATGGATTTTATTGACCACACGGTTATGGAATTTATTCACGATTTCATGACCGACTATACCAACCATGGCGGAACCTGTGAGATTAAAGGGCTAGACGAACACCAAGCCTATTCCGATCACCCTCTGGCTGCGCGCAAGAGAATCGATGAAAATCCGCTATTCCAAATTCTGAATGACAATTTTTATACCGTCACGCAAGCGGATGAGGAAACCATTCGGATCAACGTGAACCGACCCGCGTTGACCACCCAACTACTTGAGCAGTTAAAAGAAAAAACCGCAGCCTTGCCAGCGAAAAAATGCGTGATCTTTGACTATTCGAATGCTTATTTTCTGGATCAGACCGCCATGGGTTTTATCAAAACGTTCTCGGAAAACTATATAAAGGATGGCGGTATTTGCAAGATTGATGTGAACGGGGACTTGCACCAATCCGTTGAATCTCAAAGTGTCCCGAGTGGAGCGTTGCAAAGCCCATCCAACGAGACTCAGCGATGATTCGGGATTTAGCAGCCGATAGCGCTCGCCAAATAAAAAAACAACTTATCCGCAGTCAGGCGGCCGGCAAGTCCATTCTAACGGCTAACGTCCGAGCGGCAGCTATTATTGGTATCGGTACGATTATGATCACGGGCTATGCAGCAGTATCCGGTATTGAAGTGGCTATGCTCCTGACCACAATCTCGATCCTACTTTCGCTGGCTTCGGGATTGGTCGGATTCGGTGCCGACCGCTATCCGGCATTGCTTCGGCGGATCAGTTTTTTATTGCTCGGACTCGCCGGTATCAGCGCGATCGCGGGCGGATTTATCGCTCTGGCCGGTCAGGTGAATATTTCCGGACAACTACCGTTTGGGCTACCCTGGCTCAACTGGCATGTACGACTTGATGCCTTGTCCGGATTTTTCCTCAGCGTGATCGGCCTGGGTTTGGTTGCGGTCAGCCTGTTTGGTCCGGCTTATGTGCGTGACTACGAGCACGGTAAATACCCCTTGTGGGCGCTTGCACTCCCCACGGGGCTCTTTGTTGCCGGTATGGAAATGGTATTGATCGCGGATGACGCATTCTTTTTCATGATCGCCTGGGAATTGATGTCGGTGGCAAGTTATTTTCTGGTCGTCTATGAGCATGAAAACCCGTCCAATCGCCGCGCGGGATTTTTGTATTTGCTGATGGCGGAAATCGGTGCCTTGTTTATTATTCTGGCCTATGGAGTGTTGGCGGGCTTCGGTGAAGGGTTCACCTTTGAGGCCATGCGCGAAGCACAACTTTCACCCTTATGGGCGAATATCGCATTTTCTCTGGCTTTGGTCGGATTCGGGATGAAGGCCGGCATCATGCCGTTACACGCCTGGCTACCGGAAGCCCATCCGGTTGCCCCATCGCATATTTCCGCGCTGATGAGCGGGGTCATGCTCAAAGTAGCCGTTTACGGCCTGATCCGCTTTAGTTTTGATTTATTAGGAGATCTACAGTGGGAATGGGGTGTCATGGTCCTTGTATTAGGCAGTGCCTCCGCGGTATTGGGAATATTGTATGCGTTGATGCAGCACAATCTGAAGCGGCTTCTCGCCTATAGCTCCGTGGAAAACATTGGCATTATCTTTGTCGGCCTGGGCTTGTCGATGGTTTTTTACAGTACCGGCCATCCTCATCTGGGGGCACTGGGTTTGGTAGCAGCATTGTTTCACACGCTGAATCATACGATCTTCAAAAGCCTGCTATTCCTCTGTGCGGGCGCAATTCTGCACCAGACCCATGAAAGTGATATGGAACGGTTGGGGGGTCTGATTCGGCGTATGCCGAAAACTGCAGTAGTGTTCCTTATTGGATGTATCAGTATCTCGGCGTTGCCCCCGTTTAACGGCTTTGTTTCCGAGTGGTTGACCTTTCAAACCGCATTGCAGG
>CAZUGA010000007.1:0-116970 GCA_964619885.1 uncultured Methylococcaceae bacterium
TCTTATTTTTATTTGCGCTCACTTGAAAGCCGAGTGTTTTGCAAGAGGCTCAAATGCATCCAGATAAGCCACGGAAGCGGAAATGGTCAGATCATCACTCAGTCGCCAGCGCGCCTCTAACTCTACCCCCTGGCTAGTTGCTGCCGCCGCATTGCCCACTACAAAACCGGCGAAACCATCAAATGAACTAACCTGCAGATCGTCGAAATTGGTTCTAAACAGTGCAAGGTCCAATCTCAATGCACCGTCCAGCCACATAGTTTTGGCACCCACTTCGTAGCCAATTGCAAATTCTTCTGCAAACTCATAGTCTTCACGCTTGCCGGAGACAAGATTGTCATCGAATCCGCCGCTCTTGTACGCCGTTGAAAATGAAAAATACAGCATATCCTCAGGGCTGATATCCCATTCCAAACCAAACATCGGGGTTAAGTGGGATTCTTCGCGAGACTCCCGGAAACTGTGCGGGAACGTACTAAATAATGCAAAGAACGGCTGCAAAGCCGGATTGACATTAACTGTTCCAAGATCCGCAACTATCAAATTTTTACTCGCTGTTTTACGCTCCCAGGTATAGCGCAATCCGGCCGACACCCTCCAATCCGCGACTGGATGCCAGGTTGTTTGCCCAAATACAGCCGCATGATTGGTCCGCTGTTTGGAACTATTAACCCTGGATGCTGAAAATCGAGGAAATGGAATACCCAACCTAGACAATTGATCGGTACTGAGATTGCCACTACTAAACAGATCTAGATGCTGGTAGTGGTAGTAAGCGCCCAAAACATAATCCAGCGCATCCGAATTCCACGGCTGCCAGGATTCAGTAATAGACGCTGGAGAATGTAGGCGAATTTCCTGGCTAATTTGGTGAAAATCTTCGGTACGTTGCTGCCCGACTGTAGATAATGCAGACAAATCCAAATCGTACAAATCATCATACTCGTAGCCCGTATACGCGGTGATAGACACTAGAGAATGGTCACCAATGGCTGCGTTCATTGTAAGCGTACCATTATGAAATTCTGTATCACTTCTATCCGGTCCGAATTCTGGACTACTGCCTCCGGCGGAACGGTGGAGGTTAAAATCCGGCTCGAAGCGCGGGTCCAACGCGTTAAAAGCCGGACCAAACGCGCCAACATCCACAACCTGTGAGGTACGCCCTTCGATATCG
This sequence comes from uncultured Methylococcaceae bacterium, assembly GCA_964619885.1. Taxonomy (GTDB): domain Bacteria; phylum Pseudomonadota; class Gammaproteobacteria; order Methylococcales; family UBA1147; genus CAZUGA01. The sequence goes on from CAZUGA010000007.1 coordinate 1,178, forward strand.
GTATGGGCGTATTCGTATTTCGCGCTCAGTTCGAAGTCTTCGAGACCATCCCATCGGATGATGCCCCGGAAGGCTTGGTCCTCTCTGTTTGGATCTGTACGTTCGCGTGCTGTATTGAAGAGATAGCCACCCAAATCGGACGCCCGTGCCGCGACGCGAGCTGACAAATCTTCAGTGATAGGTCCCGATACGAAGCCCTCGATATAGCGTTCATCATGATCCGGTGCGTACAGTGTAGATAAACGGGTTTGAAATTCATCGGTTGGCTGGGCGGTAATAATGTGCACCGCACCCGCAGTGGTATTCTTACCAAACAATATACCTTGAGGCCCTTTTAGAATTTCTACGCGCGCTGTATCCAACAGAGGGATCCGTGTTTGCCGGTCACGACCGGTATAAACATTATCGGTAAATGTCGCTACGGATTGTTCGAAACCTTGGTTTAATCCAGACCCGATGCCGCGGATGTAGACTCGGCTAAATACAGCACCCTGACTAATATTCAGATTGGAGGCATAGCCGGATAACTCCTCCAAATTACGGATCGCCATAAAGTCGATTTTCTGGTTGTCGACCACCCCAATTGAAATCGGTACGTCGTACAGATATTCTTCGCTTTTTTGCGCGGACACGGTTATCGGATCCAGCGCATAACTTTTTGGGATTTCGTCTTCTGCACAAACGGTTATAAAAAATAACAAAAGCACCGTGCCAAGGAAAACTCGAGACCCCATCTCACACCTTTAAACATAGCTATTGGGAAGCGGCTAAGTTTATCAGTTTAGAAAAGCGATTACTGCAAATTCAACGGCGCAACGGGTTAAACGATACTATATTTCGTTGCCGATTGAGATAACAGAATATTTAGCTGGATATACCGGAAATTTAATAACACCCTAAGAATCCTCGGCCGTAGACAAAAGGGCGGCCATAGAATCCATAATAGTAGCCTGGATAAGGATAATATCGTGGATATGCATAATAATTCGTCGGGTTATATTTGGGCCATAGATATGCCTGATTGAGATCAACCACCGGAAGCTTTATGGTTTTTTCACCAATCATTCGGTCTGCACCTCCGTTCAATGTGCCTGCAACCGTAATTTGAGTGCCTTTGCTGTATACAGCAGGATCCAAAAATTCCTTGCTACGAATGATAAATCGGCCTAACGCTGATTGTGTCAAACTAGGCCGCCCATATCCCTTCAACGGATAGTAAAGCACCTGAACCCAACTCGAATCTTGCTGAATATCAACCTGAATCACTGTCCCTCCCCACCTAACAACGGACCCATGATAAGCATCAATATTTTTTTGGACCTCGCGTATATCCACTTCCGGTACCGGCGCCTGTTTAATTGCCGTAGGAAGATTGGAACATCCAGAGAAAACACAAATGACAAAAAATAACGCAGACTTCATATTGATTACCCCAGCAGATTCAAGTGCAGTCCCAATACACGATAAATTATTGGTCTCATTCATTTCAAACTAAGAGAAGCCATGTTCAGCGAGCCACACCTTATATCCTACAGACAGCCGCACCATTAAATAATTCATCCATAGAACAGGACCCGATTGGCCAAATAAAAGCACTTCAATCCGCCTTCATGAACCAACATTTTTCGGTATCGAGTGAAATTTTTTTCAACAGGATTAGTCTATGGATGAATCAACGCCGAACCTGCAACTATACTATCTGTAAAATATCAATCCATTTTGTTCATGGGCGACTCACCAATGGCGCTAACGCTTCGAGAACGTTTTCACCCCAAACGGTTTTTGGTTGGCGAACAGCCATCTGATGACGCTGTTACTCTATGCCATCGGCGCATTTTTATATTGCCTTCTAAATCGGGGCTATGCTGCGGTTTATTGCTGTGTATCATGTTACTTGCGTCGGTTGTGTATAACAATAACCTGAGTTTTATTCTGACCTTTTTGTTAAGCAGTATCTGTCTGGTTTCGGTTTTACACAATTTCCAATCAATGACCGGACTCAAAATTAAAGCAGGTCATTCGAATCCGGTGTTCGCCGGAGATGTGGCAGAACTTAAAATTTCGCTACACAACGAATCTGCATTTCCACGCATAAACCTATTTCTTTCTGCGAAAAACGCCGAACCGGTTCAAGTTAACATCGCACCAAAAAAACGGACAATCGCTCCACTGAAAATAAAAACCCATAAGCGGGGTTGGCAATCGGTAGGGACAATGACCGTATTGAGCTACTATCCAATCGGATTGTTTAGAGCCTGGTCACCGATAAATCTGGCGCAAAAATTATTGGTTTACCCGAAACCCAGCACCCACCCGATAATAGCACCGCAACAGTCTCTAGCTGACTCAAAGCAGGCTAAATATTTTACCCGCGACGGTGATGATTTTTTAGGACTGGATAAATACCAATACGGTGATTCTCTGCGTCATATTCATTGGAAAGCCTTCGCTAAGGGGCAGGGTGTTCAGAGTAAACGTTACGGTAGCGATGAATCGCCCCAACTTATTTTGGATTTGGAACAGACCCCGGGCGACAATCTTGAATCTAGGATCAGCTTGCTATGCCGATGGATAATCGACTTGGAAAATGCCGGTGTAAAATATGGACTACGGCTGTCCCAATCCCTCATTGAACCCAATTCAGGCTCCACTCACCGGGCCAGGTGTTTACGCGAACTTGCGTTGGTTTGACAATGGCTTCACTAGCATACCCCGTATACACAGCCAATTCTGACAACATTGATAAAAACACTCTGCTGTTTGCACTATTTACTACTTTAGCAGTTACTCTGCCGCACATTAAGCATGTCCCAGGGCTAGTCTTCTGTTTTTTTCTCATAACGTTCGGATGGCGGTTACTCAGTGCCGCTGAATTACTTAGCTTACCTCGAATAGGCACGTTATTCTTGGTCACATCGATAGGCGTTGGATTAATTTTCTGGCAACACAAAACCCTTATTGGACTCGAAGCAGGCACCAGCTTTTTTGTTATTTCACTAGGCCTCAAGCTGCTTGAACTAAGAAGAAACCGGGATTTATATCTAGTCATTTTTCTTTCATTCTTCGTCGCGACCACTCAATTCTTGTTTAGTCAAACAATGTTGATGGGCTTCCATGTGCTGATAGCAAGCTGCCTATTAATCGTAAACCTGATCAGCATCAACACGGTCAAGGCAATGAATCTTAAGTCTAAATTTAAACTTTCGTTAACCTTGTTGTGCCAGGCCTTCCCAATTATGATTTTGATGTTTTTAATATTTCCGCGGATCCCTGCACCAAAATTCGGTCTGGGGGATCAAAATGCGATAGGCCAAACCGGGCTTAGCGATACATTGAAACCTGGAAATATCAGCCAGCTAATTCAATCATCCGCTGTGGCGTTTAGGGTTAATTTTGATGGCCCGATACCACCCGCGAATGAACGCTATTGGCGAGGCCCGGTGTTCTGGTATACCGATGGGGAAAAATGGTCTCTGGAATCGCGGAGCTTGTTACTGGAAAATTCAGTACATACATCTCCGGAAAGTTATGCTTATACGGTGACCTTAGAGCCTCACCGGCAAAGATGGCTGTTCGCTCTGGATGTTCCGTCCGAGATTCCGTTGGACATCACCCAAAGCTCGGATCTTCAGTTGCTGCATCAAAAGCCGGTCACTAAACGTATTTCTTATCGTTTAAGATCCACTACTCAATACAATACCGGACCCATCCAAAGCTGGGAAAAACAAGCGGGATTACAACTACCCACACCGCCTGCGCCGCGAATTTCTCAACTCGTCAATAGTTGGCAGCGCATAGATTCAAATCCTAAGGCGGTAGTCAAACAGGCTTTAAACTATTTTCACGAAGAACCGTTTTACTATACGCTTTCTCCGCCGGTTTATCGCAGAAACGCGATTGAGTCATTCCTTTTCGACGCGCGCCGGGGTTTCTGCGAGCATTACGCAACCGCTTTTGTCTACCTTATGCGGACCGCAAATATACCGTCTAGAGCAGTTACCGGCTACCAAGGGGGTGAATACAACAAGGTCGGAAATTTTCTTGAGATCAGACAATCTGACGCACACGCGTGGGCCGAAGTGTGGTTAGACGGAAAAGGCTGGGTCCGGCTAGATCCGACCGCAATGATTGCACCAGAGCGTATCGAGGAAGGCATTAATCGCTTGTACCAACAAAGAAACGGAATAATCAGCTTCGGCGGCATGGACATCCCTGGCGTTACCGATCTGTTTCGAAACTTTAACCATGTTTGGTCCGCGGCAGAGCATGCGTGGTACAGACGAATTATCGCCTTCAGTGCTGACCGACAAAATGATCTACTTTCAAATTGGGGTATTGGCGATATAAAAAAGCGAGTGATCTCTTTGTTTGCAAGCGTCGCCGTTCTGTTACTATTGGTCGCTGCTATATTATTGTATAAAGGACCCGCCAAAACGGAAAAAGCTGTTCTATTATATGGTCGCTTTTGCCGGAAACTTTCCCGCCGGGGACTAATCAGAGCACAAAGCGAAGGTGCTAGTGACTTCGCCCAACGAGCTGCTGAGGCATTTCCGAATCTGGGATTCGAGATAAACAACGTCACCCGCCTTTATCAAACCCTTCGTTATGCACGAACTTCAAATAGCGATGACTTGAAACAACTAACCAAACTGGTCGGTCAATTTCGCGTTTGACTCATTAATCGGCCGGTTCAACAATAAGTATTGTACCGTCTACCGCGACCACTTTAATGCGAGTATTTTCCGGACAATCGTCACCTTGGATTTTCCAGCTTGAGTCGTCCACTTTTATCTTGCCTTGCCCGTCCAAGATTGGACTCTGAAGGGTAAAAACTCTGCCAATATATTGAGCACTGCGTTGATTAAGTAGCGGCAGATCGCTTTCTGTTGGGTTTTTTCTAAGGTAAAGCCGCCAACAGACGACACTGATGACCGACAACACAGAGAAGCATAGCACTTGATACTCCCAAGCAAGATTGGGCATCAACCCAACGATTGCCCCGACCACGACTGCGGCAACTCCCATCCATACGAAAAATGCACCCGGGGCGAATAACTCAAAAATCATCAAGACAGCGGCGAAAATCCACCAATGCCAAAATACAATTTGTATATTATCCATGGTTCAGTCGCCCTTTTTAGCCATGGCTTCCTTGGCCAAATCTCCAATCCCAGCGATCGAACCGATAATACTGGAGGATTCCAACGGCATCATAATCAGTTTATTGTTTTCTGCGGTAGCGATGTCCTTAAGCGCCTCAACATATTTTTGCGCAACAAAATAGTTGATAGCCTGCACATCACCCTTGGCTATCGCCTCGGATACCATCGTTGTTGCCTTGGCTTCCGCTTCGGCCAAACGTTCACGCGCTTCAGCGTCCCGAAACGCGGCTTCTTTTCGACCTTCCGCATCCAACACAGCGGCACGCTTTTCACCTTCGGCTTTCAATATTTCAGATTGCCTTTCACCTTCCGCCTCGAGGATAGACGCTCGTTTATCCCGCTCGGCTTTCATTTGTCTTGCCATCGCATCCACCAAGTCTTTGGGCGGCGCGATGTCCTTGATTTCGATTCGAGTCACTTTAATACCCCAAGGCGAGGTCGCGTCATCTACGACCGTCAGCAACTGAGCATTGATGGTATCTCGCTTGGATAGTAGCTCATCAAGATCCATAGACCCCATCACTGTACGTATGTTGGTCATCACCAGGTTGAGGATCGCGTTTTCCAAGTTGTTTACCTCGTACGCCGCTTTGGCGGCCTGGATAATCTGGTAGAAAACCACACCATCGACCTTGACCATTGCGTTGTCTTTGGTAATTATCTCCTGAGACGGGACATCCAACACCTGCTCCATCATATTAAGATTGTCGCCGATCCGGTCTACGATGGGCACAATAATATTTAAACCCGGATCTAAGGTGCCAATATATTTTCCAAACCTCTCTACTGTATATTGCCTGCCCTGGGGAACCGACTTAACCCCCATAAAAACCAATATGACAGCTAACACAAAGAAAACTACAACGAAAATACCAAATCCGCTCATGTCCAAATCCCTCCTTAAACAGGTTTATACAAAGAATCACGTAGCACTAATGAGTTACCCCATTTCAATCATAAAACGTTAGTTAAGACCAACCGCTTCTAAATCGCCACGCCCCCTTGTACAATCAAAATATTGGCGCGTTAATCAGGGCCCACTCTGTCAATCTATCAACAATAATGTACAAAATCTAAGGATTATTCAGAATCTACCGTTTTCAACCGCTCGATGCGCTGCTTCATCGCTGGATGACTGGACAAAAATGCAAAATCCTCGTCCGATTCGCTTTGCTTATCCAACGCCTTTAGGATCGCAGCAAAATGGTACAGCGGTATCTGTTGTTCGGTTAAGAATGCCCGAGCAAAGTCATCTGCTTCCGTTTCAAAGGTTCTTGAATACTTGGCTTCGATCAGTTTTGCAGGCAACGCTAAAGACAAAGCCTGAGTATAGATTAGTGTCCGAAATAAAAATGGTCAGCAAATCAATAATGCAATAATCGTCGATGGCCGATGCAAACCAAAATTATTCCGCTATCCGTCACAGATGATTGAAAGTACTCTACGTATAGAAAATATTGATTTCGAGAGGGACGTTAACAACTCGCTCTGATCAATGCGAATGTTTTCGAATTTCGACATGTTTTGAACCGGTAAAGCCTTCGATCCACTCTGCCACTTCTTCAGATATTCCCCCGCCGTGCTCGTGTCCTTGAGACAGCTTTTCTTCTCGGGGTACCGCATCAACCGCAACACCATATTTGTAGACCATCATTGCCCCAATATCAGCGCCCAACGCCAAATTGACCAAGATCAACACGCCCAATATATTTTGTACCAGTCTAGCAAATCCAGTGAAATCGCGATTATGGATCAAACGCCAAGTTGATAACAATAATCCCAACGTTAATACATTTAATCCATAATCACGGTGATCAGACATTGCCTGATGGACTTCCCCCTCATGAAAAACGCCCTCCGCGCCTTGAAGACCGACTAAAACCGACGCGAAAGCGCCAACGGTCCCGAGGTATAACATCCATTTACCGGCAATTCTTAGTTCTTTACTACCGCTAATCAAACTCAGCATCTCCAGCAACACGAATCCAGTAAATAACGCGATCGGAAAATGGACCAACAATGGGTGGAGATTCGCTAGCTCTCCCACGCCCGGAAAATATTTTGATAACATTTCATTCATAATTTTATCTAAGTTCTTTGTCTCTAGTTATACAATCAAGCTTGTATGCTGGCACCTTTATCATCTCGGCGATACATTGATCTAACCTTGCTCCGGTCAATTCAACTAGTTGTCATTCATTTTTGGTATAACTCTTAATTGAAGACGTTCTTTGAACAGAAGCGGCCCAAGTTTCGAATCGGCTAATATTTTTCTATGCGAGCTTAGAGGTTTTGTCATATAAATTTAACAATACATGTCCATACTTTGTTTAAAACAACCCTTTCAACAAAAGATGAGGCACTATATATGGTGATTTTGATCAAAAAATGGCCCAATGACACAGCAACCCTGATGACTGAAATGGGTCAGGTTTTATTTACATTCTCGACCGTGGAAGATGCGAAATCAGCATGCCATCAATGGGAATACATTCAAAATGAGACAATGGAACTCAGAGAATTTAGCAACAATATGCTTCAACAAGCCGTCAGATTATGAGCCAATCAGTGCCTAGTCTTTTCAATTCCGCTCTTTGGACCGATCAGAATCCAACCAAGTTCAACTTCAAACGATTCAATCAGGGCCTTACCCTTTTAACTCATGAATGGAATTATTCTTTCGCTAAAAAAACCCTCTCTACATAGTCGGCCATACCCTCTGAAGAGGCGATTTCCTCAGCGGCTATCGTAAACCCGCACCCGCTAAATGCACTCAAACGGCGCATAGACAATTTGCTAATCTTATCGTTACTCAACGAGATCGTATAAATACATACCCGTTCTTCATATTTTTTCCGTATTTCTACGACTGCAAAAATTGGTGATTTATCCATATCGCCATCGCTGACAATGATTATCGCGGTTCTACCGTTGACCGATTCTAGATCTTCACCTGCTTGTTCAATTGCATACTCCATTGGCGATCCACCACCTGCACATTCGATAGCGTTTATTGCTTCAGAAAATGTATTCTTATTGTAAGGACCCAAAGGTAACCAGACTGCTGAAAATCCCCACGACTGGCAACTACCAAATCCGAAGGTTCGAATACCCGCGTTGATATCAAAATTCGGTAGTGTCTTATTCAGCCGGTTCCCAATTTCTTTCTCGACCTCAAATAAGGTTGGCAAAACATCCGTATCAAAAGCTTCGTATAAATACTCGCTATTCATTGTCCCCGAAGCATCCATGACCAATATAAAGTTATCAAACTTTTTTTTATGCGTTCCTGATGTTATTTTTTCGTTCAAATCTTGGGCCAGAAAACCGCTAAACGTCGCGGGGTTTCTCTCCGCTGTGCAACTCATCAGCATAAAACTCAAGACAACAATTACTAAGTTGTGGGCCAGACCTCTTTTCTCTTTGTTAAGATTTGTCATCGTTCTATTAAATGTTTTGGGCCAATGAATGGTTTTCGATGCCAAATGGAATTCACATGACTATCAAATAATCCGATTCAAACAGTTCAAATCGTTATTTCTTGGACTATTAACATAGGTGCTAACCGGGCAAATCTCCAACCGTTCGTCTGCACAAGGTCTCATCAAATTTTGTGCAACGTCGGCATCAGCGTCCAGCCACTTTTCGTATTCATATGGCGCCAATATAACCGGCATTCGCTCATGTATTTGGGCCATTTTTTTGTTTGCTTTGGTCGTTACGATTACACAGGAATAAATCTTCATACCATTGTTCGGATCGATCCAAACTTCCCAAATTCCAGCGAACGCAAATACATTTTGATCTTGGATTGTTATCAAATAAGGTTGTTTCGTTTTCTGCCCATCCAGATTCTGCCATTCGTAAAACCCATTCGCTACCACCAAACAACGATTTTGTCGAAATGCGTGCTTGAATGCTGGTTTACCGCAAACGGTCTCAGCTCGGGCATTGATCATCTTATACGCGATTTTCTTATCCTTTGCCCAGAAGGGTATCAATCCCCAATGTGCGTGACTCAGGGTACGCTTTTGAGCTATAGATCGAACGATAGGTACTTGTGAAGATGGCGTAACATTATAATTGGCAGACAAGGATTTGACTTCGTTTTGACTTTCTACCGACAATTCAAAAGCGGCAGCCCAAGCATCGGCGTCGGGAATTATATTATAACGGCCACACATATCGATTGAACCCGTATTTAAACCTTTCTTGCGGAACTTCTTTATTCATGTCCATGACGATCTGCCAATAGTATCAAACAATTTTCGCGAGGTTCGAATTACCCTGCATTGACTCTCTTCGATCAACATTAATTAACGGAACAATCCCCTATTTATAGTTATTGTACCGCTAAGCCAAAGATTCGTTCGCATAAAAATTCGTTTGAATCGAATAGACATTTTATTCTAATATCACAAAATAAAATTTCAGGACAACCAGCATACGAAAGTTTTTTAACAACTCTTGCGTTCCCGCAGCATAAAAACAAGATCTACAATTTTGTTCTATAGTGAAATAGTTTAGGAAGGTCCGATTAAGCCAGACCTTCCTTTATAGACCTCGGGGTAATTAGGTGGAGGAAAAACACATTAAACCAGAATCAGAAAAAATCTCAGCTTTCGAAAAAACCAACTTGGACGCTTTAGCGAAGTTTTTGAATTCCGAAATAGGCGAAGCATTCGAGTGCGAGGATACTGAATATAGTGAGAAACGTAAGGCGTTACGTTTGAGCCTGACCGATGTCGAAGCCTGGGTAAAATTTACGGAATTAGTTTATTCCGAAAAATACGAAGCATCAACGCTGCTAAATCTCAGCTCGGTGGGTGCAAAAATTCAACTCAACAGAAAAGTAAAAATCGGCAAGCAAGCGATGTTGCGGTTTGTCTTTCCTGACCACAATGAGTTTTTCGTCTATGGTCGAGTTGTCTGGTCCGAGAGCATAAATGACTGTTTTGAATACGGCATCCAATTCGATAAGCGCAACTCTCTGCTAAGCAACAAAATAATCCATACACACCTGGACACCAAAGATGACTCAGAACCCATGGTCACCATAGAAAAAACTCCAGAAGCATTCATACAGGCCATTAATACCTTTTTTTCGACAGAAAAAAGACGCTTTATATTAAAAAATATATGCAAGAAATAGCGATTAGGCCACTCTTTCCAAGTTGGAATACTAATTGAAAACGTAGAAAAACTGCATCGCTAACGCAAATTGTAACGTCGCTTCATTTCTGCATAAGCCATTGCGGAAACCTTGCGTATAACATCTCCCCGAGCCGATTGCCAGGCGCCATAAGATTTTGCCCGACGCTGCTTTTCAATAATTGCTATGAACGTATACGAATAACGTTTTCCGTCTTTGCCTTTCGCACTGACTATACCCATATCACCGCACAATCGGGCCGTCGTTCCCGTTTTGTCGTAAACTTTGGTAGCATGAGGAATTCTCGGTACCTTGTTCGATATTCTATCTGGGTTGGGCAACCCCATTAAACGTTTCATTTCCTTGGAGGAAGGCAATTGGTTATTCCATATTGCGTACAGAAAGCGGCTATAGTCCTTAGCAGTCGCCTTATTTTTGTAGGTACGTCCGTTACGCGGTATTCGCTCTACGATTCTCACATTACGAAATACACCTTTTGCATAACTTTTTAGTACGCGGGAAACTTCTGCCGGGTCTTTACGTTTCGAGCGACGGCTGATTAAATCTATAAAATAATTGGTGGCGTTATTGTTACTGTCACGAATCATCGATTCCATTTTCAAACGATTTTTCTTGTTGTATCGATAGCGACGCTTATCCCTCTTAGCCAGAATAAAGAACGCTTGCGCGACAAAGGGTTTTATCATGCTGGCGCTTTGAAACAACGTTTCTTCGTTGATGGAAACCAATTTTTGTTTAGCTGTAAAATCATATATGGACCAAGCGGTTCGTTCATCGCGAGCGATTCGACCACTACGGCGCAATCCTTTTATATAGGTGTTTACTTTCGATCCAAGCTTGGATTCGGTCGCGGATTTTACCGGATCGCTACGCAATCCGGCCACAGCAGAAGACGATAATACGGTGAAATGAATTAGAAAATTTCGCCGGGTCATTCTAGACCGGCTAACACCCCCCTGCTCAATCAAAGATCCACCTTTGCTATTGGTCGAGATGGTTAAATTTCGAATCTAAATCGTTTAGACCCTCTGGATATTACAGGTTCCACTGTTACTTAAAAAGTCCAAGTTGAACCATGCCATTTTCAAGCTAAGCGGGTTGATTGTATTCGATTGAATAAATGCCGGAAATGAAAACTTCTATTAAGCTGGAAATATTATTTACCAATACAAAAACTTGAAAAAATCCGTCCAAGTAGGTCGTCACTAGAAAATTCTCCGGTAATTTCCGAGATGGATTGCTGTGCCAATTTCAATTCTTCTGCAACCAATTCACCCGCAGAATAAGTTGATAGCTGATCCGCTGCATTTTTAACATTAGATAACGCTGACGTCAGTGCTTCAATATGGCGGGATCTCGCGCTAAATACATTCTCATCGCAGTTATTAAACCCCATAGTTTTCTTTAGATGTTCGCGTAGAAATTCCATACCATCACCAACTTTTACCGACAAATAAATATCCGTCCCTATCTTGGTTTCAAGCAATCGAGGTTCGTCGCCGCTGAGGTCAATTTTGTTAAAAACCCGGGTTAACCCTTCGTGTTCATTTAGGAATTGAGGCATGCTTTGATCCTCACCGTCTCGTACATCGATTATCCAAAGTACCCGATCAGCATTATTGATTTCCTTTTTAGCCCGGCGTACACCTTCCAGTTCGATGGCATTTGTCGTTTCTCGCAATCCTGCGGTATCAATGATATGCAAAGGCATACCATCAATTTGGATGCTTTCCCGTAACACATCTCGGGTTGTACCCTCTACAGCGGTAACGATTGCGCTTTGTTTCCCGGCTAGATAGTTTAATAAACTGGATTTACCAGCATTCGGTCTGCCGGCTATGACTACGGTCATACCGTTTCTGAGCAGACGGCCCTGCTTTGCAGTCTCCAGAACTAAATCTATCCGACTAGATAAATCAATTATTCTTTTATAGACTACGCCGTCATTCAAGAAATCAATCTCTTCTTCAACAAAATCAATGGCCGATTCAACGTACAATCTAACTTCAATTAGTTCTTCAACCAATTCTTGTATTTGAGTGGAAAACACACCGTCTAGTGAATGTCTGGCAGAACGCGCTGCTTGCTCGGTACTTGCCTGAATTAAATCTGAGACCGCTTCCGCTTGGGCTAAATCTATCTTATTATTGAGAAAAGCTCTTTCGGTAAATTCACCGGGATTGGCTGGTCTGGCGCCAAGCTCCAAAACTCTACGTAAGAGTATATTCAGAATCACCACACCTCCATGACCTTGGAGTTCAAGCACGTCTTCGCCGGTAAAGGAATTTGGTGATGGAAAATAAAGTGCGATCCCCTGATCGATTACCGTACCTTGGCAATCTAGAAAAGGCAAAAAAACAGCGGCGCGTGGTTTTGGCACCTGACCCAAAACACCTTGCACAATCTGTCCTATGTCATCGCCGGAGATACGAACAATCCCAATGCCACCACTGCCTGAAGGAGTGGCAATAGCAGCGATTGACTCACGTTTTTCTAATGACGCCATCTATTTATTATGTACCCGCATTTTGCGAACACAAATACTGACTAGCACGATACCATTGGTGATCACAATCGAAGATGATTCGACTACGATTTTGTATGAGAAATTAATAAATTTTTTGAGTAATGATTTACTTCAAAAAAATAGACAAATACAATGTTAAGACAAGGCTGTCGCTTTACGATGCGTTAGCTGTCGAGCGTTCAATCTGACGCGTGATATACCACTGCTGCATAATGGATAAAGTATTATTCACCACCCAATACAACACCAAACCGGCCGGAAAAAACATGAAGAACACGGTAAAAACTACCGGAAAAAGCTTCATAATCTTTTCCTGCACTGGGTCTACAGGAGTCGGATTCAATTGTTGTTGAATCCACATTGACACACCCATTAACAACGGTAAGATGAAATACGGATCTTTAGACGACAAATCAGTAATCCATAACATGAACGGAGCCTGGCGTAGCTCAACCGTTTCGATCAACACCCAGTATAAAGAAATAAATACCGGTATTTGAACCAGAATTGGAAAGCATCCGCCCAACGGATTCACTTTTTCCGTTTTATATAACGCCATCATTTCCTGGTTAAAACGTTGCTTATCGTCGTCGTAACGTTCTTTCAAAGCTTGTAGCTTAGGTTGCAAAGCCCTCATTTTCGCCATCGATTTGTAACTGGCTTCAGACAGCTTGAAAAATATAGCTTTAATGACCAAAGTAACCAACATGATCGCAAATCCCCAGTTACCCACATAGCTATGAAATTTTTGCAGTAACCAAAAAATAGGTTTACCGATAAAAGTCAACGCACCGTAGTCGACAGTCAATTCCAAACCCGGAGTCACTTGTTCCATATCCTTTTGGATTTTCGGACCGGCGTAAAGACGAGATTTAAAGACTTTTTCCTCATTAGGCTGTAATTGGTATTGTGGAGAATAAGAACCAATAACAAACCGATAATCCGGCAGAGCAATAGTGTAATAATGATTTTTTTGCTGGCTTGGTGGAATCCAAGCTGCGGCAAAATAATGCTGAATCATTGCACTCCATCCCCCAATAACATCACGGCTAAGATTGGCGTCCAACATATCATCAAAATCTACCTTCTCGTATTTTTCTTCCTCGCTGTAGATTACACCGCCTGTATAAGTCCTGATGAATGTCGAATCATCCCCATCCGGTTCGTTACGTTGAAGTTGGGCATATTGGCCACCCTGCCAAAGCTTTCCAGAACTATTTTCTACCTTTTGCTCCAATTCGATTAGGTAGCTACCGCGCGTGAAAACATACGTCTTTGTGACCTTGACCCCGTTTTCGCTCGTCCAATATAGAGGTACGCGCAAAGTGTCTTGGCCGGGGTCCATCTGGTATTGCGTCGATTCAGATATAAATTGACTATGATGATTTGGTGCCGCTCCTTTTGCCGCACGAAATCCACTTTGGGCGATAAACCAATTTTCCTCTGTATCATTAAACAGTTTCAACGGTACATCGAGTTGGTCTTCAGATACAGGATATTTCAAGAGATCGAGAAAAATTAGTGTCCCTGAAGTATCTATTCCTATTCTAATGACATCCGTCGACACAGTGGCTATAGCCGTTGGTTGCAATGGCGGCGTTTCTTCAATACTCGGTTTAGCTACATCTATTTGTGTAGGATCTGTAGAAACAGTCGGAATATCCGAATCTAAATTTGTATCTTCGTTTACGGTTGAATCTGTAACAGGTGTCGGATCGATTTTAGGGCCATAGTCGCGCTGCCATTCTTCCCACAGCATGTATATCGTGAAGACCAAAAAAAATATAAGAATGAACCTCAAATTATCCATTGTGATTTCCAAATTTTAACGGTACATGGTCGATACCACCCGGATGAAACGGATGACATCTAATGATTCGTCTTACAGTAAGGTAACAACCTCGGAATACTCCAAATCGATTCAATGCAGTAACTGCATAATTCGAACACGTCGGGTAAAAACGACAGTTGTTGCCCAAGAAGGGGCTCAATACGAACTGATAAAGTTTAATAATATTTATAAGAAAATTTCGCATGAGCTTTATTTGGCATTCATTCCACCAACTAAGGTTATTGCGCCAAATTTACATCCGCCAACCAAACTATTATTTTTACAACACTTTTTTCAGATCTTACGGTGATCGTCAAAATAAATCTTCAACGAGCTCTTTAGTGA
This sequence comes from uncultured Methylococcaceae bacterium, assembly GCA_964619885.1. Taxonomy (GTDB): domain Bacteria; phylum Pseudomonadota; class Gammaproteobacteria; order Methylococcales; family UBA1147; genus CAZUGA01. Next base: position 16,216 of record CAZUGA010000007.1, read on the forward strand.
TTGGTTCGATGCTGATAGAGCATCAGGACCCGCAAGCACGACTATATCTAGGTTCGATAAGGTACGACAATTTAGGCGAAAGCTCTCTCGAACTAATCTTTTGATTCTATTGCGGGCAACCGCTGTTCTAATTCTTTTCTTAGAAATTGCCAAGCCTAGTCGAGCTCTATCAAGCCCATTCACCCTGAAAAAAAATGTAAAATACCGGTCTGAATATCTAATCGGTTTTCTGAAAACAAATTTATATTCAGCCTGATAGCGTAATCTAATCTTTTTCGGAAAAAAAAAATTATTTTCCAGAATTAAAACCTATAACGCGAGCTTAGCACGCCCTTTAGCACGCCGCGCATTAATTACCCGGCGCCCACCTTTGGTCGCCATTCTAGCCCGAAAACCATGCGTACGAACACGCTTGATTTTACTCGGTTGAAATGTTTGTTTCATTGATTGGACCTCTAACGCTGAAAATTATAAAAACTGGTAACAAAAGGTTTTGAATGGTACCGGATTGCATTAGAATATGTCAATTCTGAAAGTCCAACGTGCGAAATGACATGTATAGTTGTCCGTCCTATGAATTAGTTGATGAGCGTGCCCATGTAATTTCTCAGGACATGGCATAGCCCTCAAAAGAAATTTTATTTTCCGATAAAAGGAATCACCGATGAGCTCACTTTGGAATTATTGCGTCTCTAATCTCGAAGACCAAATTCCCAGCCAGCAATTCAATACTTGGATCCGACCATTACAAGCTATAGAAACAGGCAATGAATTAAAGTTGCTAGCCCCAAATCGCTTCGTACTGGATTGGGTGCGAGAACATTTCCTAGCTAAAATCGAAGCTACAATCGAAAATGAACCCTCAGAACAAAATTGGACCATCCACTTAGAGATTGGCAGCAAACCGACTGAACTCAAAAAAAATATTAGTTCTTATCAAGAGACCTCTATTAAAAAAAGAAAGAAAAACAACATCCCTTGCAACTTAAATAATGCTTTCATTTTCGATACCTTTGTCGAAGGCAAATCTAACCAATTAGCTAAAGCCGCATCAATACAAGTGTCTGAAAATGTGGGGAAGGCCTATAATCCGCTCTTCATTTACGGCGGTGTCGGACTAGGAAAAACTCACCTGATGCATGCTATCGGAAATTTAATTTTGGCTCAGAACCCTGCCGCAAAAATTGCATATATTCATTCTGAAAAATTTGTTGCGGATATGGTCAAAGCACTACAACATAATGCTATAAACTCATTTAAAGAACATTATCGCAACGTAGATGCATTATTGATCGATGATATACAGTTCTTTGCTGGAAAAGAGCGTTCTCAGGAAGAATTCTTTCATACATTCAATACTTTATACGAAAATAAACATCAGGTAGTTTTGACATGCGATAGGTACCCAAAGGAGGTTAAAGGTTTAGAAGAACGTCTTAAATCACGATTTGGATGGGGGCTACCAGTCGCAATTGATCCACCGGATTTAGAAACAAGAGTTGCTATCCTGATAAAAAAAGCCTCTATATCTGGTCTTGAACTCCCACACGAAGTCGCATTTTTTATTGGAAAACGAATTCGATCGAATGTACGTGAACTTGAAGGTGCGCTACGTCGAGTGATTGCAAATTCACACTTTACAGGTCAACCGATCACACTCGAATTTACCAAAGAAGCTCTACGAGATCTGATTGCTTTGCAGGATAAAGCCGTCAATATTGACAATATTCAAAAAACCGTTGCTGATTATTACAAAATTAGAGTCGCCGATTTAGTCTCAAGCAAGAGAACACGTTCCGTAACAAGACCTCGCCAAATCGCAATGTTGTTAGCTAAAGAATTAACCAATCATAGTCTACCTGAAATTGGCGATTCCTTTGGTGGCCGAGACCATACTACCGTACTGCATGCATGTCGAAAAATTAACGAACTAAAAGATAGTGATACCAAAATTTCTGAAGATTATATGAATTTGTACAGAACATTGTCGATATGACCTGGATAACTTGTGTATAACTTATTGATCAATAAATCTTAAAAAGTTTTGCACAAGTTAAAAACATTTAATTATAAAGTTACAAACAAATTAGATTTCGAATTATTCGTTGAAATTTAAAAACTTTTCTAAATTTCTAGAGCTATCAACAGGACTAATAATCATAATAAATTAAATAGATTAATGATATTTACTATAAAGCAAAGCGATATCGTATACGCTCTCCAACATATAGTTGGTGTAATAGAGCGGAAACAAACTATGGCTATTTTGTCAAATGTTTTAGTCAACGTAAAAATTGATTTTATCGAAATTACAGGTACTGATTTAGAAATTCAATTAATCGCTATATCAAAATCAAATGTTGAACAAGAAGGTCAAGTAACTGTTCCAGCAAGAAAACTTCTAGATATTTGTAAATTGCTTCCGGAGACTGCAAGCATACGTGTTCAATTAACAAGAGATAAGTTAAATCTGAGTTCTGGTAGGAGCAGATTTAAACTAAGTACAATTAATGCAAAAGAATATCCTGATTTTTCTACGGGTGATTATTTATACGAATTATCCTTCAATAGTAAAAAATTTAGAACATTATTGAAAAAAACAAGTTATTGTATGGCTAATCAGGATGTTAGGTATTTTTTAAATGGATTATTATTGCAAGTTTCGGGGTCTAATATCACAGGTGTTGCGTCTGATGGACACCGTTTAGCTCTATACCGAGAAATACTTGAATCCCCCATTTCTGAAGATATTCAAATAATCCTTCCTAGAAAAGGCGTCTTAGAATTAGCAAGAATTCTAGAAATATTGGACGAAAATATTAATCTCAGAATATCATCTAATACCGTGGAAGTATTATGCGGTAATATTTTATTTTCTTCGAAATTAATAGACGGTAAGTTTCCAGATTTTAAGAATGTTTTTGATCAAAATATATCACGATCATTCTTATTTTCGACTAAAGAGATTAAAGCAACATTAGCCCGTATTTCCGTATTATCGAATGAAATATTACGTAGTATTACTCTTAATTTTTCAAATAACATATTAAAAATAAGTTCCAACAATACGGAACATGAAGAAGGATATGAGGAAATTGATATTGATTACGAAGGAGACAATTTCGAAGTTGCTTTTAATTCTGGATACTTATTAGATGCAATAAATAATGTTGATTCAGATAACGTGAGTTTAATGTTTACCGAAAAAACTAATATTTGCTTAATCGAAGATCAAGTCGATAAAAACCTTACATTTGTAGTTATGCCCATGAGGTTGTAAAAATAAAAATTAAATTTTCTTTTTTCATTGAATTTGAGCGATAGATATTGTGACATGCGGGTAAATTCAATTGAAATTAAAAAATTTAGAAATATTACGTATACCAAGTTTGATATTAATCAAAATCTAAATGTATTTTTCGGAGCCAATGCTAGCGGTAAAACTTCCATTCTAGAGGCAATATATTTACTTAGCAATGGAAGTTCTTTTAGAACCAAAAAACTTAAAGAAGTTATTCAATTTGGCTCTACTAGGTTATTTGTAAAGGGAATTGTCGGGAATCAAGATGAGGTTCCGATTAATATAGGAATTTCGATTGGTAATAACTATCGAAAAATCAATATATCAGGTGAAGAGATTGTTTCTAGAGCCGAATTAGCTCAGCATTTACCCGTACAAGTAGTTAATCCGGGTAGCTTTTTGGTATTAGAGGGCTCGCCAGTTTTTAGGCGACAATTTTTGGATTGGGGGATTTTCTATTTACAATCATCTTTTATAGGAGATTGGAAGAAATTTAAAAGAGCACTATCTCAAAGAAATATTCTTCTCAAGAAAGATAAGCTTAAAAGTATAGAGATTTGGGATTTTGAATTAGCCAAATACGGTACAATAGTCAACGAATATAGAGAGCAATATTTGACTGAACTTAAACCCTATTTTGTTGAAATTTCTAAAGAGTTTTTGCCTTCTTTAAATTTTGATTTTCGCTATACCCCGGGCTGGGATACTAAATATGAGTATTCAGAAGTCTTAGTCAAAGAAAAAAGAAGGGATAGATATAGTGGTTTTACCCAAAGTGGGCCGCATAAAGCAGATTTTGAAGTTTTGGTTGAAAATCAATCGGCAAAAAAATATATATCTAGAGGGCAATTGAAAATATTGTTAATGGCTTTAAAGATTGCGCAACTCGAATTGTTAAAGTCAAAATTAAAAAAACATGGTTGTTTTCTGATAGATGATATTTGTGCAGAATTGGATCATGTTAATCTTGAAAAACTTAAAGGCTTTATCAATGAAATTGATCTTCAATGTTTTGTAACAGGGTTGGAAAAAACAAGTTTAGGAATAATTGATCAAAGAAATTCTTCGGAATTTGAAATTAATAACGGATGTATATCACCCGTATAATCCAAATTAGGGTAAATAGATGACCTCAGAAACTGATAATTACGACAGTACGAATATACGGGTACTCAAAGGTCTGGATGCCGTCAGAAAAAGACCAGGAATGTACATCGGTGATACAGATGATGGGACGGGTTTGCATCATTTGGTTTTTGAAGTTGTAGATAATTCTATAGATGAAGCGTTAGCGGGTTTTTGTACGGAAGTCAGTGTAACAATACATTCGGATGGTGCGGTTACCGTTTCGGATGACGGTCGAGGAATACCGGTAGATATCCATGAAGATGAAGGTCGTTCTGCCGCAGAAGTGATAATGACAGTTTTGCACGCAGGGGGAAAGTTTGATGATAACGCATACAAAGTTTCCGGCGGTTTACACGGTGTTGGCGTATCGGTCGTTAACGCGTTATCTGAAGAACTCACATTGATAGTTCGAAAAGATGGCAAAAAGTATCAACAGGAATATGTGTTGGGAGAACCGCAATCAGACCTGAAAGTGGTTGGTTCTTCTACAAAAACAGGGACTATTTTAAAATTTAGACCGAGTAAAATTATTTTTTCAGATGTTGAATTTCATTACGATATTTTAGCCAAACGTTTGCGCGAACTTTCATTTTTGAACTCGGGAGTTCGGATTAAATTGTCCGATGAACGTACGGATAGAATTGATATTTTTGAATTTGAAGGAGGTATAAAGGCTTTTGTTGAGCATTTAAATAGAAAGAAAAACCCTTTAACCCAAGAAGTAATTTACCTATTCGCAGAAAAAGACCAAATTGGTGTTGAAATCGCGTTACAGTGGAATGATTCCTATCAGGAAAATATTTTTTGTTACACGAATAACATTCCACAACGGGATGGGGGGACTCACCTGGCTGGTTTTCGAGGTGCATTGACTCGCACATTGAATCAATATATTGAGTCCCAGGTGTCACTAAAAAAGCAAAAAGTAAATACCACGGGTGATGATGCAAGGGAAGGGTTGACGGCAGTTTTATCGGTTAAAGTTCCGGATCCTAAATTCTCTTCACAGACGAAAGACAAATTAGTTTCGTCGGAAGTTAAAGCGGTTGTTGAATCAAGTATGAGTGAGAAACTACAGGAATACCTGCTGGAAAATCCGGCAGCTGCTAAACAAATAGCTGGAAAGATGGTAGAGGCCGCGAGAGCGAGGGAAGCGGCACGTAAAGCAAGGGAAATGACTCGTAGAAAGACTGCACTGGATATCGCGGGACTACCCGGAAAATTAGCAGATTGCCAAGAAAAAGATCCTGCTAATTCTGAGCTTTTCATCGTGGAGGGCGATTCGGCCGGAGGTTCTGCAAAGCAAGGCAGAGACAGGCGAACACAAGCGATACTCCCATTGAAGGGGAAAATATTAAACGTAGAGCGTGCGAGGTTCGATAAAATGTTGTCCTCGGAGGAAGTTGGGACGCTTATCACGGCGTTGGGATGCGGAATTGGTAAAGAAGAATACGATCCCGATAAACTCAGATATCATAGAATAATAATAATGACTGATGCTGATGTCGATGGGTCTCATATTAGAACATTGTTGTTGACATTTTTTTATAGACAAATGCCAGAGCTTATCGAACGCGGCCATATTTACATTGCGCAACCGCCACTATACAAAATAAAAAAAGGCAAACAAGAACAGTACGCTAAAGACGACGCAGAGTTGAACGATTATTTGATACAGTTGGCTTTAGGCAAAGCAGAATTCCTTGTAAATGAATCAGATCCACCGATCTCTGGTGTAGCGCTGGAAAAATTGGTTAAGGAATATCTGAACGTAGTTGATGTTGTAACTCGACATAGTCACCATTATGGGGAAGATATATTGTGGAGCTTACTCGGTCTGCCAGAGATAAACATAGAAAAATTCGACGACAAGGGTTTTATAGAGGAATGGGGATCGGAATTCGAACAGTATCTTAATGTTAAAGGAACTTCTAGTAGCGAATACCAATGTAAAGTTGTTTTTTTCGGTGATAATGAAGATAGGTTCGAAATCCTAGTTAATCAACGTCGTCACGGAATAAACAGAACGATAAATATTAAGAGCAGTTTATTCGAATCTAAAGATTATAAAATTCTTGTAGATTTTGCCGATCAAACGCGTGATTTATTTAATGATGCAACAACAATTAAATTAGGAGAAAAACGAAATTTGGTCTCGGATTTTACCAGCTTGTACGGATGGTTGATGACAGAAGCAAAGAAAGGACAACACATTCAGCGATATAAAGGACTGGGTGAAATGAATCCAGATCAATTATGGGAGACGACGCTTGATTCTAATTCTAGAATTTTGCTACAAGTTACTATAGAAGACGCAATTGCTTCGGATGAGGTATTTACTACGTTAATGGGGGAAGAGGTTGAGCCACGTAGGGAATTCATTGAGCGTAATGCGCTGCAAGTAGCTAATTTGGATATTTAAATGTTCCAATACTATGGATAGCTATCTTTATCTGTTAAAAGATGTGTTAGATAATGGATCTAAAAGAAAAGATAGAACAGGCACGGGTACTCTTAGTGTTTTTGGTAGGCAACTTCGTTTTGATCTTAATGATGGGTTTCCTCTTCTGACAACCAAGCGATTACACTTTGAATCAATACTGCACGAACTAATTTGGTTTTTATCCGGAGAAACCAATATTCGGTATCTCAAAAAAAATAATGTTTCGATCTGGGATGAGTGGGCAGATGAGAATGGAGATTTGGGAGATGTCTATGGAAAACAATGGCGGGCTTGGGAAACTAATGATGGACGACACATAGATCAAATAGAGGGAGTTATCGAACAGATACAAAACAACCCAAATTCAAGGAGACTATTAGTCAATGCGTGGAATGTCGGTGTGATTAGTCGGATGGCACTTCCACCCTGCCATTTTGCTTTCCAGTTCTATGTAAACGAGCGAAAGTTGTCCTGTATGTTTAGCATGCGTTCCATAGATATCTTTTTGGGGTTACCTTTCAATATCGCAAGTTATGCTTTGTTAACGCACATGGTAGCGGAACAATGTGATTTAGCCGCTGGAGATCTTATTTGGAGTGGCGGTGATGTGCACTTGTATGTAAATCATATTGAACAAGCTAGAGAGCAGATCGCAAGGACGCCGTATAAACTACCCGAACTTCAGCTTAAAACAAGGCCGAAATGTATTTTTGAATACAAACATGAAGATTTTCAATTAGTCGATTATCGAGCCCATCCGCATATACCCGCACCTATCGCTGTTTGATTATTGATTGTTTCACGTGAAACAATCATCGTGTTTAGCCATTATACCCATGGTAAATGTTCGAATGAAAGTATCTATTGTTGCAGCTATTGCAAAGAACAATGTAATTGGTTTAGATAATGCGATGCCATGGTATTTGCCTGAAGATTTGCGAAATTTCAGGCGCATTACCATCGGTAAACCTATACTTATGGGCCGAATAACCTTTGAATCTTTGGGAAAGCGCCTCCCGGGCCGGGCAAATATCGTAATCTCCAAACAGAGCGAGGGGTTAAAGTCGAAGGGTTGCAGGGTTTTTGGAAGTATCGAAGATGCATTGGCCAAATACGGTACTTCCGAAGAAATTATGGTAATAGGCGGAGAATCAATCTACCGACAGACATTGCCATTGACTGATCGGATGTATCTTACGATGATAGAAAAAAATTACGATGGCGATACGTATTTCCCGATATTTGAAGCATCCGAATGGGCCGAAATTAGCAACCAGAAATTGATAGGTGGAGAAGAGATACCTTATCGGAATGTAATTCTCGATAGAAAATCACGCGACTAAATCAATCAACAAGCTATGTTTTTACCGGCATGTTTTGAGGGCATTTTAAACTAATCCTATAAATCTCTTGCCCATCGAGTCGAAGAGCAGATAAGCATCCTCCCCATAAGCATCCGGTGTCTATACCGTATATGCCATTTTTAGCATAAAACCCGAGAGTAGACCAATGGCCAAATAGGATATCTACATCTTTGTTTTTTCTTTCGGGATGATCAAACCAGGGGATTAACGATCGTTTCTGGTCCGCAGGGTGACAATTCGACTTAAAATCTAGATTCCCAGCGCGGTTACAATATCGCATACGCGTTAAGCAATTGGTTATGTATCTAATTTTGTCCCAATCCTTCAGATTAGCTGACCATTTCGAAGGAGAATCGCCGTACATTTCATCAAAAAATTCTTTGACTGAATCACCACGCAGAATTTTCTCTACCAATTTGGCGTTTTCAACAGCGAAATTCAGATTCCAGTCTGGCGGTAAACCTGCGTGTACAAGACAAAAATTATTTTCTACATAAATTAGTGGCCGGTAACGCAACCAATCCATCAATTCAGCACAATCGGGCGCGTTCAGGACGGGTGCTAATGTATCTTTTTTTTTCGGATTTTTACCTTTCGTGTACAACGCTAGCAAATGTAAATCGTGATTTCCTAAAACAGTAACAGCGCTATTTCCTAAAGATTTAATAAATCTCAGGGTTTCGAGAGACTTCGGTCCACGATTAACCAGGTCCCCGGTAAACCATAGCCGGTCACGATCTGAATCAAAATTAATTTTAGCTAATAGGATTTGTAATTCGTCAAAGCAACCTTGTATGTCGCCAATTGCGTACAGCGCCATATTGATTACCGGACTAATTAGTTAGTGTAGGACTCGCGGTACCGAAAGCGTAAATTGCGGTATATCTGCATCAAAGTACGTGCCCTCATCAGAAAGCATTTGATAGTCGCCCTTCATTATTCCTACGGGCGTCTCCAATACCGCGGCGCTGGTATATCTGAACAATTCACCAGGTTGAAGATAAGGTTTTTCTCCGACTACGCCTTCGCCATGTACTTCCTGAATCTTCCCGTTTGCGTCAGTAATCAACCAATGACGGGTAAGTAATTTTGCCGAAATACTGCCGGTATTTTTTATGGTTATCGTATAACCGAACACGTAGCGTTCTGAGCCGGGCTCCGATTGGGCGTCTAAATAGCGACTATTTGTTAATATTTTTATGCAGTTTTTGGGATTCATAATAATGTTTCTTAACCAGTATTGGATTCCTAGGATGCCAATATATACTAAATTTCATAAAGTACTTTTTAAATCAATTCAAAGTGATTGTATTTGTATTACTAACCTTTTGAGCCACTTTACCTGAATGACTAAATTGGTTGGATCAATAGGCTCATATCGTCAGGAGTTGGACTAAACTTGGGATTAATGCCACGCTAATTAATGTTACCACATGAAACACCGAAGTATATTTTGCAATAGGAAAGCTATTAGGCCTATCGTATTGGGGAACGTTTTGTTTCTATTTTTAATAACCATTTCAGATTTTGTAAACGCCGAAAATGTAGACAGTTTGTTTGCGCTATCAACCCGGGGTCAACTGGCGAAAGTTGAAGAAATTCTGGCCAAAGACGTAGAAATTGATGGAAAAACGAAGTCAGGCCGAACTGGATTAATGGGTGCTGCGGCATATGGTAACTATAGGATTGTTAAAACTCTAATTGCTTATGGGGCAGATACAAATATAGCCGATAATAGAGGTTCAACCGCGTTAATGGATGCGGTTGTATTTGGTCATTTCCAGATCGTTGATTTGTTGATAAAGGCCGGTGCCGATGTTAACGCCGTGGATGCAAAAAACAACACGGTGCTCGACAAAGCGCAGATAGCTGGCAATAAGGAGATTGTTGCTTTACTCGAAAAATCAGGCGCGGAAGCCGGAGGGTCAGGGGCCAAAAAAGGATCAAAGAAAAAGAAAACAAAATAATACGATTATTTTGAGTAGTTTTTAGGGGTCGTTCTGGTAAGATTTGCTCCTTTATATTTAAACAGTCGACTACTTTAAGGGAAGCAAATTTGCACATTCATATATTGGGGATTTGCGGCACATTTATGGGGGGGGTGGCTCTACTCGCGAGACAAATGGGGCATGATGTCAGCGGTTCCGATACAAACGTCTATCCTCCCATGTCTACGCAATTGATTGATCAAGGAATTACGCTGCAAGATGGATACGCGGCAAAAAATTTACAACCAAAACCGGATCTAGTTGTTATCGGTAACGCGTTATCACGTGGTAATCCAGAAGTTGAAGCTGTTTTGAACCAAGGGTTAGCTTATGTATCCGGGCCCCAGTGGTTGGGGGAAAATCTCCTTCGTGATCGGTGGGTTGTTGGTATTGCCGGAACCCATGGAAAAACGACAACCAGTAGTATGATAGCCTGGATTCTTGAATATGCAGGACTTAATCCGGGTTTTTTGATCGGCGGGCTCCCATTGAATCTTGGATTATCGGCTCGTCTGGGTGAAAGCCAATTCTTTGTAGTCGAAGCCGATGAATATGACACAGCATTTTTCGATAAACGTTCCAAATTTGTGCATTATCGGCCAAAAACAGTTGTTTTAAATAATCTTGAATTTGATCACGCAGATATATTCGAAAATATTGAGGATATCAAAAGACAATTTCATCATCTAATTCGAACGATTCCAGGTAATGGCCTGATAATCAAACCTCAATACGATAAAGAACTGGTAGAAGTAATTGGGATGGGCTGCTGGACCGAGGTTGAAAACACATCGATTGCAAATGGTATTGATAGTTCAGCGCGATGGTCAGCAATTTTAGACGAAACCGATGCTAGTTCTTTTCAGATTGACAGCAAAGGAGATGTTCTAGGCCGAATAGAATGGACTCTAACCGGCTGTCATAACGTCTATAATGCATTATCCGCGATCGCAAGCGCAATGCATCTAGGAGTGGATGCAGAGACTGCTATCGCTGCATTGTGTGAATTTAAGAACGTTAAAAGGCGGATGGAGATACGCGCAACAATCGGCGGTATTACACTGTACGATGATTTTGCGCACCACCCTACAGCTATCGCTTCTACTCTTGAAGGGCTGCGTGCTCACGTAAAAACGCAGCGTATAATTGCTATCGTTGAACCTGGTTCCAACACGATGCGAGCAGGAGTACACGCGGATGCTTTACCGATATCTATGGAAGCGGCCGATATGGGGATTCTGTATCAACCACTAGAATCGACGTTGAATATTGGTGATTACGCAAAGAAAAAAGGGGATCTTAGATTGTTAAACTCAATCGATGGAATCGTTGATCTCGTTTGTCGCGAAGCCCATTCAGGCGATCATGTTGTATTTATGAGTAACGGTGCATTTGCCGGCATACAGGAACGTGTCGAATCCTTACTGAACAAGCAATTTCCTTCTGGGTAACAAATATTTAGCTTCAATGCGATTGACTTGTTGAGGCATATCCTGTTTGGTGACCTAGTGCTCCGTTCTATATTTACAATCTATTTTCTGGTCTCGATTGTTGTGCTCAACCTCTAATGGCTATAAAAATCCAACCGGTTGGTACGAGTGATTGGGTAGAATAGTGTTTGTATCGGTATTACCCAAATGATTTATGATGATTTCGCCGATGATGTCGCGATAGTCAGTAGAATGATTCAAATATCTTCCCGCTAATAAATCATTAGGTTGTAGGCCAGGCCAAATTCCGTAAATACCGCCGTTTACAGAACTTCCTATTACAAACCAGCTTGAGGCGTGTCCGTGGTCTGTTCCGCCACTAGCATTCTGTAAAGCAGTTCTTCCGAATTCTGTCATGCTCAGAATAATAACGTCGTTCATCAATCCAGAACCCAGATCTTGATATAACGCAGCTACACCGGCAGCAAATTCCGCTTGATTATTGGCTAGTCTGCCCGACACGCCGCCTTGATTAGCATGAGTATCCCATCCGCCAAGGGATACCGTCGCGGCTTCTAGTCCAACTCCAGCCTTAATCAATCGCGCTAGCTGCATCATTTGTAGTCCATAATTACCGGTAGGATAAACTGCTTTGTTAGCCGGCGTGTAAGTTCCGCTCATTACGGTACTAATTTCGTCCAAATCGTCGAGCATGAATCGCCCATGACGGTGCAGTAGACGTCTATTCGAGTCTTTTGCATTAGTTCCTTGATTGAACACCTGTCTAAGCGATTGTTGAATATTGTTGGCTTGAGGATCGGCGTCTATGAAATCACTAAGATTATCTATCGTTGAGACCCGTGCACTACCGCTCAGTGTATGAGATAAATGTCCAAAACTAGCGGCGCGGATATTTCCCGATTGTGGAAAATTGGATAAATGACGGTTGAACCATCCATTAGAACGAGCTGTCTGGGCAACACCACTCTCGATAATCTTCTGCCCATCGAAATGGGAACGTGATGCGTTTTTATATTGCACGGCGGGTAAAACAGCGACATCTCCCCGCGTATAGATTTTGTGCAAGGGTGCTAAGGCGGGGTGTAAGCCAAAGAAACCATCCAGATTGAGCGAGGCTCCAGACCCGGATCCAGGTTTGCGAATGGCGATATTTGGTCGGAGTTTATAATAGTCCAAATCCCGGTATGGGATGACAGTATTTAAACCGTCACACCCACCTCTGTTGAATATAACGACGAAAGTTTTGCCTGTTGCTGCATGGGCAAATCGTAAGCCAGGACCAAATGGATTTCCATACAAAAAAGCTGATGCGGCGAGCGGAGCACCAAGGATATGTCGTAGAAATTTTCTTCTGCGCATGTGATCTCTTTCCTATTGAAGTTGATAGCTCGGATATGCCAATACGGTAGCCAACAACCGGCGAACCTGCATATCGCTTGAGGCACTGTTTATATCGAATGGAATTCGGCCATTATCGGTCAAAATATCCACTGCTACGTCCCATTCAAGAGGCGTATAATCATTGGCGAGACCCAATTCAAACAGATAACCCGCAACGCCTTCAGCCGTTTCGAACCCGCGATTTTTAAAGAAAGCACTAGGGTTAGAAAGGAAAGAGCGATTATTTCGATTCGGATTAAATATAACCTGAGTTGAGAATTGTAATCGTTGCCTCATTTGATTTGTATTTACCCAAGACAAGCCGGTTTCGGGCCAACCGTCCGGCGTGGGGAAATGAAAAAGCCTCATGCCCATTTCCGTCATTGCATTGCTATTGTCACGAAGGTCAACGTTTGCGTCTAGATTACGCATCATTCCTACAACGAACTCGATGGGTGTCTTAACTTTTTGATGAAAATTCTTGGCTGCTTTGAATTCGTTGGATTTTAGGATCGTTGATAGCATTCTCGCGATTTGGTCGGATTGGTTATAATGCCGTGAATAGTCTGCACTACATTGAGAAACTGCTGAATTGCTCGGGATATCTGACACTAAAAGTTTGAGTATTTTTGTACAGATGAATTTTGCGGTAGAGGGGTGCCGGGCCAGCTGGTCCAATACTTGTTTGCCGCCGGACATTCCTGAATTTGTAGGCACGGTCTGACCCAAAACCAATTTGCTACCGTTATCATGGTACCTAGAATCGAATTGAAACCGGCCATTTTTGACGCGCCATCCTGTGAATACTCTCGCAACCTCAACGACGTCTTGTTGGGTATAGCCGCCATTTACTCCCATTGTATGCAGTTCCATAAGTTCGCGGGCGTAGTTTTCGTTGGGTTCTTTACGGTGACTGCGATGGTTATCCAAAAACATCAGCATAGCTGGGCTAGATGCACTGGCGCCTAATAAATCTCTAAATCGGCCTAGGGCATGTTTTCGGAAAGCGTTATTTTCGGATAATTCATAGGTTAATTTACTGCCTTGCGTTAGATCGGTGTTGAAATGGTTATCCCAAAACCAAGTCATGACCTCCCGTAATTGCCATTTTGAATATGTCGCGTGAGCCAAAATATAATTTTGTAATTTCTGTTTGGTATCGATTCGTCCAATCGTTTTAAGTGCGGCTGTGAGGGAATTGCTCTCTTGAGCACCGGGGTGTAATTGCTGATGAATGAAAGCATCGGTTCCTTGCTTACGAACTTGAGACAGTAAATTGGGTGTGGCACCGAATGTAATTCTGCTCAAAAGATGGGTCGCATCTTTTGATGCCGGAATAGAATTTAGAGTTAGCGTTTTTACATTTTTGTTTCCGGCCGCATCTTTGGCGATAATTGAAACATTTAACTGACTTCCACCACTCATTGATCCGACCGCCAATGCCCACAGGCCGCTATTCCGTGCAACTTCGATTCCTGAGCGGAAAATTGAAACCCCAGTATTAGAATCAGTGATAGAAGCGGTTAGACTAGCGATTCCAGTATTATCTTTTGCGGAGCCGGTCAGTAAAAATCCGGCTCTTGAAACAGAATCTCCTGTTCGGTGAGATAAGATCTGCAGAGTCGGTATGGAGCTATCGGAAATCACCCGTAGGCTTAAGTTTTTCAGCGTCTCATTCCGTGAAGAGTCAATCGCCGTTACGCCAATAGTGACTGAATGCCCTGGATCGATCATGTTGGCAGTTATAGGAAAATTCCAATGGCCGTTTTTTAATGTTGCTTGCGCAGCGGTCGTTCCGACAGAAGGATCTTTCACCCGAATAGTTACCTTAGCCACCTTGTCATCGTCACTTGTTTTACCACGTAAGACAAATCCGGCATCGCTAACTTTTGCCCCCGGTGACGGAGACAGAATACTTAGTGCCGGTGGCTTAAAATCTTGCAACGAATTCCCTTTTGGGTCGACGTCGAAATTGATGTGCCCTTCGGATGTGATCCATGGGCTGTAGTACCGGTTGCTCTTTCCAAAGACGTTTTTGCTGTAAGCAACATAGACGCGGTTTTGCTTTAAACCGGTAGGATCAAAATAAACTTGGCCAGTTACGTCCGTAGTGGCAGAGGTTTGCATTTGTTGGCTGCCGTCAATTGCTTTTTCAAATAAGATGATTTTGCGGCCCGCGAGCGGAGTGCCGTCGGATTTTTTCCGTAGTTTGATACGGACCTTGCCGGCATCAAATGTATAAGACCCCGTGCGGTTTAAAATGTTGCTTTGTAACCATCCTCCATTTAATGGATTTGATTTGAGGACATAATTCGTTCCAGAACCCAAGCCCGGCAAGTCGAAATTGGTTCTGCCTTGAGAATTCGCCACTTTACTAGTAAACCAACTCAATGAACCACCGGATTTAACTTTATAAACAATAATATTTTTGTTTGGGATTACTTTTCCGGTCAATGCATTTTTCAAAGAAACGTTTAATAGTCGGTTACCCACGGTAAATTGGTGCCGACCGGTAGAGCTGATAACCGGACTAAATTTTAGCTTTCCGTCAAACGGGTTTTTAGCAGTCAAAAATAAGGTTTTTCCGGAGGTAGTGTTGGGTGGATCAAACCAAACGTTTCCATTGGTATCAGTTAGCCCAGAAGCCACCTTGGTTTTATTAGCATAACTACCTTTGTATAGGATAACCGGATAGGTTTTTAGGAGTGAATTATTCGAACCTTGAACCAGGGTAATTTGTAGAGCGCCTACATCAAAATTGAAACGGCCTGTTTGGTTAATTTTCTGGCTTTGTGTAAAACCGGTTTGATAGGGATTTGCTTTTAAGACATAAGATGTTCCACTACCCAAACCCGCGAGGTCAAAATTAACCCGTCCGTTACTATTCGTGGTTTTTCTCGTGACGTTAGTCAACGCGCCATTCGACAGTTTCTTAAAAACCGAGACGGTGATATTGGGGACAGGTGCGCTAGTATGTTTATTTTTTAAGACAACATTTAGCAATTTGTTACCTACTTTAAACGTGTATCGGCCCGAAATGTTCACGTTATTGCTAAATTTACGGGTACCGTCAAAAGGATTTATGGCTCCCAAATACAGAGCGCTTCCAGCGTTTAAAGGGCCTGGGTCGAACCAAACCAATCCGTTTGCATTGGTGACTCCGGAAGCCCTCCATTTTTGACCGTTAGACGATGTCCTTTCGTAAAGAGTCACAGGGAACTTTTTAAGGACAGAACCATCTTGGCCCTTTAAGATTTTGAATTGCAGTGCGCCGACTTTAAAGTCGAACCGCCCTGTATTCTTAATATTCGGGCTATAAGTCCAACCCACCCCGTACGGGTTGGAGCGCAATACATAAGTTGTTCCAGACCCTAATCTGGGTAAATCGAAATCTGTTGCTCCTTGGGTATTGGTAATTTTATTGCCGGCAATTTGGAGGGCACCACTACTTTGACGTTCGTAGACTAGGATTTTTTGTTTAGCTACGATGGCGCCATTATGCTTATTGACAAGGCGAACCTTGAGTAATTGATTACCTACGCGAAAATTATAAGCGCTGGATTTATTGATAATTTGGCTTCTTTTCGTCTTGTTATCGTATGGGCTGATCGCTGAAAGTTGAAAATCACGGTTTCCGCTTGTTATTCCAGCCGGCGAAAATCGAATTAAACCATTCGCATCGGTTAAACCAGATCCCCGTGATTGTCTGCTACCATTTACGATTTCCTGCAACCCAACGCGGTGATTGCGTAGAATATTTCCGTTGGATCCCTGAATTGCTTTTACATGGATAGTGCCGACCTGATAATTGAATTTGCCGGTGTTGCTAAACGGGTTACTTTGGGTTTTGCCGGTACCGAATGGGTTAATTCTTAGTATGAATTTCTTTCCAGTACCAAGTCCTGCAATATTTAATGATAGGCGCCCTGAGCGGTTAGTCGTCCCACTGGCTCGCCAAATCAGGCTTCCCGACGATAATTGGTAAGCGGTGACTTTGGTGTTGGCAATGACGGATTGATTCGTCGCATCACGAAGAACGATATCTGAGATGCCAGCGAATACATTCTGTGGCAGAAATATGCTGATCAGAAAATACAATAGGACTATTCTTATTGCACGGGTCGGCCGGGGTATTTTTTGTTTTCCGTGCTGAGTGATACTAAGCGCAAACAATGCTGACATAGGTCGGTCCTTAATAAATGGTCTTATATGTTTAGTTTTATTTTTTTAAAATTGTCGTGGAATTGATCACAAAGTTGTAATATCGCAATTTTTAACTCCGGTTGAGGAATTGGGCAGGATCTCGTTTTGGTGGTTTTTATTGTGATTGAATCAGAATTATATAGGAGCGACCCTATCATTCTTTAAAATATAATAGCAATTATTGTGCCCAAAAAGATAGTTTCTTGTTTCTTACCCGTTACAACGTGCTGCGTCGCGTAACAATAGGTCGTCGTGGTGCATCTTAGGGGCGGTGCCGAGTGGGCTTTAAGAAGCGTGTTGTCGCATATCGGCGACAACGCGTTCCAAAATTTTCTTAACTGTCGATAGGATTGGGTGGGCAATGCAAGAAACTTTAGACTTTTCGTAACACGCGATCTAGGGTTCTCCATGGGAGCAGGCAGCGTAGTGCCGCAAATAAGTATGTTGGAAAAGTTACGTAATAACGTATTTTTGGCTTGCTTGCTTCAAGCGCGTGGATCACTTTTTCTGCTACCGCGTCTGCCGGCAACGTAAACGGAACGGCTGGGCCTTCGTGTCTAAGCCGTTCAGATAACGCTTTATAGGTTTCTCTGTGCGCGCTCCGCGAAATATCAATGTTTTGTTCGAACATGAATAAGGCATTATCACGAAATTTGCTGGTAATAGGACCGGGTTCAATCAGCACGATTTCTATTCCGCTATTATGTAACTCTAAGCGGAGTGTGTCGGCCAACCCCTCAAGCGCGTATTTTGACGCGTTGTAAGCGCCACGATATTTCAGTGCAACAAAACCTAATACCGAGCTGTTATAAATAATTCTGCCGTATCCCTGCTTTCGCATGACCGGGATAACTTTATTGGTCAGCTCATGGGTACCGAAAAAATTAGTTTCGAATTGCTTACGCAACACATCTCGGCTCAAATCTTCTACGGCGCCTGGTTGGCCAAATGCACCATTGTTGAAAATAGCGTCTAACCGGCCGCCTGTCTTTTCCAAAATGGAGTCTACGGCGCTATTGACGCTCTCGCTGAGTTCTAAGTCCAGCTGAACGGACTCGAAACCTTGTTGTAGAAGATGCTCTACATCATCCTGTTGGCGCGCTGTTGCGAACACCCTATGGCCACGATCTTTCAATATCTTAGCGGTGGTTAGACCAATACCACTGGAACAGCCGGTAATTAAGATCGATTGCTCATTCCTTCCAGAGTGGGTTGCAGCACTAATGTTTCGGTTCATCAAGCTTTGGGAAGGGTGACGCCTTGTTGGCCCTGATATTTACCGCCTCGATCTTTATACGATACTGAACAGAGTTCGTCCGCACCGAGAAATAGAACTTGCGCGACGCCTTCATTGGCGTAAATTTTTGCCGGAAGTGGTGTGGTATTGGAGAATTCCAAGGTCACGTGGCCCTCCCATTCTGGTTCCAGTGGGGTTACGTTGACGATGATACCGCATCGAGCGTAAGTGGATTTTCCCAGGCAAATAGTCAGCACGTCACGCGGAATACGAAAATATTCAACGGTACGGGCTAGTGCGAAAGAGTTCGGAGGAATAATACAAATATCGGAAGTCACATCCACGAAACTTTGGGCATCGAAATTTTTTGGGTCTACAATAGCCGAATTAATATTCGTAAATATTTTGAATTCATTCGAACAGCGAATATCGTAGCCGTAACTAGAGGTTCCATAAGATATTACGCGTCCTTGGTCAGATTGCCTTATTTGGTCTGGAACGAACGGTTCAATCATACCGTGCTGGTCCGCCATTTTACGAATCCAAGTATCGGGTTTAATGCTCATAATCGGGTCTTTGGGTTAGTCGTTTTGAATGACAATATTGGGAAATTTTCCGCTATAGTCTTTTGCGCGCAGTGCGAGTTTTGCAGCCATTTTGCGTGCGATCTCCCGATAGATTCTGGCAATCTTACCGTCCGGGTCGGAGACGACAGAGGGATGGCCTCGGTCGGCATCTTTCCTGATATCTATATCTAGCGGTAGAGATCCCAATAAATCTACCCCGTATTTCTTCGCCATGGTGTCCCCGCCTCCGGAACCGAATATGGGCTCCTCGTGACCACAATTACTACAGATGTGGGTGCTCATGTTTTCTACGATTCCGAGTACAGGGACATCGACTTTTTCAAACATTTTAAGACCTTTTTGTGCATCGAGTAGCGCGATGTCTTGTGGGGTTGTAACAATCACTGCGCCACTTACCGGAATCTGTTGTGATAGGGTTAACTGAATATCTCCGGTTCCAGGCGGAAGATCGACGATCAAATAATCCAGGTCGACCCAGTTTGTGTTATTCAGCAGTTGTTGCAATGCGCCAGTTACCATTGGACCACGCCAGATCATTGGCGTGTCTTCGTCAATAAGGTAGCCGATAGATATTGATTGAAGTCCGTAGGCTATCTTTGGCTCCATGGTCTTACCATCAGTGCTCTCTGGCGATCCAGAGATACCCAGCATTAATGGCTGACTGGGCCCGTAAATATCCGCATCTAGAATTCCAGCTTGTGCGCCTTCAGCCGCCAGGGCCAGCGCGATATTCACAGCCGTGGTTGATTTGCCAACCCCACCCTTTCCCGAAGCGATCGCAATAATATTCTTTACACCAGGCATCGGTTTCAGGTTCTTCTGAACCGAGTGCGATGTAATTTCGCAGTCAATTTTGATTTCAACAGTTTCTATTTCACCTATAGACCGAACTTTCTGTTCAATTTCAGTTTTTAACCGTGCGTAATCGCCCTTGGCGGGATAGCCCAGGACAACCTCAATAAGAGCGACACTATCCTGAATAGAAATTGATCGGATGGCCTTAGACGAACCGAAGCCTTGATTAGTATAAGGATCGATGAGATTTGATAGAATTTTTTCAATATCTGATTTTAACGGATTTGGCATAGCAGTTATTAAAGCTGTTGGACTGTTAGGAATACGGTAAACGAACTTACCGCACCAATACAGAGTATTCTACACAACTCTTACGATTGGTAAGCTATAAATTCGCGAAGTTTGCCATTTGAAGAGCAGCTGGGCCGCTGCTTTGACATTGAAAATGTGTGATAATTATCGGCTGGATAAAATTTCGCACTCTGAATACCCCATGAAACAACCGTCCGACAGAAAAATTCTGGTCACCAGTGCTTTACCCTACGCAAATGGTCCAATTCACCTAGGCCATTTGGTGGAATATATACAGACGGATATATGGGTGAGATACCAGAAGCAGCGAGGGGCGACATGTTTTTATGTCTGTGCCGACGATACACACGGTACACCGATCATGCTCAAAGCGCAGCAGGAAAATATTACACCGGAGCAGCTGATTGTTGATGTCGCTCTGCAACACCAGGCCGATTTTTCCGATTTCGCCGTCAGTTTTGACAATTACCACAGCACTCATTCGGAGGAAAATAAAGCCTATTCAACTCTGATTTATCAACGGTTGCGAGAAGCGGGTCATATCGAATCGAGAACGATTACCCAAGCCTATGATTCCGCCGAAAATATGTTCTTGCCGGATCGGTTTATTAAAGGGGAATGTCCCCGTTGTGGCGCTGTGGATCAATATGGTGATAACTGCGAAGCATGTGGCAGAACATACGCACCGACAGAACTGAAAAATCCGGTTTCGGTCATATCGGGCGAAACCCCAATAGAAAAAGAATCATTGCATTACTTTTTCAAATTACCGGATTTTTCGGACATGCTGCGCGAATGGATCCATGCGGGCCATCTGCAAACCGAAGTTGCCAACAAAATGAATGAATGGTTGGAAGGTGATCTGCAGCAATGGGATATTTCCCGCGATGCCCCCTATTTCGGTTTTGAAATCCCTGACGCGCCGGGCAAGTATTTTTATGTTTGGTTGGATGCCCCAATTGGTTATATGGCCAGTTTCAAAAATTTGTGTGATCGAGAAGGCATTTCGTTTAACGACTTTTGGGACGAGGACAGCGATACTGAGCTGTATCATTTTATAGGTAAAGATATTATCTATTTTCACTCGCTATTTTGGCCCGCAATGCTTAAAGGTGCGCGTTTTCGTATGCCTTCGGCAGTGTTTGCCCACGGCTTTCTGATGGTTAATGGCCAGAAGATGTCCAAATCCCGTGGCACATTTATCAAAGCGAGGACCTATCTGGATTACTTGAATCCTGAATACCTGCGTTATTACTTTGCTACAAAGCTGGGTGCGGGTGTGGACGATATCGATCTTAATTTTGATGATTTCTGCCAACGCGTAAATTCCGATTTGGTCGGTAAGGTCGTCAACATTGCCAGCCGTTGTAGCGGGTTTTTGAAAAAAAGATTTGATAACAAGCTTTCGGCGGATTGCGCAGAGCCTGCGTTGTTTGAGCAGTTTGTTGGCGCCAATCAGGCTATCGCGGAATTTTACGAGCAAAGAGAATTTGGCAAGGCGATGCGCGAGATAATGGCTTTGGCTGATCGAGCAAACCAATACATCGATGAAAAGAAACCGTGGGTAATCGCCAAGCAGGAGGGCGAGGAAATGTTGCTCCACGAAGTATGCAGCATGGGAGTAAACCTATTCCGGTTATTGGTTGTATACCTGAAACCGGTATTGCCGGATTTGGCCCAGCAAACTGAAGCTTTTCTCAATCTGGAAGCACAAGGTTGGCCTGATAGAATGCGCCCTCTGGTTTCGCACCAAATCAACGCATTTAAACCAATGATGACTCGGGTTGAAAAAACCAAGATTGACGATATGATCGAAGCTTCCAAAGAAGATATGGCGGCTGCAGTGGTGGCAGTAAAACCAAATCCATCAGAGGATCCAATAGCAGAGACGATAGAGTTTGGCGATTTCGCCAAGGTTGATCTGAGAATTGGGCGTATAGTCAAGGCAGAACACGTAGATGGCGCTGACAAGCTTTTGCAGCTGACCATTGATATAGGTGCTGGCACGCGTAATATTTTTGCCGGAATCAAGTCGGCTTACCGGCCCGACCAATTAGAAAACCAATTGACCGTTGTTGTCGCAAATCTGCAGCCTCGCAAGATGCGGTTTGGTATCTCCGAAGGCATGGTTCTAGCTGCGGGTCCGGGTGGCAGGGATATCTGGCTTTTGCATCCGGACCAGGGTGCAAAGCCAGGAATGAAAGTCAAATAGAATTGCCGTGCCGCCAGTCATAT
The DNA here is from genome assembly GCA_964619885.1 of uncultured Methylococcaceae bacterium. Lineage (GTDB taxonomy): Bacteria > Pseudomonadota > Gammaproteobacteria > Methylococcales > UBA1147 > CAZUGA01. The sequence goes on from CAZUGA010000007.1 coordinate 38,640, forward strand.
GACAGGGCTATCGATTTAGAAATTACACAACATAAACAATATGCACGATCCAAACAATGAATCCCCAACTGGGGAATCCGACGAACTTACCAATTTAGGAATTTCCGGATTCAATTTTGCAGATTTGTTCGAATCCGAACGATTGGCCGAATTGACGGCCCGCTTCGATAGTTTTGTCGATCAACAAGACCACGCTTTATTTGAAGCATTTGGCGGGTATAAAAATAATAGCGCTGAAACGCCGCCAGCCGAACAGGTATCAGACTTACTGGTCAAAATGGCGCCGTATGTTGGCCAATTTGTGGCTAAATTATTCAAGGTTGAACCGGAGCGGGATAAATTACGATACCGGATTAAGGATGAAGTTGATACGGTTTTTAAGTTTAGAACAGATGTTGTTACGAAGGTTGGCAAAAAGTTTCGAAAAGCCAATTTGCAGGAATGGGATATTGATGCATTACATGCAGGTGTCGAGTTACTGCTGCGGGTGGCATTTTCGGACATAGCTGATAGTTCGGATCTGGAATACAAGATCGCAGTTGCGGCGACTCGAATGCATCGACTGGTTAGTCATTTCAAGCTGTTGGAAGCGGCGAAAGAATCCGAATTTGCGGATGCCGCGGATAGGGTCGACGAAATTCGTAACGCGCTAACGGAAAATATCCAGGCAAGAACCGTATTTGTCGATGCATTGGCGCGTGATACCCAAGCCGAATTTATTGAAGTTCTGTTCGAATGGATTCAGCGATGGGTGCATGCTGCCGCGGAAGTTCCGGCACTTAAACCTTTGGTTAATGGCTGGATGTCGTACAAGACGCCGGAACGAACCGATTTTGACCATTTGGTTGAATTTGATGCTCACCAAGACAACGGCTTCCAGACTTTAATGGGTCCCGAAAAATTGCGCAGGCGGCGTGATGGTTTTGCGTTGACTGATAATCGGTATGGGCAACGGGAAATATTGTATGAGGTGGATCATTGTATCTATTGCCATGAACGCGATACCGATTCGTGCTCTAAGGGGATGCGCAACAAAAAAGGCGCCGGATATAAAGTGAATCCACTGGGAATCGATATCACGGGATGCCCGCTGGACGAAAAGATTTCCGAGATGCATCTGCTGAAACGTCAAGGGGACAGTATTGCTGCATTGGCATTGGTCGTGGTCGATAACCCGATGTGTCCAGGTACCGGACACCGCATTTGTAATGATTGTATGAAGGGTTGCATCTATCAAAAGACCGAGCCCGTGGATATCCCGCAAATTGAAACCAACGTACTGACCGATGTGTTGTTCATGCCGTACGGATTCGAAATATATAGCTTGTTGACGCGTTGGAATCCACTCAACATTAAGCGGCCATACGCGCTTCCTTATAACGGTAAAAATGTGCTGGTCACGGGTCTAGGACCGGCGGGTTACACATTGTCACATTATCTGGTCAACGAAGGTTTCGGTGTGGCCGGCGTGGATGCACTAAAGATTGAACCGTTACCCGAGGAACTGGTCGGAAGCGCACGGATAACACCCAAACCCGTCAAAGATTTTTCTAGGCTATACGAAGATCTGGATAAACGAATATTGGCCGGTTTTGGAGGCGTTGCCGAGTATGGAATTACCGTGCGCTGGGACAAAAACTTTCTCAAGGTAATCTATTTGAATCTGGCCCGCCGAAAAACCTTTAGAGCTTACGGTGGTGTTCGGTTCGGCGGTACGCTGAGCATCGATGACGCCTGGGACCTTGGCTTCGACCATATTGCGGTCTCCAGCGGCGCGGGTAAACCCACGGTAATCGGATTGAAAAACAATTTGATCCGGGGAATTCGAAAAGCGTCGGATTTTCTGATGGCGCTGCAATTGACCGGAGCGGCTAAAAGTTCATCGTTGGCTAATCTTCAAGTTCGATTACCTGCGGGTGTCATCGGCGGGGGATTAACCGCTATTGATACTGCTACGGAGTTAATGGCCTATTATCCAGTTCAGGTGGAGAAGGTATTAAACCGATACGAAAAGCTGGTTGCAGAGTACGGCGAAGATACGGTTCTTAGTCGATACGATGAAGAAGAGCGTGAAATTCTCAACGAATTTTTAACCCATGGTGCTGCTATCCGAGAAGAACGACAGCGCGCTAAACAAGCTGGTGAAGGCCCAAATTTTCAGTCTTTATTGCAGCAATGGGGTGGGGTGACGCTGTTTTATCGAAAGGGCATAAAAAATGCGCCGGCGTATCAGCAGAATCACGAAGAAATCGCCAAGGCTTTGGAAGAGGGTATCGCGTGGGCCGAGGGCATGAGCCCGGATGAAGCTTTGGCTGATAAGTATCAGCATCTGAATTTGGTTCGATTCGAGAAAATGGTTGAAGATGGTAATCGTTGGCGCAACACAGGGACGAAAATTGACGTACCCTTGCGCAGTTTATATGTTGCAGCTGGAACGTCTCCGAATACAATTTACGAAAGTGAACACCCAGGTACGTTCGAGATGGATGCAAAATTTTTCCAGCGTTATGAACCGCATTGGAAAAATGGTGATGTGGAATTGGTCGCAATGGATGATCCGGGGGGGCCGAAAATAGGAACGCCGGCGCCATTGACGTCGTATAAAAAGAACGGCAAATATATTTCATTTTACGGGGATAACCACCCGGTCTATGCCGGCAATGTAGTTAAAGCCATGGCCAGCGCCAAAGATGGTTATCCGTACGTAGCACGATTGTTTAGCCAGGAACTCACACTACTGGATGTCACTGCACAGCCGCAGCGTGATCAAGCGCTTGAACAATTATTCAATACCTTGGACGATGAACTGATCGCGACGGTTAAAGAGGTCAATCGCCTGACACCCACGATCATCGAAGTCGTGGTCAGAGCACCAAGGCAGGCACGTCAGTTTTTCCCCGGGCAATTTTACCGAGTGCAAAATTTCGAAGCCCACGCCCCTGTCATCCAAGATACGGTTTTGGCGACCGAAGGTATCGCTTTAACCGGTGCATGGGTGGACAAGGAACAAGGTTTGATTTCACTCATCGCATTGGAAATGGGCAGCTCTTCGCGTCTTTGTGCATTGTGGCAACCGAATGACCCGGTCGTGGTTATGGGCGTAACTGGCGCACCAACAGCCATACCGTCGGGAAAAACCGTTTTGTTAGCGGGTGGAGGTTTAGGAAACGCGGTGTTGTTTTCGATCGGTAAGGCCATGCGAGCTGCGGGTAACAAGGTGATATATTTTGCTGGATATAAAAATCCAGAAGACTTGTTCAAAGTATCAGATATTGAAGCCGCTTCGGACGTAATTATCTGGTCGGTTGATCCGGGGCCGGATGTGGAAGCCATCAAAACGACCCGCCCACAGGATAAATCCAATATTGGCAATATTCTGCAAACCATGGAAAGCTATGCCAAAGGTGAAATGGGCGAGGTAGCGATCAATCTCAAAGATGTGGATGAAATGATCGTCATAGGTTCGGACCGAATGATGGCAGCGGTCAAAGAAGCACGCTACGGCGTTTTGAAACCCTATCTGAAACAACACAAAGCGATCGGCTCGATAAATTCTCCTATGCAGTGCATGATGAAAGGCGTATGCGCGCAGTGTCTATGCAAGCATATTGATCCGGAAACGGGGCAAGAATACTTTGTGTATTCCTGCTATAACCAGGATCAAGATCTGGATCGAGTTGATTTTCCAAATTTGAACGCGCGGCTCAGGCAAAATACAGTACAGGAAAAATTATCCAGTTTGTGGCTGGATTATTTGCTGGACGCGTCTTAAGGATAAAAAGCCCTGATCAACCCGAAACGGGGTTGATCAGGTTACTAAAGGTTGGCTCTGCTCAACACATGGAAAATCAATTGGGCTCTATAGCGTTGCCCAGGTATAGTTTCGCTTTTTACCCGATTGTTTTTGGCATTCGATCCGATCTAAGTCGGTACCGTCATCGAGGCAAAGTCGGCGGCGCGTGTGAGGTGCGATACGCGGTTTGGTCGATTGTTTTGCTTTTTGCACCTGTGGGTGTTTTTGCTGAGCAGGATGTGCGGTATAGAAATCTTCATGGCCCGTGTCGTTGGCTGCGCTGAAATGCCAGATTACAAAAAGCGTCAGTATTAGACTGCCCGTAATGATTGCCGTTGGGAGTTGCGTTCGTGGCTTTAAAATCAATGTTCCCAACGCCAACCCGGTGGAAACAACGACTGCTGCGTTTAAATATACCGGAAATTCAATTTGATGGAGCAGCGGGTACAATTCCCAAATGTTTCCACCGATAAACACAATCAAACCAATAAGGACTAATACCGCAGTAGCGGCCAAAATAACAAGCATCGACCAGATATTGTATTTGTTTGTCATTTGAGTTGTGACGCGGTTTGTATGATTTTCTGTTTTTGAACGGACCGATATAGAGGCTTCGGTCGTGTCCCGGGCTTGATCTATTACACCTATTTTTTTTGCATTAAAACGGGTTGCGGCCCGATTACCTTGGTATTTGTTGTGCTGCTTATCCATCATTAATGTGCTCCCCCGGGGGACTGCATGAATCCAATTACCCCGACGTGATTAAGTCTGGCTCCATTATTCCAAAAAGAACCGTATATTAAAACGAAAAGATAAGAAGTAGACATATAAGCACCCAATGGTATTAAATTATGCTACTTATGTTGCGGAGCTGATCGATGGGACAAACAAGTCAATTATTGCAAACGCTAAAATCCATATTAAAAAAGAAGGGCGTCACCTACGTTGATCTGGCCGTAGAATTAAATTTGAGTGAAGCTAGCGTGAAGCGCTTATTTTCAACCGAGAGTTTTTCATTGCAACGTTTGGATCGAGTTTGCCAGTATATTGGAATGGAGATTAGTGACCTGGCCAATTATATGAATCAACGGCAGACCATTAGCAAACTCAGTTTGATACAGGAAGTGGAACTGGTTTCTGATAAAGAATTGATATTGGTAACTCAATTAGTGCTAAATTATTGGAAATTTGAAGAAATGCTGGAATATTTTAAGTTTGATGAGCATCAGCTTTTAAGGCTGTTGGTGCGTTTGGATAAAGTTAAATTGATCGAACTGATGCCAGAAAATAACGTAAAGTTGCTTACGGCCCGGAATTTTGCATGGATAGAGGGTGGTCCGGTTCAACGTTTTTTCAAGGAAAATGTGCAGTCAGAATTTTTTAAAAGTGATTTTAATCAACAAGGCGAGTTGCTAAATTTTGTAACTGGCATGCTGTCCAATAATTCGCAGACATTGTTTGTAAAAAAGCTGGAAAAATTACTCCAAGAGTTTGATGAAATGTGTTATGTCGATGCCAACCTGCCGTTGGACGACCGCTTCGGTTATAGTGTTGTTCTGGCAATACGCCCATGGGAATTATCGGTATTTAATGAGTTTAAGAGAATCTAAATCAGAACTTTGTTCAACCCAAAGCGACTGCGTCTTTTACACGTTTCCAGTATTCTAGTTTCTGGTCCCAGTTAAGGACGGCCATCGCCGGACTGGTCGACGGTAAGCGGCAGTGGACGTTGTTCCGATACCGTTCTGGTAAATGCGGTTTAACCCGCTTTGTGTATTCTTTCTCAGCGGCCGCCCCGTTAAAAAACACCGTGTTAATATTTGGCGCCGATTTATAGAAGTTGTTGAAATCCTGCGCTTCTGCTGTCGATATGTTGATCGACGAATCAAGGCTGCCGTTACGAGCGCATTGTTTCAGTACGTCCCACAACGCGATTCGGTTTTCCCGGAGCAGTTCGATACGATCTGCATAACCGAGACCGGTATTGTCCGCGAAAAGATTCTCGATGATATGCCAAAAACTATTGCGCGGATGCGCATAGTAACGCTGCTCTTGCAATGATTTTACCCCGGGCATGGAGCCCAGTATCAACACGGTTGCATCGGAACGCGCAATCGGTGCAAAACTGTGCACATGGGTTATGTCGCTACGGACCTGATTGAGTTGCATAAATAATCAAATAACAGTTTGAATAGTCGGAATTTATCGGTCGTTTGGTGTACAATCAAAAATGGCTAAAAATTTGATTTTAACCCCAAATTTTCTATTCGGATCAATAAGGCTGGAAGCCGCTTAAATATAATGGATCCGATAGTTTTTGCAACGCCGATAATTAGATGAGGAAATATACGATGACAACTGCAACAGCGCGGCATATTTTGGTAACGACAGCGGAAGAATGTAACGACATCAAAAACCAGATCGAAGACGGCGCTGATTTTGGCGACGTGGCCAAACGTTATTCGCAATGTCCCTCTGGCCAACGTGGTGGTGATTTAGGCGAGTTTTCTCCGGGACAAATGGTTAAAGAATTCGATGAGGTGGTTTTTAACGAAGAAGCCGGAAAAGTGCACGGCCCGGTTCAAACCCAGTTCGGTTTTCATTTGATCGAAATCACCAATCGTGCCGAATAGCTAAAGACCAATATTTTACCAGCAGGAGCCGATTGCCCGAGTCTGAATCAACGCATTCAAGGAATGTCGTTTATACGAAACATCGCTTGATATCGGCCAAATTTCGATACGATGTATATTAGGACAGGCTTAAATTTGGCTGGCCTTGGGTTTGCGTTTGAATAGTTTGCTCAATAGAGCTCCAATCCCGATAATAATAACCACGCCGAATTTTTTTAGAAACACCAATAGTACCGCGATCAAGCCGGTTTTAGCTAAAACTTTGCCGGCGACCAATGCGCCAATCCCGTAGGCGGCAACCTGATCCATGTCTGGGTCGAAATCCTCATAGCGCGAACCTTCATCGAACTCTGCCATACGAAGAACCGTATCCAAATTGGTTTCAACGTTGGTTTTTTGATCCATATTGGCGATAAAGTTCAATAACAGTACCCCTTTGCGGCCCAGAATTCGGATGTTGTAATTTAGCGTAGATTCCTGTTGGTCGCCGAAGCGAAGTTCCTTGGCCCAATGGAGCTTGTGCGCTGTTCTGTCGTAATATGGTTTGGCAGCCCAGCCGAGTAACTGTATCCGATCGTAGCCGGCCTCGACCCGCTCCGCATTGGCATCGTTGACGGTTTGCTGCATTTCAACCAACAAGTCATCGTAGTTGATAGTATCGGCATTTTCGTCCGACACATAGCCGTCTTGTTCGTAATCGATCTCAACGCCCCAGACATCGGCGTCGAACGGCGTAGCATGCGCTGGAAACAACATCCCCAGTTTTTTGATGCCGGGCGGATTGTTCCAGACTTCAACCAGTACTTTTTGCGCGTCGTCCGGATTCAGGTAGTAAAACTGTTCAGGAACATTCAGCGTGGCAACACCATTCGGAAGTTTGATTTCTCCCTGTTGTCGGTCCAAGGACTCCCACAATTGCTTGGCCCAATTCAGATATTTTTGTTCTTCCTGGGTCAATTCTTCTTGGGCGACAACCGGTTGAACCATACCGGTCAACAGCAAAGCAAAGCCAAAAATCAGAAAGCGCATGTGAATATCCTCCAGATATCGAAAATCTGCCGCCAAATAGCTTAATCGAAACCCAGCGGCTTTGTAGTCATCGCAAAGCTCCCGACAGCCTCACGTTTATTCGCGCTTTGTAACCCTAAGCCCCCACCGAATCAGAGGGCAATGATTGCCAAACGCAAATAAAAGCATGGCACACAGCAGCGAAAATTCAATCGAACGCCGCAGCGCGGCTTTAGAAACTGCGGTCCCCCGCACATTTGCGGCTGCGACGGAATTGCGTAGAGTGGAAAAGCGCAGCGCCTTCCACCGATAATATTCAAGGATTGCTTTTGATTAGATGACCAAACAAAAATTGAGTCATCATAGAGTCGATTTTAAAAAAGCAGACCTTGTAAGACTAGAAAACCCGATAAGCCCAAAATCGACTAGATCAGCATGTTGCCTGTATGAAAGCCGCCGAATGTTCAATTATTAAGCTAATCGTAGGTTTGGGTATCCGTTGTTTTGGTATGTCTTGTGCCGTTGCCCAAGATCTCGTCATCTGCGCAAAAGCGCCACTCGCCTTTGGTCACTGGGTATTGTGCCAGGAGAAACGCGGTTATGTAATCGCATTGAACATCTAGTTGGCAAATTCATGTCAAGTCCATGGCGAATTCATTAATTGGGACCCTGAAAATCAATTTATTTTCCCAAATCCGATGGCGTTTATATAATACTGGGATGAATACCCTCCCCTCCAAACTGTCGGCTGACGTTACGTTGGTTGATAAAATCGATGCTCTATTGCCACAGACCCAGTGCCGCCGTTGCGATTTTGCCGGTTGCCGGCCGTATGCCGAGGCGATCGCGGCCGGGGATGCGGATATCAATCAGTGCCCGCCGGGGGGAGACAAGGGAATTATCGCGTTGGCGAATTTGTTGGGTGTAGAACCAAAACCGCTGAATCCGCGGCATGGTGAGGAAGGCCCGCTGGAGGTTGCGTTTATTGTCGAAGAAGATTGCATTGGATGTGTTAAATGCATCCAGGCTTGCCCGGTCGATGCGATTATTGGCGCGTCTAAACAGATGCATACGGTATTGACCGACGAATGTACCGGTTGCAAGTTGTGCATACCGCCCTGCCCTATGGATTGTATCCTGATGCGTCCGCCATCATCCGGATCGATAAACAATGCTATCGACTCAACGCAGCGTGCCGACTATTGGCGACAGCGATACGACGCCAGGTTGGTACGGTTGGAAAGAAATAAACGGGAGCGGCAGGCTCTGATGCGTCAAAAAAAGGATGCTTTGAAGAAACGTACCACGGTAACAGGTGCATCCGGCAACGACTAACCATTCGTAACCCTAAAGACTATCAATTTTGAATAAGCAAAAACGCTCAGAAATTTTTGACCGCCTCGCTGAAGCTATTCCCGAACCGACCACGGAGTTAAGCTACGAAACGCCGTTTGAATTGTTGATTGCAGTGGTATTGTCGGCGCAAGCGACTGACAAAGGGGTGAATAAGGCGACCGCTAAATTATTTCCGATGGCGAATACACCGCAGGCTATTTTAGCCTTGGGCGAGTCCGGCCTGAAAAACTATATCAAGACTATTGGCTTGTTCAACAACAAGGCCAAGAACATCATTGCATTGAGCCAAATGTTGGTGGAACAGCATGACAGCCAGGTTCCCGAGTCGCGGGTTGATCTTGAATCGTTGCCTGGCGTAGGCCGTAAAACCGCGAATGTCGTATTGAACACCGCCTTTGGTCATTCCACCATTGCAGTGGATACGCATATTTTTAGAGTTTGTAACCGGACCCGTTTGGCCCAAGGCAAGAATGTGGTGCAGGTGGAGAAGGGTTTGGAAAAATGGGTGCCTGGCGTCCACAAAAAAGATGCGCATCATCTGTTGATACTGCACGGGCGTTATACTTGCGTTGCTCGGAAACCCCGCTGCGGGAGTTGCACGATTGAAGACTTGTGTGAGTACCGTGATAAAATTCTGGTTTGAATTTCGACGCCGTATCGGCGTAGTCTATTTGCGCGATAATCACAGGAAACGATCGTTACAATAGTTAACAAGATCGGGTTAAACATGCACGGTTCCTCGATTGTTTGTTGCACTGGACCAGGGACTGTCGAACCAAATGTGGAATTCTGGGTCATATCGACCGCATGCGATGAATTATCCGTAGACTATTAGGAATAGAAAAATCGGTTAGTCATATGCATTGCCCCTGTCTATACATCGCGTCTAGTGTTTGGTAATGTGAAGCCAGACTCGCTGTAAGCTTTTCTCAGGGTACGGGGTCTAATTGGCCGGAAGGTGCCGTATTGGGCGCTTGTCTGGTTTTATAAACTAACAGAAAGCTATTGTCTGTATCAGGAGACACGATAATGAGTAAGAAATTTTCAAAAAAACCTTTGGTTGCGGCCATTGGTACTGCGGCAATTACAAGTTTGTCGTTCGCGCCGTCTGCAAACGCAGGGCAAAATCCATTCGGAATGAGCGATCTTTCAAATGGTTATTTGGAGCTTGCTGAAGCCGACAAAAAGGCGGAAGGCTCGTGCGGCGATAAAATGAAGAAAAAGGCTGAGGGCTCTTGTGGTGAAGGCAAGTGTGGCGAAGGCAAATGTGCCGGAAAGAAGGCTGAGAAAGCTGAAGGTAAATGTGGCGACAAAAAAGCTGATAAAGCCGAAGGTAAATGCGGTGAAGGTAAATGCGGCGATAAAAAGGGCAATAAAGCCGAGTAATTTATTGTTTTCGTAGCTCACTCGAGTCCCCGATCGTATTGCGCCAGCGGTGCATTGGTCGGGGATTTGGCGAAATGCTAAGTTTCCATGGACCAACGAAAATTCAAGGTTAACGGTGCCGGTTTAGGATTGAGGCGGGCTTTTTTGAGCCCTCTTTCCGATTCGCCGCCCACTCAGGTAGATTTTTACGAAGTCGCGCCGGAGAACTGGATAAATATCGGCGGGCGTCTGGGTAAGCGGTTTCGTGCGTTAACCGAACGATTTCCTTTTGTCATTCATGGATTGTCTTTGTCATTGGGCAGTCCGGCCCCATTGGACGAAAGCTTTATGTTGCAGGTCAAATCCTTTATCGCAGAACACGGGATACGGGTTTACAGTGAGCACTTGAGTTATTGCAGCGATGACGGGCATTTGTATGACTTAATGCCAATACCGTTTACCGATGAGGCGGTGAACTATGTCGTCGACCGAATCAAACGGGTCCAGGATATTTTGGAACAGCGTATAGCGGTCGAAAATGTGTCGTATTACGCCGCTCCCGGTCAGGAAATGGAAGAAATCGATTTTCTGAATGCCGTTGTTGAGCAGGCCGATTGCGATTTTCTGCTCGATATCAATAATATTTATGTTAACAGTGTCAATCATGGTTACGACGCAGAAGCTTTTCTAAAGCGGGTTCCTGCGCATCGTTTGGCGTATGCGCATGTGGCGGGGCATTATGTCGAAGCCGAAGATTTGATCGTTGATACACATGGTGCGGATGTCATCGATCCTGTTTGGGCATTGCTGGACAAGGCCTACGAATTGTTCGGTGTGTTCCCGACCTTGCTGGAACGCGATTTCAATATTCCCGAATTGTCTGAGTTAACCGGGGAAGTTCAAACAATCAAGACTCTCCAGGATGAATGGCAAGCCCAACATGATGTCCGCTACGCCTGAGTTACCCGGATTCAAAAAAAAGCAATACGAGTTTACTGCCTATATTCGGGATCCTAAAACTCACCCGGCGCCAGCCGACATAGAAGCGCGCAGAATCAATTTGTACCGCGAGCTGTTGTTCAATAATGTAGAGGACTTTCTAGCCAACAATTTTCCGGTCTTACGCCGATTGTTGGATGACGATTCCTGGCAGGCATTGGTCCAAGATTATTTTAGCCGCCACCAATGCAAGACCCCGTATTTTGCCGAAATTTCAGAGGAATTTATCGACTATCTACAGCACGAGCGTGGGGAACAAGACGGAGACCTGCCGTTCATGTTGGAACTGGCCCACTACGAATGGGTGGAGATGGCGTTGTCGATTGCCGAGGGTGAAGTTCCTGCGGAAATTCAGCTATCGGCCGATGATTTAGCCACCGGTGTTTTCGGTCTGTCGGCGCTGGCCTGGCCTTTAGTTTATCGCTACCCGGTCCACCAGATTACCCAGACGTTTCAACCTTCCGAACCCCCCGACCAGCCTACGTATCTTGCCCTATACCGAGATAGAGAAGATGCTGTCCACTTTCTGGAAATTAATCCGCTGACTTACGAGATGATGCAGAAGTTGGATGCCAATACCGATGTATCCGCCATTCAAATTATTTCTGGTATAGCGGATAAATTACCCGACTTGGATCGTAAATTCGTAATCGATGGTGGCATCGAGATGCTGACCATGCTCCAAAACCGCGGTATGCTGGCGGCGTCCCGTACGGGCCTGACGTAGTCACCAACCTGCCGGCGAGAGTTAATGCCGACATCTAGCATTTATCCAATCAATCTATTGAAACTGTAAGCGGTTGTCCCCAAGGTATATTCAATACGTGTGCTCTGTCCGGGAACTCTGGATCTTGCCTACAGTCTCATCACCACCAATTTGCACGGCAATGATAAAATAGCCAAAGTACAACCAAATATTATCGAATATTTATGACAACGACAGGCATTCAGGCGCTGGCGGATTCTGAGCAGGCGCTTTCAGAAATTCAACGGCTAAAAGACTACATCGAACGGAATATTATTGGCCAGGAGACATTGGTTCAGGGAATGTTGATTGCGCTGCTGGCGGATGGACATATTCTGGTTGAAGGTGCACCGGGACTAGCTAAAACTCGGGCGATCAATGTTTTGAGTCAGGGTATCGAAGCCGATTATCACCGCGTGCAGTTTACACCAGATTTGTTGCCGGCTGATCTGACCGGTACAGAAATTTACCGTCCTCAAGATAGTTCATTCCATTTTCAGCGCGGGCCGTTGTTTCATAATCTTGTGTTGGCTGACGAGATAAACCGGTCGCCGGCGAAAGTTCAGGCTGCGTTGCTGGAAGCGATGGCCGAGCGGCAGATTACCGTAGGCAGTGAAACCTATAAATTACCCGACCTATACATGGTGATGGCAACGCAAAACCCAATCGAGCAAGAGGGGACTTATCCATTGCCAGAAGCCCAACTAGATCGATTTTTATTGTATTTAAAAATTGATTATCCGGCAGCTGAGCACGAGCGCCAGATTTTACAACTGGCCCGGCGAGAAGCCCAACAGCAACGGGCAGAGAAAGAATCTGAATTTAAGCCATTGCACCAGCAAACGATTACTCTGGCCAGAAAAGAGGTGTTGGATATTTATATGGCCGATAATCTGGAAGAATATTTATTGCAGATCGTGTTGGCGACCCGTAATTCACGCGGCTATGGTGAAGATTTGGATCAATGGATCCTATACGGTGCAAGCCCGCGCGCGACGATAGCCTTGGATCGTTGTGCCAGAGCAAAAGCTTGGTTGGATAGTCGGGATTATGTGTCGCCCGACGATATCCAAAGTGTTGTAGGTGATGTGTTGCGCCATCGCATCATATTGTCCTACGAGGCCGAAGCCGAGGGCATAACCAGCGACCGTTTTCTAAGCCAATTGATCGAGCGTATAGCCGTTCCGTGAAGTTGGCTGGATTCAACCCTTTTCGTAGATCTAAAGCAGTGCGTCGGGATGCATCGGCGGTGCATGAAGGTGGTGAAGAAATAGTTCAGATTAGCTTAAAAGCGCTGATCCAATTGAGTCGCCACGCGGGTAATGTCGCTATGGACAAGTTATCGATCCGTTCTATTTTGAGTGGGAATTACTTGTCCAAAGTTAAAGGTCGCGGTATGGAATTCGACGAGGTCCGGCTATATATGCCGGGTGATGATGTCAGGAGCTTGGATTGGAGGGTTACTGCAAGAACCGGAAAACCGCATACCAAACTTTACCGGGAGGAACGCGAACGGCCGGTATTTATTTCTGTTGATTTTAGGAGCGCGATGTTTTTTGCGACCCGCGGCGTATTTAAATCGGTACTTGCGGCAAAGCTGGCGGCTCTCATTGCATGGGGTGGAAATCATCATGGTGACCGTGTCGGTGGTCAAATATTTACCGATGACCTGACTGCAGAATTCAAACCTCGTCGAGGTAAACAGGCCATATTGCATTGGTTGAAAAGGTTGGCAGAACTTTCTAGCGCCAACGTGATCAAAAATGGTTCGAATACGTCGAACCTTGAAGGCCATAGCCAAGGGTTGAATAACGCACTGGATAGGTTATACCATCACGCGCGACCCGGCAGTTTGATATTTGTTATTGGAGATTTTAGGGGGATGGATGCGATGGCCCGAGCGACGCTTACACGCTTATCCCTTCATTGTGATCTGGTGCTGATTTTTGTTTACGACCCATTGGAAAAGAAGCTTCCGCCCAGTGGGCGTTACCGGATTCGTATTGGTGAAAAGAAACTTACCCTGAATACCGCGGATTCTAAAATGGTTTTGGCACACCACGAAAGGTTCGAGCAACGCTACAATGAGCTCCGGTTGCTGGCGTTAAAAAATCGCATGCGCTTCTTGCCCTGTGAGACGACCGATCAACCGTTGAAGGTCTTGCAAGGGTTGTTGATTCCACCCAAAAAAGTCGCATAGATTTCTGATGGATGCGTCCTCTCTGCCTTTGCGAGATATTCATCTTCCTGCGCCGATAAGCTGGTGGCCACCAGCACCAGGATGGTGGATCTTACTAAGCCTTGTCATTGTATTAACCCTGGCTTTGCTGTTGATTCTGCGAGCACGCCGCTATAAACGGCTTACCAAGCTTGCGCAGGGTGAACTTCAGCAGTTGCGATCCGATGCTACGTTGTCGAATCATCAGAAAATTCAAGCCCTGTCCATTTTGCTGCGGCGGGTCAGTATGAGCGCTTTTCCAAGAGTCGATAGTGCCAGTTTAACCGGTCTCGAATGGCTTCAGTTTCTGGATAAAGTATTGACGGAAAAATCATTTACGGAGGGTCCCGGAAGAGTCCTACTGGACGGTCCGTATCAAGCCAATAGAGAAATCGATCTAGCCCCAGTTTACCAAGTGTGTGAAAAGTGGATTGCCGCCCTGCCGAAAAAGAAGCTGCGTGTAGTGCGTAGATCTAGAGTAAGCAATGTTTGAGTCGATTAGAAATCCATATGCTTGAGTTCGAATGGCCCTGGTTATTCGCGGTCCTACCTTTTCCGTTAGTATTCCGTTGGTTATTGCCGGAAGCAAATAGCGAATATTCGGCAGCGCTTAAATTGCCGTTCGAGGATGGATTGGTTTCGGTCGGTTCAAATACGCGGGATTTGCCGTTAACACGAATATTGTTTTGGTTGGCGGTATTAATCTGGATTTTGTTGGTTGTTTCTAGTGCACGCCCCAAATGGGTGGGCGAACCTATACGGCAGACCGTGAGTGGACGGGATTTGTTAATGGCTGTCGATCTTTCGGGCAGTATGCAGGTCGAAGATTTTGTCGTGGGCCGACAGCAAGTCGATCGTTTGGCCGCGACCAAAATGGTTGCGGGCGAATTCATTAATCGCCGGGCCGGCGACCGAATCGGTTTGATATTGTTTGGCGATGAAGCTTATTTACAGACGCCGCTTACTTTCGATCGAGAAACTGTAGTTACGCTGCTGGGCGAGGCGGTGATTGGCTTGGCTGGAGAAAAGACCGCAATAGGCGATGCGATTGGATTGGCGGTGAAGCGTTTGCGACGCAACAGCGACAATCAACGGGTGTTAATTTTGTTGACCGACGGGGCCAACACGGCTGGATCCGTGTCTCCGTTACAAGCAGCGGAATTGGCTGCGAGCGAGGGGCTAAAAATCTATACCATTGGTATCGGTGCTGATGAAATGATGGTGCGCGATTTCTTCGGAACACGCCGGGTCAATCCATCGACTGATCTGGATGAAAAAACTCTGACAGCAATCGCGGAAAAAACCGGGGGGCGCTATTTTAGGGCCCGCGATACTGCTGAGCTTGCATCAATTTACCAGATATTGGATTCGATGGAGCCGGTAGAAAAAGAGAATCAATATTATCGTCCCCGTTCGGAGCTATTTGTGTACCCGTTGGCAACGGCATTTATATTTTCTCTGCTGTTGGCACTGGTGAAATTGTGGCCGCAACTTATTTTCGTCCGGTCAGCACGACCGAACCGGTCCGCTGAACCCCATATTACCTCTAAATAGATATCGAGCAAATGAATGTTACCGAATTTCATTTCCTCAGACCTGATTGGTTTTGGGCGACCTTGCCGTTTGTTCTGGTAATGTGGTTATCGATTAGGCAGCGGTTGAATAGACGCAACTGGGAGTCCGTTTGTGATAATCGATTGTTGCCTTATATTCTTGAAGATACGCCGGGAAAAAACGCGAGATGGCCAATAGCGGTATTTGGATTGGCCGGCTTGATGTGTATCGTTGCTATGGCCGGTCCAACTTGGGAACGACTGCCTTCGCCGGTTTTTCGCAGTGACTCGGCCGTAGTCATCTTGCTAGATCTGTCCAGATCCATGGATGCCGCCGATATTAAACCCAGCCGTTTACAGCGTGCGCGGTATAAGATCTCAGACATACTCAATCAACGCAAAGATGGCCAAACAGCGCTAGTGGTTTATGCTGCCGATGCATTTACAGTAGCGCCGTTGACTGACGATGTCGAGACCATTATGAATCAGTTATCATCGTTGTCTACATCCATGATGCCGGCGCAGGGTAGCCACGAGGTAAGCGCTCTTAAGCGAGCGGAGAATTTGCTTAAACAAGCGGGATTAACACGCGGCAGCATCTTAGTGGTGAGCGACGCTGTGGACAGTGAGAGCTACTCGGTGGCCGCACAACTCAATCAACAGGGATTCAATGTCTCGGTTTTGGGTGTTGGTACTGCAGATGGGGCGCCGATTCCCAATCAGAGCGGTGGATTTTTAAAAGACCGTTCGGGTAGTATCGTGGTTCCCAAATTGACCGAAGCAAAGCTTGCCGCTTTGGCGCGCGAAGGTGGTGGGATATACAGAACTCTGTCGGCAGATGGTTCGGACGTTGACGCATTAGTCGAAGAATTCGATGTGCGGCCCGATGTCGATAAGGTTGTCGGCAGCGATATGCATGTCGATTTGTGGAATGAAATGGGTCCGTGGTTGTTGCTTTTGGTCTTGCCGTTGGCCGCAATGGCGTTTAGACGTGGCTATTTGTTAATCGTTGCGCTATGGATAGTTCCAGTACCGGATTCCGCCTATGCATTGGAATGGAACGAAGTGTGGCTGAATAAGGATCAACAGGGTTACGCGGCATTGCAAAATGGCGACGCGGAAAAGGCTGCAGAACTCTTTCAAAACCCGGATTGGAAAGCCGCGGCGGAATACGATGCGAAACAATACGACAAAGTTCTTGAATCGCTGGCAAGCAAAGATGATGGTTTGAGCCACTACAACCGCGGAAATGCTTTGAGCCGACTCGGACGGTTTTCCGAAGCCCTGGAAGCGTATTCCAGCGCATTGGAGCAAAACCCAAAAGACGAAGACGCCCAATTCAATAAAGAGCTTATCGAAAAATTTCTGGAACAACAGGAACAGAATAAGCAAAACCAGTCTCAAGATTCATCAAACGATGACTCTGAACAGGGACAAAAAGATGAGCAGAAGTCGGGGGATAAACAATCTGGCGATCAAAAAGATTCGCAGCGAAGTGGCGAAGACCCGGTGGACTCAAATGAGGATAAAGCCGCTGAGCAAAAAGACCAGGGCCAAGAGTCGGCTGCTCAATCAGTGGGCAAAGATGAAACTCGTGAAGGGAAAGACAAGGAACAGCAGGCAAATCAACAAGTTTCGGAACAAAATGATGCTGAGCAACAGTCGGTTGCTTCGGAATCGAATTCTGACAAGGAAGCGCAACAGGCAAATGAGCAATGGCTGCGCAGAATTCCGGACGATCCAGGGCGGTTGCTGCGGAGAAAATTCAAATATCAATATAATCAACGCGGAGGGCGAAATGCTGCGAATACAGGCGGATGGTGAACGGCAGTGTTGGTCAAGATAATAGAAATTATCGGATACAAGAATGATTGGTAAATTAATCGAAACAAATAATCTATCTTTAGCTGCGAACCACAATTATCGGTGGTTATTGGTCTTCAGTTGTCTTTGGCTATTAGCAGTGGCTCCTGTCATGGCGGTTGAAATTAGCGTTTCGGTTGATCGCAATCCGGTTCAGTTGAATGAATCTTTCAATTTGAAATATTCTGCGCCTGAATCACCCGACGGCGAGCCGGATTTTTCTGTATTGGGTGATCAATTCGAGATTCTTAATCAAAGCCAAAGCAGCAATATTTCGCTGATAAATGGAAGCTACAGCAAACAGGTGACTTGGACGTTGTCTGTGATGGCAAAACACGCCGGAAAATTGATTATCCCAGCGGTAAGATTCGGCGACGATGCGAGCAGGCCGGACAGTATTAACGTATTGGCTTCTGCACCACAGGAATCGGATCAAGATGAAGAGCTATTTCTGCAGGTGTCGGCCAAACCAAATAATCCTTATGTTCAGTCACAGGTGTTGTATACAGTGCAATTTTTTCGCCGTGTCGATATCACCCAAGCAACCTTGGGTGATCCGGTATTGCCGAGAGCGGTTGTTGAGAAATTGGGTGAAGACAGTAATTTTAAAACCGAGCGCAACGGTGTATTTTATTGGGTAACACAACGCCAGTATGCGATATTTCCACAACAGAGTGGTATTACGAAAATCGAGCCGTTGGTCATGACTGCCGATGTACTGACCTCCAGACGACGAGGATTTTTCAGCCGTCAACTGACTCAGAGCAGGCGTATAGTGTCGAAGGCTATCGAGCTCCAGGTACGTCCGGTACCCAGCAGCTTTACAGGTAAACATTGGTTGCCGGCTGAAGAGCTTCATTTATCGGAGCAGTGGTCTAAAAATCCTCCGTCGGTGGATGTTGGTGAACCTATAACCCGTACGGTGACGTTATTAGCTAAGGGGAGTCAGTCTAGTCAACTACCCGAATTACCACCTCTAAGTCTTGATCGTGAAGCCAAGGATTCGATTAAGCAATATCCGGATCAACCGGTTTTACGGGAGCGAAAAGATTCTGACGGCATAATAAGTTTTCGCGAGCAAAAAGTGGCACTAATTCCTGGCCAAGGCGGTAAATTTAACGTACGCGGGATCGAAATTCCATGGTGGAATACGACGACGGATCAAATGGAGGTCGCTAGATTGCCGTCCGCAGTTATTCAGGGGATCCCATCCGGTGAGTTTAACCTTTCGCAAACACCCGCCAATTTGGCCAACCCAACACCTGCACCTGAGAAAGCGCATTTAGATACTGAATCGACTACCGCAATAGACGAAGTCGTTGGAGTGGATTTTTGGAAATGGCTTGCGTTATTTTTGGCTATCGCGTGGGGTTTGACGCTGTTTTTTTGGCTTGCCAGTATCCATCGTAAAAAGCGCGGACCGGTTCAAACTGAAATTTCAGAAAGCAGTAATAAATTGGTTCGCCAATTGAAACAAGCATGTCGCGAAAATGATCCGGTGCGCGCCAAAGATAAATTGCTGGCATGGGCAAAACTTGAATGGCCTGATACACCGCCCGCTAACCTTGCCGCTTTGGCATCAAGATGCGACACGAATTTAGCCGAACAAGTTCAGCGGTTGAGCCATAGCTTGTATAGTCGTACTGGAGAAAGTTGGATGGGCGATGAGTGCTGGCGTGCATTCAAGGCGTTTGCTGCAAACAAACCGACTGAAAAAGTGTCGTCTAATACGGGTTTGGAGCCATTGTTTAGGGTTTGATCAGCGGCTTGCCGAGTGCAGTTCCATAGAGTTGCATTTGATGAATTCTTTAATAGCGGTATAGGTATCCTCAGTATTTCCATAGCACGATAACATACCATAAATTCCGCGCAGCGCTTGTTCCTTAGAATAAGATGTTTGCTGTGCAATCTCGGTTGCTAAAGCGATAGGAAATTGGTCGACTCTTAGACCGTCGTTGTGCATATTTTTTACCGTTTAGTATGAATTACAAAACAAAAGCTGCGCGATCGCTATGGCATTTTTGCGGATTTCGCGGACAGCTCTCCCAGGCTTATATTTGACGCCGTGGAAACTGTGGACGGTCGTCTATATAAGGGTAGACGCAAAACATAAAAACAGCTATGAAGATATGGCGTGAATTTTAGAGTATTGAAATAAACCGTATTGCATAGCTCGCGGATTCTGATGATTCGATCTACACAAATATTTAGTCTGAATTTTGATTAATTTGCAAATTTTGACCAGTCTTTGGATTTGTCTCCAAACACTATAAAAAAAGGGTTGAGGTATGATTCTTCGGTATTGTAATGCAACGGTGTTCCATTAATTTCGGTCACAGAGCCACCGGCTTGTTCTACAATACATTGCGCTGCGGCGGTATCCCACTCGCAGGTGGGCCCCATTCTGGGATAAAGGTCAGCTGAACCTTCCGCGACCAAACAAAATTTCAACGAACTGCCTATCGATTTAATATTATGCTCGCCTAGTCTAGTAAGATAATCCGCCAAGTCGCCAGTTTTATGCGAACGGCTGCCAACTACGGTGACCAAGTCGGGAGCCTGGCGGCGAACCGAAATTGGCTTGGCGGCCGCTAAGCCTGATTGTTTGTAAGCGCCGCAGCCATCTGCGGCAAAATAGCAATTGCCCAAAACCGGTACATAAACCACGCCAATAATGGGTTTATTTTGGTGAATTAGCGCGACGTTAACCGTGAATTCACCATTTCGTTTGATAAACTCTTTGGTTCCATCCAAAGGATCGATGAGCCAATAATATTCCCATGATTTTCGTTCAGAGTAACTGATTTCGGCGGATTCTTCGGAAAGCACCGGCAGTTTTGGATGGAGCTTGTTCAACCCATCTACTAAGCAATGATGTGATGCCATATCCGCTGCAGTGAGGGGCGAGCTGTCCGCTTTGGTATCTATTGCGAAATCTTGCTCGTAGATCTCGAGAATTTTCTCACCGGCAATTTTGCATGTTGCAATTACTGGATTGAGCAATGCGTTTAAATCAGAAATTTTTCCCATTCAAATACTCCTTCGTCATATACAGTGCAGCGATGCTTCGCGCTTCGGTGCAATCGCCCGATGCGATCAAGCCTTCTATATTATTGATATCCCAAGGAATGACCTCCAATTCCTCGGGTTCGTCTCCGGGTAATTTTTCTTCGTATAACTCTTGTGCGATCACAATATTGGTGGCGTGCTCTAAATAGCCTGGTGCGATAGTTAGCGAAGACAGCAGTGTTAATTTATTCGCGCCAAACCCGACTTCTTCTTTCAGTTCACGGTTTGCTGCCTCCAGAATGGGTTCATCGCGCTCTGTTTTACCTTTGGGAAGGCCGATCTCATATCGTTCAACTCCGGCAGCGTATTCGCGTATCAACAAGACGGTTTTGTCATTAACCAATGGGACTATAAGTACGGCTCCTCCGCCTGAACCTCTGGCCAGTCGTTCGAATTCGCATCGGGTTCCGTTGCTGAATTCTAAATCGAGCGATTCTATCCGGAAGAGTCTGGTAGTTGCCAGTATCTTCCTTTGTCGAATAATTGGTTTCACTGGCATTAAAATTTTTCTCCAGGCTTTGATACGGCGTATTCCAAGGTATTAAATACAAATTAAGTGGGTTGTTGGATTCGGAGTAATGCAATTATCGTGTAGTTTCCAGAAGATTTACGATTCTAAAACTTGAAAAAACTCTCAGCGGATGGCATTGAAAGAGGAGCAAAGCGGAAATTTGTCTAGCTAACATGATTCGTGCTCAATGCAGATAAATATGTATGTCGAAGGGTTGATGATACTTACGGCAAAAGTTAGTCTGCGCTTTAAGAATTGATTTTGCATTATTCTAGAGGTTACTTTATCGCATGATTGTCTGGGATGAAATAAATACGGTGTTGATGGATATGGATGGTACTTTGCTCGACTTGTATTTTGACAATCATTTTTGGCAAGAATTGATACCGTTGCGTTATGCGCAGCAAAATGGAATGGATCTAGTTCAGCCAAGGCGCTATTACAGCCGCGTTTTAACGCAATGGAAGGCAAGATTGAGTGGTATTGCCTGGATTTTTGGTCAATTGAATTAGGCCTGGATATCGTGAGCCTCAAATTGGAAACATCCCATTTGATCAGTGTATTTCCCCATACGGAGGATTTTCTTACTGCGGTACGCAAAGCAGATAAGCGTTTAGTCTTGCTAACCAATGCTCATCCGAAAACTTTGGAAATTAAATTGGAGAAAACCCGGCTACGGCCTTTTTTTGATTCGATTATTTCTTCGCACGAATTGGGTTTGCCCAAAGAAGACGAACACTTCTGGCCAAGCCTGAATCGTTTAGAACCGTTCGACTGCAGCAGTACTTTGATGGTTGACGATAGCCTTTCAGTATTACGAGCGGCACGCGAATACGGAATTAATAGTTTAATTGCGGTCAGCCAACCCGATTCTACACAAATGCCCATCGAAGTTAGAGATTTTAGTGCAGTACAAAATTTACGGGAAATTATGCCGCGCTGATTAATTGTGAAGGCCTCAGAATTATTTGAAATCATACTGGGACGGACACTAAGGAATGGATGGGTCCGATTATCGGCGATTCGCCTGCCTTTTTTTGTGTTGTGGCCGCGAAGAGTTTTTTGAGAAATTTGTCTTTTTTCCGTGATACGCGCGAGGTTTTCGTCGAGGGGGTTTTTCAATTTCGGGTAACAGAGTTTCGGTGATTGGTAATACCGGTAGTTTGTGACCTAGATAATTTTCAATTTCGGGTAAGGAATAAACATATTCTTCGCAAACAAGGCTGATTGCTTCACCGCTCGCGCCAAGCCGAGCAGTTCTACCGATTCTGTGCACGTAGTCTTCGACATCCTGAGGGAGATCAAAATTGAAAACGTGGGTTACATCTGGAATATGTAAACCTCTTGCGGCCACATCGGTTGCAATAAGCAACGAGAGTTGGTTTTCTTGAAAGTTTTTTAGCAAACTTTGTCGTTTGGTCTGAGGTACATCGCCGGATATCATCCCAGCCTTAAAACCGTTGGCGTTTAGACAGGCTTCTACATGCTCTGCGGTTCGTTTGGTATTTACGAATACAATGCTACGCGCGGGCACCTTTTCGTTCAATAAGCCAATCAATAGCGAAATTTTTTGTTCATTTGCCGGATAATAAGCCGTTTGTTCGATCGATTTAGCTGTGACTTGCTCCGGTTCTATTCTGACCAGCTTAGGGGAATTCATATACTCATATGCCAATTCCAGTACGCGGTAAGACAAGGTTGCGGAGAATAATAATCCCAGACGTTTTTTAGGACTGGGTGTTCTGCGCAGTAGATAGCGAATATCTTTTATAAAACCTAGGTCAAACATCCGGTCGGCTTCGTCTAGCACGACAACTTCGATGTCCCTTAATCCGAATATTTTTTGTTTGTAGAAATCGATCAGTCTCCCGGGTGTGCCAACCAGTATGTCAATACCGTTGGAAACAAGATCCATTTGTTGTTTATAGCCTGTACCACCGTATATTAGACCTATTTTGAATGGCGTGTATTGGCCAAGCAATTCTGCGTCTTTAGCAATTTGAATTGCCAATTCTCGTGTTGGCGCGATCATCAGCGCACGAGGACTTTTACTATTGACTGGCGTTGGATTAGATAGCAACCGTTGAAATGTTGCGACGAGAAATGTGGCTGTTTTACCGGTGCCTGTTTGTGCTTGTCCTGCTACATCTAAGTCTTGGAGAGCTATGGGCAATGCATCCGCCTGAATGGGTGTACAGAATTCGAATCCGGCTTTTTGTAGTCCCTTGCGTATGGGGTCGGCTAGTTCGAAACTATTAAATCGGGTATCCGTTAATGCATCGCTACTCATGGTTTATCCATAGTCCATTGATCTGGCTCATCAATTTCAAATCATAGTGTTGTTAAGGGTACGATCAGAAAAAAGCCACGTAACCGTGTGTTTAGTAGAACACTGTTTGGCGATGGCATTTAAAATGATTGCTGTATAGACTTGGAAGGGAAAGCGATAACAATTGTTTTTTTACGCGGACCACTATTGACCAGTCTTTAAGTATTCTGCTCACAATTATCTGATCAGAATCCATACTACAAGCATAACCTATTCTGAAACATAATAAAATCAACTGTTTATTCGGTGACCTATGTTGAGTCGATAAAGTGCTGACAATTCTTTTCCAAATTAGATTATTTAGCTGTAAATTCGTGGATATTGGGTAGAAAAATCAGAGATTCTCTCGGCGAGAATCTTTTAATGACGAAGGATGAGTACGCGAAAGAATGGATAATCTCGTATAAAACTTGCAAAAATTTTTCTTTTACGCTGAAATACTAAGCCTTCGTGACGCCCTCCCGTGGTCAATTCCGAATTTGACGTTAAAGTATCTTGGGGATGAGGCTCTTCGTAAACAACCATTTGGAGATAATAGTGAGCGAAGCTATTCTTTATGTTACTGATGATGATTTTGATGAGAACGTGCTCAATGCAGATAAACCAGTGTTGGTTGATTATTGGGCAGAATGGTGTGGTCCTTGCAAAATGATTGCGCCGGTACTTGATGAAATTGCCGATGACTATAATGGACGGGTCACCGTTGCAAAACTCAATATTGATGAGAATCCGAGTACGCCGCAAAATTATGGTGTACGTGGTATTCCGACCTTGATGTTATTCAAAGACGGTGAAGTCGAGGCTACCAAAGTTGGTGCGATAACTAAATCCCAGCTTGCTGAATTTATAGACAATAATATTTAACTAAAATGAGTCTGTAATTGTGCCTGATGCTGGACGGGCAGCCTATACTGTGCTAGCTTTACTATTACTATTTTAATTCCTCACTTTTTCTGCGCCAGGGTTGGCGTTTTTCTCCCTGACAAGTCCGATTAATTCGTCCCTATTGGGATTAGCCCATTCTATCTCGTTGTGACAATAGTAATCTCCGATATGAATCTTACCGCGTTAAAACAACAACCAGTACCCGAAGTAATCGAAGTAGCTGAATCGCTGGGAATTGATGGCATCGGGCGATCGCGAAAGCAAGATCTTATTTTCGCAATACTGAAAAAACATGCCAAAAGTGGAGAAGATATATACGGCGACGGGGTCTTGGAAATATTGCAGGATGGTTTTGGGTTTCTGCGCTCCCCCGGTAGTTCTTATCTAGCGGGGCCGGATGATATCTACGTTTCACCGAGTCAAATTCGACGCTTCAATTTGCGTACAGGTGATACCGTATCGGGCAAGATTCGCCCACCTAAGGATAACGAACGTTATTTTGCGATGCTCAAGGTGGAGCAGGTTAATTTCGATTCGCCGGACAATGCTAAACAAAAACTGTTATTTTCAAACCTGACTCCTCTGTTTCCAAACGAGCGTTTCGAATTGGAAATGGGTAATGGGACGACGGAAGATTTAACTTCTCGTGTTATAGATCTTATTGCGCCTATAGGAAAAGGTCAGCGTGGATTGATCGTATCCCCGCCTAAAGCTGGTAAGACAATGATTTTACAGAACATTGCACACTCAATCGCAGAGAAAAATCCTGAAAGTGACTTGATTGTCTTATTAATCGACGAGAGGCCGGAAGAAGTAACTGAAATGCAGCGCTGTGTCAGAGGTGAGGTTGTATCCAGTACATTCGATGAACCACCGACACGCCACGTTCAAGTTGCCGATATGGTTATCGAAAAAGCAAAACGGCTGGTTGAGCATAAACGCGACGTGGTAATTTTACTCGATTCAATTACCCGGCTTGCGCGCGCGTACAACACGGTTATCCCGTCGTCGGGCAAAGTGCTGACGGGTGGTGTCGATGCCAATGCTTTAGAACGGCCAAAGCGATTTTTTGGTGCTGCGCGGAATATAGAAGAAGGCGGTAGCCTGACTATAATCGCAACCGCGTTGGTTGACACGGGCTCCAGGATGGACGAGGTGATCTACGAAGAATTTAAGGGCACTGGTAATATGGAATTGCATTTGGACCGCAAGATTGCGGAAAAACGATGTTATCCGGCGATCAATATCAACCGTTCTGGTACCCGTCGTGAGGAATATATCGTCAGTCCTGAAGAGCTGCAGAAGTGTTGGATACTGCGTAAAATTCTGCATCCCATGGATGAAATTGCCGCGAGTGAGTTTCTTTTGGGCAAGCTTAAAGAAACCAATACCAATGCGGAATTTTTTGATTCGATGAAACGCTAAATTTGGTTGGGTTACCCCGGTAACTTGAATGGACCGACGGGCGGCGGTTAAGAAGATGACTTTAAGGTTTGGTTGCTAGCGTTATTTCCATCCTCATCTTCAAGGTCTGATTGCTCTGTAATCGATTTGGATAAAGGTTTTTTGACCTTGACGCCTAGCTTTGTAAAGGAATTAGCCTGACGGATTAGGTTTCCCTTCCCGCGAGTCAACTTGTTCATTACTCCGTCGAAAGTATTTTGGACGGTCGATATCTGGGTCCCCAATTTTTCAAATTCGTCTACAAATCCTCGCAACTTGTCGTAAAGATTTCCAGCCTTCTCGGCGATAATTTTAGCGTTTTCATTCTGACGTTCATAGCGCCAAATGTTTTCGATGGTTCGCAACGTGGCGAGCAAAGTCGTCGGTGTGACTACGACAATATTGTGTTGAAAAGCATCGGAAAATAATGAATCGTCTTGGTGAAATGCTGCCAGAAAAGCTGCTTCTATAGGCATGAACATTAATACAAAGTCTAACGACCTTAAGCCTTTTACGCCGGTATAGTTTTTTTCGCTCAATCCCTTGATGTGATTGCGTATAGCTTGAATGTGTTCATTTAGTGCAATCTTTTGCATTTCATCGGTTTCTGCTGAAGAATAGGTTTCGTAAGCGATTAACGAAACTTTCGAATCTATTATTATATCTTTAGCGTCGGGTAGATGAATTACGACGTCTGGTTTGAGTAGTCGATTGTCGGAATCCCGGAATCCTGCCTGGGTATCGTATTCAATGCCCTTGCGCAGCCCAGATTGTTCGAGAACGCGTTCTAAAATTAATTCACCCCAATTGCCTTGAGTTTTTTTATCGCCTTTTAATGCCCGCACGAGATTATTCGCTTCAACACTGATACGTTGATTTTCCAGGTTCAAATTCTTGATGGCTTCTTTTAGCGTTGCGCGGTCTTTGCTGTCGTTGACATAAACATCGTCCACCTTTTTTTTAAAACTGGTCAATTGTTCCCGCAATGGATTCAGGATATTGTCCAAATTGACTTTGTTTTGTTCGGTAAAGGTTTTGCTTTTTTCTTCTAATATCTTTCCAGCCAGTGACTCGAATTGATGGATCAGTTGTTTTTCGGCATTCTGCAACAATTCGAGTTTGTCATTAGCGCTGTGATGTTGTTCTTCGATCCGTGTATGTAATTCTGCATTAGTTGTTTGCAAATTTGTCAGATTTTCGTTCAATGCATCGTTCTTATTTTTGTTCGAAGCAACTTCGGCCTCAAGTTCACTGATTCTGCTGCATTGTTGTTCTGCACGGGCCCGTTTTTCGGTTTCCAGAGCTAGTTGTTCGCGAGTTTGATCAAGTTTATTCCTAGTTGTTTCCAATTCCAGACGCATAGTCCCGTGTTGGGAAACCTTTTCGCTTAATACAGCCAGGTCTGTATTCAGTGATTGCTTGGATGTTGACAGGTCTGTCAGGTGCTTCTGCAAACCAGTGACGGTCGATTTGACACGTTTTGAATGGATTACCCAAAGGACTATAAAGATTATTGATGCGGCAATTAATCCGATGGAAAAACCGATCCAATATGGCGCAATAATATTGCTAATCGATTGCATCATAGGAAAGTTACTGCGAGCGTAAGAGACTTGGTTGAGAAAATCACGGGCTATCAACGTTTATAACACACTGATTGCACATTTTAACCTAGTTGCCGGAACAGGAGTAAAGTGAAGCTATAAGGTCCTGCAGAAAAATGGCAGATAAAGGAAGTCCGGCCTAAATGGCGCAGATCGTTAGTTGTTATGCGGCTTTTGTTTCAAAGTACTGGATTAGATTTTGGTAGGCTTGCTGAATGTTCTTGAAGAACAATGTATGTGGATCGGATGAGTTATTAGCAATATTCGTTTCCATCTCACCCACTTTATTTAGCATTTCAGTGGCGCCAAGTTCTTTGCAGGCATTCTTGAGGCTACATAATATGTTTTGGGCCGTGTTGGTGTCTTGTTTTTCTAGTGCTTGCTCGCATCGTGCAATCAGATCCTGAATTTCATCAAGAAATGCATTTTTGATCGTTGAGAAATCTTCCCCCATAGCGTCGCGTAATACATTCAGGGTGTTCTCATTGATCA
Source organism: uncultured Methylococcaceae bacterium (assembly GCA_964619885.1). Lineage (GTDB taxonomy): Bacteria > Pseudomonadota > Gammaproteobacteria > Methylococcales > UBA1147 > CAZUGA01. The sequence goes on from CAZUGA010000007.1 coordinate 66,506, forward strand.
GTTCGGGAGCTGGGGATATTGGTTGATTTTCAAGTAGCAAAACGCTAAACCAGAATGTAGATCCTTGTCCAAGTGTGCTTTCCATGCCGTATAGACCGCCCATCATTTCGGTCAGCTTGCTGACAATACCCAAGCCCAACCCAGTACCGCCGTGCTTTCGATGGGAAGACCCATCACCCTGTGTGAATGATTGGAATAAATTTGATTGATGTTCTGCTGCTATACCGATTCCATTGTCAGTCACCGATAGCTTTAGAAAATTGCCCTTTGCCTCGTGCTGGTAGTCAACGTCAATAACGATTTGACCCGATTCAGAAAATTTAATCGCATTATTAATATAGTTGCCCAGATTTTGTTTAATGCGAAGTGGGTCGGCATGGACAATATTCGGTACCTTGTGTGCGACGTTGCTGACAAAGCTGATACCCCGTTGTTTGGCCGTTTCGCTATAGTCTTGGATGGTTTCCTGGATTAAATTTCGAACACAAAAATCTTTGCGAACTATTTGCATCTGAGCGGTATCCAATTCGGAAAAATCGAGTACATCGTTAACCACGGCGAGAAGTTCTGACGCCGAGTTTTGTGCGACCGCAATAAGCATCATCTGTTCATCATTGAGTTCGGAGTCGTTCAATAGTGCCAGCATGCCTTGAATTCCGTTGATTGGAGTACGCAATTCGTGGCTAATATTGGATAAAAACTCGCTTTTTATCCGTACTGTGTCGATTGCCGTGTTTCGGGCTTTGGTCAATTCGTTGTGTAAATGTTCATCGGCGACCGTCAAGCCCAAGGTTGTACCCAATTGTGACAGGAATGCTGTGCGTATCGGATCTTGATTTGGATTGGTTTTAGTGAACAATTGCAGTATGCCTAGCGTATGACCGGCGTGCATCAATGGCACAATATAATGCCCATGTTTTACGCCAATAGGGTTGTCGCAGCAACACTGGTCTATATAGCCTATTTTGTGATGTTTGATATCTTGGCCGAACCGGCTGTCCCCAATCGAAACCCGATTGTTGTGTTTGACGAATGTATCTGAAAATTTTCCGCGTAATGTGAACAATTCGAGTTGGTCGCTATCTTCCTGTCGTAGAAAGATTGTTCCCCTTTTCTGCTCATCCAAATCTTTGAGTAAGAATAGGATGTCCAACAGTCGGCCGCACCGTTGCCGTAGTGGTTTTTGTTGTTGTAGTGCTTCCAGTATTCGAGTTCTGATTCGACCGGCTTCCGCTTCAAGCGCCAATTTGTTTTCTTTGTTTACCTGCTCTGAAATATCCCTTTGTATCGAGATATATCCGGATACTGACCCATCTTTTTCAAGAATTGGTGTGATTGTAGCGTGCACCCAATAATCTGTTAAGGTTGTGTTTGACTGTAGACTTGAGAGGGTTGCGGTAGCACTGGTTTTTCGCTTGTTAAGTAAACGTCCGGTCCAAGTTTCATTGCGACCAAGGGTATCCAATATTTCTTCGTTTATATTTTTCGCGGATTTGAGGCTTTCCAAAATCGAAGGTTTTTTTCCTAAAATTTCATCGCGCTGCCAACCGGTAATATATTCAAAGGCTGCATTTACATAATTTATCTGTCCATGCGCGTCAGTGATATAAATGATGTCCTTGCAGGCATTCACTGCTACGTCAAGTTTCTGCAGTTGTTTCGCAGTATCTTCGATATGCATACTAGGCATAGGCTTCGTTCCAGCATTCAGCGTGATTCCGGCCTGATGTTTTTGCCTGATATAATGCCTTATCAGCGTATTCGATAAGGGTTTTTGAATTGATATTGTCCAGACGACTTGTATTTAACGTGGCGTAGCCGATGCTAATTGTGACCACTGGTGCTGTTGGCGATTTCGCGTGGGGAATTTGAAGATTTTCGACGGCTTTTAGCAAAGTTGTCGCGACGAATTGCGCGCCTTCACCAGGTGTGTTGGGGAGTACGGCGACGAATTCTTCTCCACCATATCGCGCGAAAAGATCAGCGGGTCGTTTTAACGCACTGCCGGCCTCGGATGCAATTTGCTGCAAGCAATCGTCTCCGGCTTGGTGCCCATAGTAGTCGTTGTACGATTTAAAATTGTCGACATCCATTAGCAATAGGCTCAATTCAGAGTTTTCCCGAATCGCCCTACGGAACTCACGTTCGAAATAATCATCAAACCGTCGACGATTCGCGATTCCGGTCAATCCATCTAGTTCTGAAAGCTGTTTAAGCTCATGGTTTACTTGGGATAGTTCTTGCCGCATTTGGGCAATGCGCTCCATCGCTTTTAGTTTGGCGTTCAAAACGATACGGCTGATGGGCTTTGTTAAATAGTCGTCACCACCGGATTCGATACCTTTGGCAAGGTCTTCGTCTTGGTTCATCGCGGTCAGGAATATGATTGGAATCCATGTTTTTTGTCTATCGCATATTGACCTAATCCGAATCGCCGCCTCAAAGCCATCCATATTGGGCATCATGACATCCAGAATAACCAAATCTGGTTTGAGTTCTTTAAACATTTTGACCGCCTGCAGACCGTCTTCTACAGCGGTAACTTCGTGTCCTGCAGTCTCTATATACTTGCGCACAATCATCAGATTGGTCAGGCTGTCATCGGCTACAAGAACTTTCATGGTCGAAATATTTTGGGTCTAGTATTTGAGGTCTCCGCATAAAGTTTAGATGAACGCCGTGTATTTAGTAGGCCGATTCCGGTGAAGGCCGTTGTAAAGCGTACGATTACAACAAATTAATGCCAAGAATACCCAAGCGATCCCCAGTCTTTATGTTCAGGATAATCTATGGATTATTGGGTTGGTTTTTTAAAAGGGAGTACTAAATTTTTTCGAATACGGAACGACAAGCAGCCAATGTTTGTGCAATGACATCGTCAGAATGTGCAGATGAAACAAACCCAGCTTCAAATGGCGACGGTGCGATATAAACGCCCTCATCGAGAAGTCCATGAAAAAATTTCGTAAAGCGTGCCAGATCGCAACGCATAACGGCATCAAAATTACTAACCGTAGAATCTTCGCTGAAGAATATACCAAACATACCACCGACATGGTTGGTCGTTAGCTTTATTCCTACGTCGGATGCGGCTTGTTCTATACCTTGGGTCAGTTTGCGCACAGTGTGGGACAGATTTTCATAAAAACCAGGTAGGCAAACCAATTCCATCGTTTTTAGCCCTGCAGCCATCGCTACAGGGTTACCGGAAAGTGTCCCAGCTTGATAGACTGGCCCGACAGGGGACAGGTGGTCCATAATTTCTTTCTTACCCCCGAAAGCACCTACCGGCATGCCGCCACCAATTATTTTTCCAAGAGTTGTTAAATCGGGAATCACACCATAATGGGCCTGAGCACCGCCCAGCGCGACCCTAAAACCGGTCATGACTTCGTCGAAGATAAGTATCGATCCAGTATCATCGCAAACAGTGTGCAATGATTCTAAAAAACCAGGATTTGGTGGAACGCAATTCATATTGCCGGCAACCGGTTCCACGATAATGCAGGCAATCTCCGGCCCTATTTGTGCAAATAATTGCTGAACGGCTTCTGTATCATTGTAATTTAGCGTTAAAGTCAGTTGGGCCAAGGTCTCCGGTACGCCAGGTGAACTAGGTTCTCCCAAAGTTAGCGCACCGGAACCGGCTTTAACCAGCAGTGAATCTGAATGGCCGTGGTAACAGCCCTCGAATTTAACGATTTTATTTCTACCGGTGTAGCCCCTCGCCAGGCGGATGGCGCTCATCGTTGCTTCAGTGCCCGAATTGACCATGCGCACTTGGTCCAATGACGGGACCAATTCGCAAAGTTTTTCGGCCATTGCGGTTTCAAGCTCGGTAGGTGCGCCGAAGCTTAATCCTTTGCTTGCCGTTCGTTGAACCGCGTCGATCACTTCTTTATGGGCATGGCCGACGATCATTGGACCCCACGAACCGACATAGTCTATATAGGATTTGCCCCGGGTATCAAAAATAAACGGACCGGATGCTTTATCTATAAATATAGGCGTTCCACCTACAGATTTAAATGCCCTAACCGGCGAGTTAACACCGCCGGGAATCGAGGATGCTGCGATTTTGAAAAGCTTTGTGTTGTATTCGGGGGTGTCATTCATTGGCGAAATTCGGCGGGAATATAGGGCAAAGGAGACTATAAAACCATAAGTTGTACCAAAAGCAAATTATTACATTGAATCAATGGATGGGGCTGCGGTTACTAGATGTTCATGTGCGGGATTTGGCTTAAGGGGCTGCGGTATTTGACCTAAATATCGGGTGGCACGGAAGAAATGTCTGTAACCATATGATTATTAATAAATAATAACTTGGCACTATATGTGCCTTGATATGTCGACTGCGCTCCCTAGCAGCTTGGGCGAATGTATGTGTTCTTGTCGCTAAATTCAGGGAGGTTGTGGAAGCTTCGATTTTCGGCCGGAGATTCTAGTTAATTTTGAGCTAACCGGAAACGGGTCAATTAGGACATCGATGCAAAGAATCAAAAATTAATCATTAGGGGAGCAACAACATGGTACAACACAAAAAATTGATAACTAGCGCATTAGCGTTAGTTGCGGTTTCTATTGCCGGCAGTGCATTAGCGCATACTACGGTAGTGAGAAAAAATACACCAAACGATTGGCAGGTCCGCCATGAAATCGAGGGCACCGGTAGCAGCGTGAGTAATATTTCGATTTCTCATGGCTGTTCGTCGCCAGGCGGAAGCGAAGCGCGTGCAGTTAAAGCGATGGCGGTTGTTTGGCCAAATGGACACGACGCTGTTGCGACCCGATCGGATACCGGAGACTCGATCGATCTTGCAGACTATATCGTGGGTAACCCGGTTATGGGGGCAAAATCGGCGCAGGATAAAGATATATTCAAAAAAATCGTTCAAGCTGTCGGTCCTACTCCACCATTCAATAGCCATGGACTGAGAACCGAAGATATACGGGCATTCCATTATAGAAATGGAAGACTGCAATCTAACCTGTTTGGTTTGATTCCTTACCGGGCGAGTTACCCAAGCTTCCACGCGGATTCCTGCGCGACTAAATTGACCGTCAAATTTGGTATAGCAAACTATTGCCGACATACGCTCAATACCAATAAAGATGACCGTGCGGATATCTGGTTTGGTCGCTTAACCGCAAAGTTTGATGATCCCGATGTTGTTTCGGTTGGATTCTGGCCACAAGTCGATGTTGTTCGCGATTTGGAAAACAATCCTCTGGGCGAATCTTGCGGCGATGGTTATGCGATAGAAGTTACACCATCTGACGAATCATTGGACACCTATGGCCCAATCAAGGGTTTCTGGCCGCACGATAGCGCCGCAAAGTAGCGAAGCTTAATATGCGTTCGTAGCTTACGTCGATATATTTATAATGATTAAATATGTGACGGTATACGAATGTTAGATTAACCGCGCTTGGATTTTTCATTCGTGATATTAAAAGGGCATCTGTTTAGGCAGATGCCCTTTTCTGCTTAGAATGGTTTCGCCGTTTATTTCTTGTTATCCAAAGCGAGAATTGTGATTCATTGTAATATTTGATCGCCGATGTTAAACCAAACAAACTTTTTAAAAAAATACGGCAATAGGACAAGGCTATGCAACAGTCCCAAAAAAACACAAGTCGCCATTCCAAATTGAGCTCTAATGCAGCTCAAAAAACAGCGGGAGTATCCTGTGAAAATAGGTTCGCGTTTATCGACAAGCTGGTTTTATACCTGACAGTATCGATTACCGGAGCAGCCGTTATGATGCTTGAGTTGCTCGGTACTAGAATTATTGGGCCATTTTACGGGGTTAGCTTGATCGTATGGTCGTCATTGATTTCGGTAACTTTGATGGCGCTGGCAATCGGTTATTTTATCGGAGGGCGATTGGCTGATCGCGAAGGTCCCGTGCGGTTATCCCATATTATATTTTTGGCAGCAGTCTATACCGGAGCGATCCCGTTAATGAGTGGGCCTGTTCAGTTGGCCACCGATTCTTTAGGCTTGCGCGCAGGGGCCTTTGCCAGTGCATTGATTTTGTTTACCGTGCCATTGGCCTTGCTCGGTATGGTTGGACCCTATGTCATCAAAATGGCGGCTCGGCGTCTGGAAGGAGTGGGGTCTACTGCCGGAAACGTTTATGCTATTAGTACGTTAGGTAGTGTCGTTGGTACGTTATTTCTCGGTTTTTATTTGTTACCGCTTGCCGGAACCCGGATTATCGTGATGGGTGTTAGTTTGGTTCTATTGGTTCTTGCCGTGGGTATTGGAATTTATGAATATAAAAGCTTGAAGCGTTCTAGTGCGCCAATAATGTTGGCCGCTTCTAGTGTAGTGTTCGCGATAGCAGTTTATTTGGCGAGTTACATAACTGCAACCAAGAAGTATCAGCGCTTCAAGGTTGTATACGAGGCGGAAAGTCATTATGGGTGGGTGCGAGTGGTAGACGAACCATTGCAACGAATTCGTTGGTTAATGTCCGATTCATCAACGATTGGAGCGGAGGATCTTAATAATGGCGAGGGCATGCTAGGTTATCAGCAAGTTGTTGAGAGGGTCGTAAATTTTAAAGACCAGCCAAAAAAGGCTCTTTTGGTTGGATTGGGTAGTGGGCATATCGTCAATTTGTTTGATCGCTATGGTATTAGAACCGATTCTATTGAAATTGACCCAGAGGTCGCGCGAGCTGCTGGACATTACTTTTCATACCAGTCTACCGGAAAGTCCTTGGTGGGTGATGCACGATACCAAGTCAAGCAACTATCGGAAACCTATGACTTTATTGTTCATGATTGTTTTACCGGAGGGGCTGAACCCATTCACCTGTTGTCCGTAGAAATGCTTAAGACTTTAAAATCGAAGCTAAAACCTGGCGGTGTGTTGGTGCTTAACTTCGTCGGTTTTTCGCAGGGTGAAAACAGTCGGGCAGTTGCTGCCGTATCCAATACGTTAGACTCATTATTTACGCACAAACGAACTTTTGTATCGGCGCCAAACGAAGATTTCAACGATTTCATATTTTACGCGTCAGATGTCGCATTGGAATTGACGCCTACACCAGCGAACAAACGGGTGGAATCCTGGCTGAAGGATCGTGAGATCAGTGTACCGATTCAGGATACGTTTATCATCACAGATGATTTCAATCCACTGGAAAGCATGCAAGTCGCCAAAGCCGAGCGCTACCGTGAACTTCTGGTCGATCGGGTGGGTAAAGATATTTTGATTTGGTAAAGTTTTTTATCGCAAGCATAATTCGACGCGCTTTGTGAAGAAAAGTATCCTTGACTTCAAGTGAATTAATCAAAGTTACATACCTTCTCCATATAAATACAGTACGTGTTCTTTGAGGAACTGTCCGGACAATATGCTGGGTATTTCAAGCGGACAGAAAGTTAGATCAAAACCGATCAATGTTTACTACTGACCTATTCCTTCATCTTCATCAGCTAGATTGTCAATGACTATTTTCTGAGAAATTAAGATTGCTAGTCTATTAGTTTGGCGTTATAAAAACTTCAGCTAGACTTAGTCCGATAGTCATTGGATGGTGCAAGCGCTTGTTTTTTGATCTAAAGCGGTTTTATATGTTTTCTTTCGGTAGGTTTAACAACTTACGGTAGGCGAAACAACATCCTCTTAATCGTTCTTCTATTGACTAAATCGATGTAGTTGCCGTTAATCGGGACTAATCCACCGCTTATCGGAAAACAGAAGACATTTGAATTAATCCTGCTATAACTCAGACTATGAAATTTATTCGACCTGCACGAGGGTTTACGTTAATTGAATTGATCGTTACGTTGTTGATGGCGGCTATCATATTGAGCGCGGGCGTGCCGAGCTTCAGGAATATGATAATGGATAATCGTCAGACAACGGAAATGAATAACTTCTTGACCACACTGATGATAGCGAGAAGTGAAGCTGTTAAACGGCACGTAAATACCGTGACCGTATGTACCACAACTGATGGAATAAATTGCACCGCAGCTGGAGGTTGGGAGCAAGGGTGGATGGTTTTCGATGATGTTAATGGTGACTTGGTCGCTCAACAACCGGAATTGATTCGCGTATACGAAAGTTTGGTAAATGATGGGTTGACGTTACGCGGCAATGCGTTGGTTACAAATACCATTAGATTCTCGCAAACAGGGATGACCACAGGTGTGCCTGGGGCGGGAAATTTCAACGGATCATTTAGAATGTGCGATGTACGCGGGGATACTTCGGCCAACGGTTTGATTGTATCTATAACGGGTCGTCCAACGCGGGCGGTCGATTCGAATGGCGACGGAATTGTAGAAGTTGGAGGCGGCGCGGCAGTGACGTGCCCTTAAATATTCAAATGGGTAGGCTCGTTAGTATCCAACGCTGATGCAAAAATTTTTACAACTATGAATATATCACTAAGAAAATCTACTGGTTTTACGTTGATAGAAGTTTTGATTGCGGTAGTCATATTGTCTATAGGTTTGCTCGGTTTGGCGGGGCTTCAAACCTTGGCGCTGAAGCAGAATAATTCATCACAGGGTCGTTCCCAAGCTGTTGAATTAATTAATGATCTTGCCGATCGGATGCGTGCGAATAGAGACGGAGTAGATAATGGAAACTATGTCTTACTGCCAGCCCCCGCGAATCCCGGTTTTGATTGTATGACCAATTTTGCCGGAACCACCACCGGGAACAATTGTGACTCCACTGAAATGGCGGCTTACGATTTGTTTGCGTGGCGGACTGCTGTTGCTCAGGCATTGCCGGGGCAAGGCCAATTGCAATGTACCGATAATGCTGATCCGGGGTTCACTGATCCGGACAATGACCTAATCAACAATACGGATACCGACGGCGTTGCTTGTACGATCGGTTCGTCTTTTTTGCTTTCGATCACTTGGGACGATAACGGTGCCAATGGCGCACCGACAACTTTTGCGGTAGCTTTTCAACCATGAAAAACCTAAATATACCCTCGAATAATCAGCAGGGGATCTCGATGATCGAAATTATGATTGGCTTGTTGATCAGTTCAATCTTGATCGGTGGCGTCATTCAAGTTTTCGTCAGTAACAAACAAACTTATCATCTACAGGACGAGCTATCCAGGGTCCAAGAAAGTGGCCGGATTGCAATCGAAATATTGCAACGTTCAATTCGGGGCGCTGGATTTAACAATGCTGCCGGCGCGTTTGTTCCCGCAACTACCATTGATGGCGCGAATGATTCGATACATATTGTAAGTGCAGGGAATATCGGGTGTCTCGGGCCCAATGTAGTGAACGATTTATTTTCAGTTACAAACATTGGAACGACTAATAGCTTGTCTTGTACTAGAGTTGGAGCTGGCGCCGCTGCACAACCCCTGATTGATAATGTTCAAAATATGCAATTTCTGTATGGGGTTGATGACGACGGTAATCGAGGTGCAGATCGATATATTAATGCCACAGCGGTCAACGCTGCTGGAATTTGGGGCAGCGTAGTGAGCGTTCGTGTGGGATTGCTATTAAGCACGAGCCCAAGACAGGATCGGTCGCGGATGATTTTACAACCCATGATATTCGCTAATGTTGCTGCTAACCCTTTGTTGGCAATTTTCGATACCGATAATGATGGAACCCCAGAATTATTCGATTCAGATGGCGATTTAGTGCCTGATACAAATGTGGCTCAAGATAATCGTCTTTATCGTATCTTTACGAGCACTATTACATTACGCAACCGCGTTCCTTAAACGTCTGGAAATTTATCATGCAAAGAATAAAGTCGACAAACGGTTTTAAGCAATGTGGTGCCGCGTTGGTTGTTAGTTTGATCATATTGTTAGTGATGACTTTGATTGGCATCACTTCGATGCAAAGCACGGTGATGCAAGAAAAAATGGCCGGTAATGCAAGAGATTTGAGCACTGCGTTTCAAGCCGCCGAAGCTGCGGCACGTTCAGGTGAGGGCTGGCTGTTAGGTCTAACAGCGGTACCGGATCCCAACAACTGTCCATCTTCACCGTGCGACCTTTGGAATTCTTATGGCGCCTTGAATCCTTTTTGGACACAATTCGGTGCAAGTGGATACACGGATTCGATTATGTGGGCAAGCGCAAGAACAGCGAATGCTGTGTCAAAGATGAATAATCAGCAATCACCCGAATTTTTTGTGGAATTTATAGATATATTCCGAGATAGCCAGAATTTGGGACAACAACAGGATATGGACGGTAGTTCCTTCCGCAACGTCTACGCCGTAACGACTCGTGGTTTCGGTGGAACGAATACGGCGAACGCGTTCGTCCAAACAAATTTTGCCAGACGGTTCTAAATTATGATTATCGGTTCGAAATGTAAAGGTAGGAGCAGTTTTATGAAGATCTATTCCGGAATACTTAATTTTTCATTGTCCGCGGTTTTTTCGGGATTGCTTCTATTTTCCGCCAATGCCCAATCAGCGAGTTTGTCGTTGAGCCAGGTGCCTCTTTTTTTGGGGGGTAATGTAGATCCGAATATTATGTTCACGCTCGACGATTCTGGCTCCATGCACTGGGAGATGATGCCTGACAGTGTATTATATCAATATTATAGTTTTCCCAGGGCTAATGGTATCTACGGAGCAGGTGATTACTGGAATTTGGTGGCGGGATTCGATACGAATAACCGGTATAACTCCTTTAGCCGGTCTTCCAATAACAATAAGATTTTTTACAATCCGACGATAAGATATCTACCTTGGGCCAAATCAGACGGATCATTGTTTCCCGATGCCGTTGTCACCTGTGCACCGCATAATCCGGATGACCCTGGCAAGGGTTGTCGGGATCTTACCCAAAACAATACTCAGCAAGCGTGGTGGCGTGAAAACGACGGATCAACAACAGATACAACAAGGACTTTTTGGCCAGCAACGTATTTCAATTACAACGGCGGCAATGTATGGACATACAACAGTTATACTCGCGTAGAAATACGTACGGGTAATACGTACACTGGTGGCCCGAACAGAAGCGATTGTGCCGCTGCTCCTATTTGTACTTTTGCTGAAGAACTACAGAATTTCGCCAATTGGTATAGCTACGACCGTTCGCGAATTTTGTTATCGCGTTCCGGTGTTGGGCGTGCGTTTGCCCAACAGGGAAATGACATGCGGGTGGGATTTGCTGCTATCAACAAAGGTGGTGCGACGGTTGATGGCGTGACCAGTCCAGGCGCGATAGTCAGAGGTTTAAGAAGATTTAGCGGGACAGATCGAGATCAATTTTTTACTGATCTATATGGTTATGTGATGGTGCCGTCTGGCACGCCGTTACGCAGAGCTCTGGACGATGTGGGGCGTTATTTTGAACGTTCCGATAACCAGGGACCTTGGAGCGCAACCCCGGGGACTACCAATTCGACCCCGCATTTAGCCTGTAGACAAAGTTATCATGTTATGATGACGGACGGGTTTTGGAATGGTGCGTCGGCCCCAACAAATGCGGCACGTCAAAATGTCGATAATAATTCTGGGCCTGCCATTACCCATCCCTCGAATTCTGCGTTGAATTTCCAATATACACCGTCGACGCCGTATCAAGATGGTGTGGCGGATACTTTGGCTGACGTGGGAATGTATTATTGGTATCGAGACCTACGTACAGATTTGGCTAACGAAGTCCCAACCAACGCAGCTGATCCGGCGTATTGGCAGCATTTGGTTAATTTTACCGTAGGTTTGGGTGTGCCGGGTATATTGGATCCGGCTACAGACTTGCCGAATTTGATTAACGGAAACAAATCTTGGCCTGATCCTTTTTCTTCGTCGACGGCCAAAACCGATGATCTTTGGCATACTGCAATAAATAGCCGGGGAGATTTCTTCAGTGCGAGCAACCCGGATGAGTTTGCGAATTCGCTTTCAGATGTCCTTTCTAATATTGTTGCTAGAACGGGCTCTTCTGCTTCGCCATCACTAAATTCGGGTTCAATCGGCAGCGAGTCTCACTTGTACCAAGCCAAATTCAATAGCGGGACTTGGATTGGCCAGTTGGTTGCCCTGCCTATTAATCCCGATGGAACGCTTGGTGCGCAATCTTGGGAGGCGTCTGCGGTAATCTCCACCCAAAATTTCGATACCGGTCGTGAAATAATAACGTTTGACCCTGTCGCGGGCACAGGTATACCGTTTCGATTTGGCTCGTTGAATCCAACCCAACAAGCCGCAATAGATATCAACCCTTCTACATTCGTGGCTGATGGCCGTGGTGCAGACCGGGTCAATTATCTGCGTGGTGATACTGCGCTAGAAGCAAAAAACAATGGTCCGTTTCGAAACCGGACCAGCCTTTTGGGCGATGTTGTGAATTCCGGTCCTGCATTTGCTGGGGGGGGCAATGACATTTATCCGGACAAATGGGACGACGCGACCGGGGTGAGTCCCTTGACTCCGGAAAATGCGAAACCATATAGCGATTTTCGTACGTCCCATGTGCATAGACAGCGGTTGGTCTATTTTGGTGCGAATGACGGGTTGCTCCGCGGTGTAGACGCGGGTACTTATAATCCAGGAACCAAAACCTTCAGTGTGGGGACGGGCCGGGAAGAAATTGCATACGCGCCGGCAAAACTGCTGGATAAAATGAATCGTTTGACCGATATCAATTATAGCCACCGATACTATGTCGATGCTTCGACTACGATCGTCGATGGATTCTTTGCCAACGATTGGCATACCGTATTGGGTGGTGGATACGCGGCCGGCGGACAGGGTGTTTTTGCCCTGGATGTGACCGATCCGACTACGTTTGACGAAGCCAATGCAGCTCAATTGGTGCTATGGGAATTTACAGACGCAGATGACGCTGATTTGGGAAACACTTATGGCCAACCTATTAATATTGTACGAATGCACAACGGTAAATGGGTGGCGTTGTTCTCGAATGGTTACAACAATACCGAACCGGATGGCAATGTCAGTGCAACGGGGAATGCGGTCTTGTTTATTGTCGATTTGCAAACCGGCAGCTTAATTCGCAAAATCGACACGCTGCAGGGGAGCGCCCAGGACCCAACCGGATTGGGCAAACCGAATGGTTTGAGTGTTGCGGCACCGATCGATAGAGACGGCGACTATATTATTGATATGGCTTACGCAGGCGATCTTTTCGGTAACTTGTGGAAATTCGATTTGAGTGACCCGGATCCTGCGAATTGGGGCGTTGCATTTGGGGGATTGACTCCACTACCTCTGTTTCAGACACGTCAAACCGCCGGTATACGCCAACCGATTACCGTCAGACCTCAAATTGGTGAAGCATCCCCCGATTCTGAAACAGGGAGTGTTGATTCGGCGGGGTTGTACGACCCTGCCGCGGGTACGCCGATTGTAGGTTCAATAGTTTATTTTGGTACGGGTAAGTACATTGAAGTTGGCGATTCGATCCCGGTGGGGCAAGACACGCAGACATTTTATGCTGTGTGGGATAAGCAAATCCCCAGCAATGACCCGGATTACAGTGTGCCACCGTTTGGCAATGATCAGTTGTTGACTCAATCGATATATAAGGAAATTGATGCTAGCGATCCCACAAATCCATTCGGAGTTGGTATTCGACTAACAACTTCGGAGTCAGTCAATTGGCATCTTGCCGGTGGGTATCCGTCAGGTAACCCGGTGACGACGCATTTGGGTTGGAAAATAGACATGATCGATACCGGTACCCTGCCTTTGCAAAATTATGGCGAGCGTATGGTTAGCCGGCCCATTTTGCGGGCGGGCCGGATAATTTTTACCACGCTAATACCGGATCCTGACCCATGCGGTGACGGTGGTAGCGGCTGGTTGATGGAGCTCGATGCCTCGACCGGTAGCAGCCTAACGGTGTCACCGTTTGATTTGAACCATGATACAAATTTTGATAACAAGGATTTGGTTTCGGTTACGACGGGTAGCACGACCCAAAGCGTTCCGGTAAGTGGTAAAAAATCAACCGTAGGTATTATATCCACCCCGGGTATATTGGATGCTGGTGATCAAAAGCGGGAGTTTAAATATACCAGCGGATCATCGGGTGGAATAGAGCTGACCACCGAGAACAGTGGGGGTAGTGTCGGCCGATTGAATTGGCAGCAGCTTTAGGCGCTCAATTGTCGATTGGTAGAACTTTGAAACCTAAATAGTAATGGGAAATTGACATGAAATTATTGATACGCGCAACAATTTTAAGTTTGGCGTTTTCTATATTCCTACCCGCCATAAGTATTGCGGAGGAAGGGGCGCCTGTGGCTCCGCTACTTTCGATGACGTTTGAAGTGACCGGGATTGTTACCGGAATCGAACCAAGCTACGGTGCCATCGCTATAGATGGCCGCGAGTACAGGATGGCCAATGGTATCAAGATACAAAGTCTGGTCAGCGATAATCCAAGTGATTCATTGAAGGTGGGTGCGGAAGTTGGTTACGTTGCCTACGAAAGTGAATCTAATGGTTCATCGATTAGTGAGATTTGGGTTCTGTCGGCCCCATTGGAAGAACAGGATGATGACTGATTCTAGTCGAGCGAATAAGGGGAAAATATTAATATGAAACCGCATCAACATGGTTTTACACTCTTGGAACTGATGATTGCAATAGTGATCATTGGTATATTGGCCGCGGTGGCGTATCCGGGGTACCAAAATCAAATACGCCGTGCCCGTCGAGCCGATGCCCAGGGGGATTTGATGGCATTTGCGGCCTTAATGGAAAGAAGTTTTACTGCCAGGAATAACTATTTTGATAACGGTACACTCGCCGATATTAACGGTAACGGAATTCCAGATACGGGTTCAGCGCCGGCAGGAATAGGATTTCCTCTTACATCACCGATGAGCGGTGGCCCAGCGGTCTACAATCTAACGATACTGGCCGTTGGCGTTGCTGGTAATACGTACACCTTGCAGGCTACTCCTATTCCTGGTCCGCAGGTAACGGATGGAATATTGACTTTAACCTCGGCTGGGCAGCGGTGGTGGGATCAAAATAATAATGGCGCAGTAGATGCGGGTGAGAATACCTGGGATCAGTAATTTAGCCGTCAGCGGCCTCGTAGTTTCGAATGCCAGGGCAAATAATTCCGGGTTCGATACCATTCGGTTCATTTTTTAAATTCGGGTTTATCCGTTGAGTCGGCTAAAATCAGATTAATTTCAATTTAGCCAACATTTTATAGTCCAAATGAGAATAGAATATAAATTCTCATGTTGCCAGCGATACTGCATTTAGCTAGAGTGCTCTTTTATTGCTTTTAAACCCCATCTTGTCTATTCAACGATTGACAGGTCCTTAAACCTGATTTTAAAAATGATTGCGCGATGTTATCGTGCAGCATGAAAGTACTTACGTAAGCTGATTCCTAGTTCAGAATCGGAAGAATTATGGAAGTTTATCTGGTCGGCGGCGCGGTCCGCGACGAATTGCTCGGATTCTCAGTCACGGAACGAGATTGGGTTGTTGTCGGCGCGACGCCAGAAGAAATGTGCAAAGCTGGATTCAAACCCGTAGGAAAAGATTTTCCAGTCTATCTTCATCCTACGACCCACGACGAATACGCATTAGCCCGAATTGAAAGAAAAACTGCTCCGGGATATAAAGGCTTCACTGTGGATGCGGACCCTGCGGTTTCGCTGGAGCAGGATTTGTTGCGGCGTGATTTGACCGTCAATTCGATGGCCAAAGATTCTGATGGCAATATTATTGATCCGTACAACGGCATGGTTGATTTGAGAAATAAGATTTTGCGCCATGTTTCTCCGGCTTTTCGTGAAGATCCGGTACGCATTTTGAGAGTAGCGCGCTTTGCGGCGCGTTATGGCCATATTGGTTTCACTGTTGCGGATGAAACCATGGAATTAATGAATTCCATGGTTAAGGCTGGGGAAATCGATGCGTTGGTTTCCGAGCGGGTTTGGTCGGAATTTGTGCGGGCATTAACCGAAAAGACGCCAACGGCATTCATCGAAGTACTGCGCGATTGCGGAGCATTGGCGATTTTATTTCCGGAGCTCGACAACCTTTTCGGCGTACCTCAAAACCCACATTTACATCCAGAGATCGATACCGGGAGACACGCGTTAATGTCATTAAGCCAGGCATCTCGACTTTCGATAAAATCGGAAATACGGTTTGCCGCGCTGGTACACGATATAGGAAAAGGATTAACCACCAAAGACAATTTGCCAAATCACCCGGGGCATGAGGAAGCGGGGCTTATTCTCCTGGACACGTTGTGTCGGCGAACCCGCGTTCCGAATGAATTCAAGAAGTTGGCGCGCAACGTCATTCGGTATCATGAAGATATCCATCAAGTGAACGAATTATCGGCCGAACAAATCGTGAAAATACTAAAGTCATTGGACGCATTAAAGAAAAATAGTTCAATTGATAATTTTTTACTCGCATGCGAGGCTGATGCAAGGGGACGCAAGGGATTCGAGCAGAAATCGTATCCACAAGCGCAGGTTTTGAAAAAATGTCATGCTGCAGCGTTGTCTGTCGATACAAAACCACTTATGAACCGCGGATTTTCTGGTCAAGAGATTGGTGAAGCAATATCTAAACTCAGAATACAGTCCATTTCGGAATATCTCCACAACTAACCCTCGTTTTTAGATGTCGATTTGATAAATTATTACAACTTATTGTTTATTAGAACTAAGTTTCACAGTCAATAAATATCGTTCGAATGAAAACCAAAACTGCGTTGATTACAGGAGCAGCTAAGCGAATCGGAGCCTGTATCGCTCGCAGTTTGCACGCATCCGGATATGATTTGATTTTGCATTATCGGCGGTCTGATGATCAAGCCACCGCGTTGATGAACGAATTCAACCAAATTCGTAACAATAGTGCATGGATTCTTCAGGCCGATTGGCTCGATGACGATGCAATTGGCTATTTATTTAAAAAGGTATCTGAACGACATGGTGGTCTGGATGTATTGGTTAACAATGCTTCTGCATTCTATTCAACCCCATTGACGGAAGTTAACGAACAAGATTGGGACCGGCTGGTTGGTACCAATTTGAAGGTACCATATTTTCTTTCCTTAGCTTTTAATACCATGCTCAGTCAAAACAATGGTTGTATAGTTAATATTTGCGATATCTATGCGTGGCACCCATTGCGAGAGTATTCAATATACTGCATTGCGAAGTCGGGGCTCGTTGCTATGACACGTTCATTGGCTTTGGAAATGGGGCCGGAAGTTCGAGTAAATGGTGTCGCGCCTGGGGCAATACTTTGGCCAGAAGATGATTTAAGTCAAATCAAAAAGCAGAATATTCTAGCCCGAATTCCATTGGCCCGAATAGGTTCACCGGACGATATCGCGGATGCCGTACTATATCTGGTTAAGAATGCTCGTTACGTGACCGGCCAGATCATATCGATTGATGGCGGGCGAAGTTTATATAACTAAGAATTTTCTATTTTTGGATAGATTCTTAGCACGCTGAAATTGATTCCACAGTACAAAATCTATGTGCTGGATCCGATTATTCAGCGTTGAGGAAATCAGATTAATTTGTAGTCGTCCATGGCGGCACGATCTTTTTTTGTTCTAGGCCAGATTTGTCGTATTCTGCCCACAAGAGATTAAACATTTTACCGCTAATCGGATGGGTTTCGTTGGGAGCAATTTCCGCCAAAGGTTCCAATACAAAGGCATATTTTAGAATGTCGTCTCGCGGTATTTTAATAGATTTCTCATTTACAATAAGATAGCCGTATAAAAGGATATCTATATCTAAAGATCGAGCGGTAAATTTTGATGATTTTTTGGTTCGCCCATGATCGATTTCTATTTGCCTGACAATTTGCGCAATTTCTAACAATTCAATATCCGAGTCAAACATTACTACGGCGTTAAAGAAGGGTGGTCCTTCAAATCCGACAGCCGTGGTTTCAAAAATGCTGGATTGGGTTAGATCGCCGAATTTATCGCTCAGCATTCTTAAAGCTGAGGGGAAATTAAATTCTCTGTTAATATTGCTACCGATACTTAGATAAACCTTAGGCATTTGTAGCTACGGCCCCTCGTTCTATGATAATACCTACATCACTGGCGCCACGTATGGCGCCTTTTTTGTTTAAGGTTAGGCGCAGCCACGGTACGCTAAATTCGCTCAAAATGATTCCCGCAATCTCTTCGGACAAGCTTTCAACTAGAAAAAAGTTACTTTCCTCGACGAATGAAATTATTCGTTTAGAGACTGCTTTATAATCCAAGGCATCGTCTATTGAATCTGATTTAGCGGCCTTTTTTATACTTGTTGACATTTCGATGTCCAACACAACCGTTTGTTTGGTTTCCCGTTCCCAATCGTAAATTCCAATGATTGTCTCGATCTGAAGGCCGCGCAGAAATATAATGTCCATCTTTTTCTCTTCGTTGGTGTGGCGTTTAAAGGCCGCCTATCATAACAAATGAGGAGACGATCAAATACCTGTAGCTGTGAGGGGATAGAATGGGAATGTGGTTGTTGGTGCCAATAGGCTATCTTATAGGGTCTGTGTCAACGGCCATAGTGGTTTGCCGCGGTTTGGGATTACCGGATCCTAGAGAGCAAGGTTCGAACAATCCGGGTGCCACTAATGTACTGCGGTTTGGTGGAAAAAAAGCGGCGGCAATGACTCTAATAGGAGATCTACTTAAGGGTTTCATTCCCGTTATTTTTGCAAGTTTTGTAGGTGCGAATGAAATTCTTATCGGTTGCGTTGGCGTTGCGGCATTTATCGGGCATTTATTCCCGGTTTATTTTGGTTTTCAGGGTGGAAAAGGCGTAGCAACTGCCGCAGGTGTATTTTTTGGCTTCTTTTGGTTTTTGGGATTTATCACGGTCGCGACGTGGTTGGTAATGTTAAAGTTTACCCGGGTTTCATCAATTTCCGCGATTATTGCCGCCGCAACCGCACCAATTTATGCGTGGTTGTTGCTCTCTAGTGGGGCCCTACTCTCAGCAACTACAGTAATCTCAATCCTTTGTATTTGGCGACATCGATTAAATATTCAACGTTTGATTAGTGGGGTGGAAGAGCGCGTTGGATAATATTCACTAAATTCGAATTTTTGTATAACGTTAGCCGATAAAAGGCTTAAATGGACTTAACGGTATCCAATGGCCACCTCGGCATTGCTTTTATTTCGAGTTTTTCATGCTGTTTTGCCGATAATCTGTGATACCCGGCCAAAGCGATCATTGCGCCATTATCGGCGCAAAATTCGAGGCGAGGGAAAAAGACTTTTGCCTGTTCTAACGTGGCCAAGTCTTCCAATTTCTTTCTTATAACGCCATTTGCGCTGACGCCTCCCGCAACAACCAGTCGTTCGTATTGGGTATGGGAAAGTGCACGGCGGCATTTGATGGCCAAAGTGTCTGCTACAGCTTCCTGGAAGGCGCGGGCAACATCAGCGTGGCTAATAAGTCCAGAGATCAGGGTGTTACGTGCGTAGGTTTTTAAACCGCTAAAACTAAAATTCATACCCGGTCGATCTGTCATTGGGCGTGGAAATTTTTGCGTAATGGAGCTTCCAGACGAGGCGAGATGCTCCAATGCGGGGCCACCTGGATACCCCAAACCAAGCAGCATGGCAGTTTTGTCAAATGCTTCACCTACCGCGTCGTCGAGCGATTCGCCGATAATTTTATAAACGCCCATTTGTTCAACGTCTACCAATAAAGTGTGACCGCCTGATATTAAGAGTCCTACCAGTGGAAATTCTGGTGGGTCCGTATCTAACAAGGGTGCCAATAGGTGTCCTTCCATATGATGAATACCTATTGAAGGTATGTTCCATGCCCAAGCGAGGCTTTTAGCGACTGATGCGCCTGTCAAAAGTGCGCCCACCAAGCCAGGGCCCGAGGTGTATGCTATCCCATCTATATTATTGGGGTTTAGCTTGGCCTGTTGCAGGGTTTGTCTGATAAGTGGAATCAGCTTTCTAATATGATCTCTAGACGCGAGTTCAGGAACGACTCCTCCATATTCAGTATGGAGCGCAATTTGGCTATGCAGCATATGTGACAATAACCCTTTTTCTGAGTTGTAAACAGCGACGCCAGTTTCGTCGCAAGAGGTTTCTATGCCGAGTACGTTCATGAGTAAATAGAGGATAAATTTGGGTCAAGTATAAATGCTTTGCTATAATAATGAGTTCCGTTTCAGGAGCCCTCGGGGGAATTTTATGAATAGTCAAAATCTAATTTAGGAAATTATATGCCTTCAGTCAGAATTAAAGAAAACGAACCATTTGAGATCGCAATTCGACGTTTTAAGCGTGCGTGTGAAAAAGCCGGTGTGTTGTCAGAAACACGGCGGCGGGAATTCTACGAAAAACCGACTGAAGAGCGGAAGCGAAAAGCTGCGGCGGCAGTAAAACGGCATCTTAAAAAGTTGTCTAGAGAGCGTTACGCACTTAAAAATTTGCGCCGTGGTCGACCTCAACTTTAAAGACGTGGCTGAGAGGTGTTAGAAGACGTTGGGATGCTACAAACCAGAATCAAAGAAGCCATGAAGTCTGCGATGAAAGCAGGTGAAAAACAGCGCCTTACGGTAATAAGATCGATGATGGCGGGTATCAAGCAGCGAGAAATTGATGAACGGATCAGCCTAGACGATAGGGAAATAGTTTCGGTGCTGGATAAAATGGTCAAACAGCGTCGTGAGTCGTTGAAGCAATATCGCGGTGCTGGTCGCGATGATTTGGCCGATATCGAAGAATTTGAAATCCAAGAGATCCAGAGTTTTTTGCCTGCAGAGTTATCTAGCGAAGAAATAAATCAAATTATTGGCGAGGTTGTTAATGAAATCGGCGCTACTTCGATAAAGGATATGGGTAAGGTAATGGGCAGCCTAAAGTCTAAAATGCACGGTCGTGCAGATATGTCCAAAGTGAGCGCCGTTGTAAAAACGGTTTTGGGCGAAAAGTAATTCCCCTTTTAATTAAAGTATAAATTTTTGGTGCGTTGCTGTTTGGCGGTCGTGCTTGACAAGTGTTTACCGCAACGGTGAACATAGCTAACTAATAATCCTGGGTGGGTGGCAGTAATTTCGTGCGCCATCCTTATTTTCTTGTTTCACTTATTCTGATTCATCAGGTCATGGCTAGCCACGGAATAGAGGTTTTTATGAGGCACGCCAAATGCATGATCTCGCGATCCACTCCGCGCATCGATGTCCGGTAGAATTCCTCAGTCGTTTATTGACGAGCTGCTGGTACGGGTAGATATAGTAGATCTAATTGAAGTTCGTATAACGCTCAAAAAAGCTGGACGTAATTATATTGCCAGATGTCCTTTCCACGATGAGAAAACACCAAGTTTTACCGTAAACCGCGAAAAGCAAATGTTCCACTGTTTTGGTTGCGGTGCCGGCGGCAATTCTATTACTTTTATCATGGATTATGACCATTTGGGATTTTTGGAAGCTGTTGAGGATTTAGCGGATTTTGCCGGTCTACCTCTTCCTGTCCGTGACACTTATACCTCTAATCATGAAGGAGTAATTGATTTAGCAGCGGTTTATGAAATCCAGAAGCAAGTTACCACGTTTTACTCGGATCAGCTTTTGAACCAGCCAGTTGGAAAAGTTGCTATAAATTATCTACGCGGCCGCGGCTTAACCGGTGATGTGGCACGGGCGTTTTTGCTAGGATTTGCGCCTTCGGGATGGGATGTATTGTCTAATTCCAATTTCGACAAGAGTTTACTGATACAAGCCGGTTTGATGATTAAAAATGAGGCTGGGCGTAGTTACGATCGATTTCGAAACCGAATTATGTTTCCGATACGCGATAGGCGTGGACGTATTATTGGTTTCGGTGGGCGTGTGCTAGATGATTCTCTTCCAAAATATCTCAACTCACCAGAAACTAGTGTGTTTCAAAAAAGTAAGGAGCTGTATGGTCTTTACGAATTGTTGCAGGTGTCCACTAAACCCAATCAAATTCTCGTGGTTGAAGGATATATGGACGTGATTGCATTGGCGCAGAACGGTATAAGCTATTCTGTGGCAACACTCGGCACCGCGATGTCCAAAAATCATTTGGAAATTTTATTTAGGTGCACAGGAGAAATTGTTTTTTGTTTTGATGGCGATGAAGCTGGGAGAAATGCAGCTTGGCGCGCTGTCGAACTTGCGTTGCCGGTTTTACGTGACGGACGCCAAATTCGCATAATGTTACTTGATTCTGGTTTTGATCCGGATTCATATGTGCGCAAGGTGGGTGCGGAAAAATTCGCTGCGACGGCACTCAGTTCGAGCCTACTTTCAGATTACTTTTTTGAATATTTGGGTTCTGATTTGAACCTAGCCGAAATGGAAAGTCGGGCGAAAATTGCAGCTAAGGCTAAACCCTTAATCGCGCAATTACCGCACGGGGTATTTCGGAATTTAATGGAAAACCGTTTGTTGGATCTAGCCCAGGTTGACAGCATCGAGCTTGGGGCGGGCGAAGCGAGTCATCACGCTGGAGCTAAAATGAACCCACCCAGACGTGAACGGGTCAAACCTTCACCATTTAGGACGGCATTGGCTATATTGCTGCAATATCCGAGAATGGGGAAAAAATTGGATGTAAGCGAAATTCGTGGTGATGATTCGGCATCAGAGGGTATCAAACTATTGCTTGAAGTGCTTAATATATTGACTGAAACTCCCGAATTATCGTCGGGCAGTTTAGTTGAAAGATTTAGGGGCAATTCCGACGAAAAAACCATTAAAGTGTTGGCACAATATGATCTTTTGGTTCCTGAGAATGGACTGGAAGACGAATTATCAGGTGCGTTTAGGCGAATTGTGCAACAGGAAAATAAAAATAGACTTTCCAAATTACTAGTCAGAGCTGAACAAAATTCATTGGCTGAGGCCGATCGGATTGAGCTAAAACGATTATTGCATATATCCGAGGCCAGTACGCAAAAATGAGATGTTATGTTGAAAATTGACTAGCCTTGCGATACCATTTTCTGTTCAGTGTAGGAAAAACGCATTAGATTCGCGGGTCATAGATGAACCAAGAAAATCAACAATCACAACTTAAGCATTTGATCGCTAAAGGAAAAGAGCAGGGTTTTCTGACCTACTCTGAAGTTAACGATCATCTTCCCAGCGATATAGTCGATCCAGATCAAGTCGAAGATATCATCGGCATGATTAACGATATGGGGATCGAGGTGCATGAAACCGCGCCGGATACTGATTCGTTAATCACGGATTCTGCAATTGTCGCAGACGACGATGACGCAGCAGAAGTTGCGGCCGCCGCATTGGCCTCGGTAGACAATGAATTTGGTCGTACGACCGATCCAGTTCGCATGTATATGCGCGAAATGGGTACCGTTGAATTGTTAACCCGTCAAGGCGAGCTAAAAATAGCTAAGCGTATTGAGGAAGGACAGATTCAGGTTATTTGCGCGCTTGCCCGGTGTCCTTTAGTAATAGAGTATTTTCTGACCGCAGCGGAACAGATAGAAAACGGCGAAGCCCGAATCACCGATATAATTTCTGATTTTATTGATCCCAATCAACCGGAATATGAAATTTCTACTGCTTCAGTTGCTGCAGCTGCTGCAGAGGCTGCGGACGACGACGAAGAGGAAGAAGATGAAGGTCTGGACCCAGAGGAATTTAAAGATAAGGCATCCTCTCTCAAGAAACGATACAAAACCGTTATTAATGCGCTGAAAAAATATGGCTATAGTCATGAGCGTACCCAGAAAGCATACGATGCGTTAACGGATAATTTCAAGGAATTCAAATGGACCCCGCAGTTTTTTAAAGAGTTGGCTGGCGTCCTACGGGATGGGGTCATTGAAATTCGTAAGCGGGAAAAGATTGTCCTTGATATTTGCGTTAAGAAGGCCAGAATGCCCCGAAAGGAATTTATAACGACCTTTACCGAAAACGAAACAGATACGGCGTGGTTAAAAAAATGCATTGATCTTAATGCGGATTATTCAGCAATTTTGAGCGAACACGCTATTGATGTTAGAAGAGCGCAAAGCAAGCTTTCTGCAGTTGAAATTGAACATGGTTTGTTAATAAGTGAATTGAAGGACATTAATAGACGTATGTCCATAGGAGAAGCCAAAGCACGCCGTGCTAAGAAAGAAATGATTGAGGCGAATCTGCGCTTGGTTATTTCTATCGCAAAAAAATATACCAACAGAGGATTGCAATTTCTGGATTTAATTCAAGAAGGTAATATTGGATTGATGAAAGCGGTTGATAAATTCGAATATCGTCGCGGTTACAAATTCTCTACTTATGCAACTTGGTGGATCAGACAAGCAATTACTCGGTCTATAGCAGATCAAGCCAGGACCATTCGCATTCCGGTGCACATGATAGAGACTATCAATAAACTGAACCGAATATCCAGACAGATGCTCCAAGAAATGGGACGAGAAGCGACCCCCGAAGAGTTGGCGGAGCGAATGGAAATGCCGGAAGATAAAGTACGTAAAGTTTTAAAAATAGCCAAAGAGCCTATCTCGATGGAAACGCCTATTGGCGATGACGAAGATTCTCATCTTGGCGATTTTATTGAAGATGCCAGGGTTTTATCTCCGGTGGAATCTGCGAATGTTGAAGGATTGAAAGAATCGACACAATCTGTATTGGCGGGCCTTACTGCTAGAGAAGCCAAGGTATTGCGCATGCGATTTGGAATCGACATGAATACAGACCATACCCTGGAAGAAGTCGGTAAACAGTTTGATGTGACCCGCGAACGAATCCGACAAATTGAAGCTAAGGCGTTGAGGAAATTAAGACATCCGTCCCGCTCCGAACGACTTAGAAGCTTTCTTGAAGTCGAATAGTGTCTCGGGCAAAAAATCTCTAAATGATTCGTAATTTGACGGAGAAGTTGCAGCGGGGGCGTCATTTTTCCACATTTTAGGGGCGTTAACAGTTTTTTAGAGTCATAATCTTTTTGTAATATCGGGAGGGTTAGTATCGTGTTCGATGTACAAATTCTGTTGTGTCTTTCTGGCAAGGCGTTCTTGTCTCGCTCTAGCTAAATATCCTATTAAGCCACTTCCTGATCCCACCAATACCATCATTCCAATGGTAACAAATTGGGTAAACAACATTGCTGCGCCCGCACCGGCAGCTAGTGTAAATGCAGCGCCAACTTTGAAATTGGCTTTGGCATGTGCTTTTCTCGTTTCTTTCTCAATTTTTTGATAGCTTTGCGCGATAATATCAACCTTCTCGCGTTCCGCGCTGACACGAATGTCTTCCCGTTCCTGTGCATGGTGTTCGTGTAGCTGCGAGAGTTTTTCCTGTTGTATATCTCGGGCAATCGCCGCGTACCAGAATGCTGCCAGTAGTCCTACGACCCCAGCAAACATCGCGATTACTATTACCAGCTGTATATCATGCGACCATTTAAGGGCGATCAATACCAAGCCAGCGGTAATTATCTGAATAAAGAAAATGGCAGGAAGGAATTTTGACATTCGAATGCGGGCGTATGCAAAATACTGCTATGTCAAGCAGTGTTATTAGCGACGACTTATTATCTCGCCAAAGTGTTAGTTCAATCATTACACAGGTATAGAACTTTTGTAAAATACTAGTAATGGTTTCGGACACAGGCATACGGTTTTAACCGCATTTCCTGGCTAGACTGATGGTATTGAATAGCTGCAAAAGCTCGTAACGAATGTTAATTTATGGTAGCATCGGTTCCCCTAAATTGAGTGCTATCAGCATCGGATCAACTTCGATTTTGGGCCTTTAGCTCAGTTGGTTAGAGCAGTGGACTCATAATCCATTGGTCGTAGGTTCGAGTCCTACAGGGCCCACCAATTAAATCAATACCTTACGTTATTTTCTCGTTGACGATAATTTCGGGGTAGGCCCATGGTAGGCCTCTGAAGGAAAAATCTGGCCGACAGTGTCTAGCAGATTCTTAGTTACAACATAAAAAAATCCCGCCGAAGAGGGGCTTAGTCTGGATTAAACAGTTAACTAGTGTTAGTTATAGTCTTACTTTCTCGGATTTAAATATACGTTTAGCTAAATATTTATTCGCGGCTAAACATTGACCTATCAGCGTTGTTAATCAGCGTAGAATCTCGAACAACGAACCTGCTTTGCTAATCCAGGCGGACAATTTTTCTGTTTATGATAATGATGTTGGTAGTTGTCGTCATAATCGTAGTGATCGTCGTAGCCATCGGTAGCGATGGCCGCCCCTACGCCACTGCCTATTATTGCACCGGTTCTCCCACTGACTTCTGACCCAATTACTCCACCGATCGCACCACCACCAATTGCTGCTCGTCCCGCCGATCGGTTCGCGCAAGAAATAAGTAATAATGATATCGATATAATTAAAATAAACTGTAAATCAGCTTGTAAATTTTTCCAGTATCAGCGTTAAAATTGTTAGAGATTAAGTAATATAAAACAATAGACTATAAAATTGTACTGGTAAATCTGGATGCTGTTTTTTTGAAAAAACTGGCAAAATTTACAAGCTGATTTACAGGATAGGCTTTAAAAAGAAAGCACGGCTGTGGCTCAACTTGAACTGGGCAATCTGAAGCTTCGTGTTCTGACCTTCGATAACCACCCAGTCTTCGCTCCAATCAAATTGAAACGCTTCACCGGGGGCAAAAATCAGCGGCACATAGGTACCACGGCTCGCGACTCGTGAAGCTTCTTGTTGGTGACCGCGCCAATCTCTGGCAAAAACGGCAACGCGGTCATAAGAGCCGGTATAATCGAGCTGGACCAGATTATAAAAGAGCTGCTTGACGGAAAGTCGTTGTTTAAGCTTTCGCTGTGACTCTCGATGCAGCCAACTGGTCAACGTATTGGCATACTCATCCAGTTTACCGCGACCTTTGCGTTTCGGATACTGGGGTTCGACAACATCACTCGCCAGATATTTACGAACCGTATTGCGGGATAATCCGGTTCGCCTGGCGATCTCTCGAATACTGATTTCATCACGGTAATACCACCGCCTCATCACACTTAATAATGCCACGTCTATCACTCCTTTCTTCTCCTGCTGAGTTCTCAACAGGTCAGGGTTACACGTGGGTCAATTTTCGGCGCAAATATCCGCGTTTAGTGGGTCACTATTGGATGCAATTTAACATTATTGGATAAAGATTCAAAAATTTATCTTACTCAAAATTTCTATACTTCTTGACATCTAAAACGACTGGTCGTATATTTAATGTATGGGACGCACCTCCAACAAGCAGATCAATCGTGAAAAACTCCTAGATCAAGGTGTAATCGTTCTTATGGAACAGGGCTATCATGGTACAGGACTACAAGAAATTCTTGATGCCGTACAAGTGCCCAAAGGTTCTTTTTACAATTATTTCGCCAGCAAAGAGAGTTTCGGCGCAGAAGTCGTCCAACGCTACATCGAACCCTTTTTGGTCCAGTTACAAGCCTATCTTCAGAATCCTCAATACGATTCACTAGACGCAATAAAGGCTTATTTCGATGAATTAATTGATGAACTTGAAAGGCAGCAATTCAAGGGCGGTTGTTTACTGGGCAACTTGATGGGTGAATTGGGCGATACCAGCGATATCTGCCGCGAATCGTTGCAACGCGCGGTGGCCGCTTATCGAGATTTGCTGAAAACTGGCTTGACGCGAGCGCAAATGGAAGGACTGATCAGGTCCGATTTGTCCGCCGAAAAGATGGCCGATCTCTTGGTCAATGCCTGGCAAGGCGCTTTATTGCGGATGAAAATAGAAAAATCGGTTGCGCCGCTCAAAGATTGTTGTAACAGCCTCTTGGAGGGCTATTTTAAGGGCTAATTTTTTTAACCGAATATTATATGACTGGTCGTATATATTTATCGATACTTGTTCTCTCCTAAAAACCGTTGTCTTACGTGTGTGGAACGATAAAGCATCGAGCAAAACGACTAACCAGCACCAAGCGAGGAGAATGCTATGCCGAAATATCTTATCGAACGCGAAATTCCTGGCGCGGGTAATCTTTCATCACTGGAACTTCAGGGCATATCGCAAAAGTCCTGCAGTATTCTCCAGGAAATGGGGCCGACCATTCAGTGGCTAGAAAGTTATGTCACCGGAGATAAAGTTTATTGTATCTACATCGCGCCGAACGAAGCAGCGATCGAGAAACATGCGGAAAGAGGTCAATTTCCCGCGAATCGGGTATCCGAGATCAAGACAATGATCGACCCAACGACCGCAGAAAATACTTCATAATAGCTAGGTCCAATCGGTCTTCAAAGACTTTATCCGCGCCAGTGAGCTGACAGCAAAGTCCGCAGTCATTAGTTTGCCGCCGGATATGGGGTAGTAAACAGAGAAAAAGCGATTTATAAATCAGAGAGAGGTTATGAAATGAAATCAACAAAGCAGTGCCAATTATTCCAACGAATGATACGAACCAAGCTGGTGGCGATTGCGACCGTCGCCTTATTCACGATTGGATTGACCCCGGTTGACGCAGATGAAACCTGCATGTCGCCCTACATGGCCAAAATTGTTGGCCAGGAAGATTACGTATACGTCTGGACCTTGGGCATGGAAGGCCTCGGAGACGAGCAGGATAAGCTGGTAACTGTCGACGTTAATCCATCCTCCAAGAACTATGGTAAGACAATTAATAGCTTATCGGTGGGTGGACGCAACGAAGCCCATCATTCCGGTTTTACCGACGACAGGCATTTTCTGTGGGCGGCCGGATTGGATACCAACAAGATTTTTATTTTTGACGTTCATACTGACCCGGCCGAGCCGAAAATAACTAAAGTCATTTCTGATTTTGTGGGCAAAAGTGGTGGTGTTGTCGGTCCCCATACGACCTACGCATTACCGGGCCGAATGATGGTAACCGGCCTGTCAAACAACAAAGATCATGGTGGCCGAACAGCGTTGGTAGAATATACCAACCAAGGTGAATACATTGCGACACATTGGATGCCCACCGACGATAACCTGCGGGGTGCGATCAAGACCGGTAAGTTCGCCGACGGCTACAACTACGACGTAAGGGTATTACCGCGTAGAAATGTCATGCTCACCTCATCGTTCACTGGATGGTCCAATTACATGATGGATTTCGGCAAGATGCTGAAGGATACTGAAGCCATGAAGCGTTTCGGCAATACCGTCGTTCTATGGAATCTGCACACCCGCCAACCGAAAAAAGTATTCGATGTCCCGGGCGCGCCACTGGAAATCCGCTGCGCCTGGCAACCCAATCACAATTACTGTTTTACGTCGACCGCCCTGACTTCAAAAATTTGGCTGATCTACGAGGACGATAGGGGCGAATGGCAGGCCAAAGAAGTAGCCGATATTGGTGATCCGTCGAAAATTCCGCTACCCGTGGACATCTCCATACAAAGTGATGACAACATGCTTTGGGTCAACACCTTTATGGACGGCAAAACCCGCGCGTTTGACATTTCTGATCCGTTCAATCCTAAGCAAGTCGCCGAGAAGCAAATTGGCGCGCAAGTGAACATGGTTTCTTCCAGTTGGGACGGTAAGCGGTTGTATTACACCTCGTCGCTATTGGCTAACTGGGACAAGAAAGGCAAGGACAACGAGCAATTCTTTAAGGCCTACAACTGGGACGGCAAGCAATTAACCGAACAGTTTGCCATTGATTTCATCGCGGAAAAATTGGGGAGACCTCATCAAATGCGATTTGGCGCCCGATCCCTTTATACATCAAATGACCAAGGAAACCCTCGGGATTTGCTGACCCGGGTCGATTCTAAGACAAACCAATAGGTACATTTCTTCCAATGCCATGGATGGCGTCGAAGAAAAAACTTTGGAAGCTATGATTAAAGCGTTGCTTGGTGAATCGGTATGCTTGTATTGATGTTTCAAAAGACGACTCGTTGGCTAGTTTTCGGTACATTTTACGGTTTACTCTCCATCGGTAATGTGCAATCCGATAGTCTAGCGACAAGAGAGCAAATATTGGCCCCCGGGTACGGTTCGTTGCAATTTACGGCGCCTGAGCCAGGTACCTATCAATTACAGGAATTAGGTTATGCGGCCGATGGCCAAGTGATTGATACAACCGGCAAGGAAGTCGATTTGCACCAATTGATGGGCGATAAAATAGTCTTGCTTAGTTTTATTTATTCGACGTGTACGGATGTCAACGGTTGCCCTTTAGCGACTGCCGTATTTCATCGCATCAAACAACGGCTCGATGAAGAACCCGAACTGGCGAGCGAGATACGCTTACTGACATTAAGCTTTAATCCGTTGCAAGATACGCCAAAAGTCATGGACCGATACGGTCACGGATTTCAAGGGGCAGGGCTGGAATGGCGTTTTCTGACAACCCGTTCTGAACAAACTTTGCGCCCGATACTTGACAGTTATCGTCAAAGCATTCGGAAAGAATACGATGAAAACGGCCGGTTTACTGGCACATTTTCCCATATTCTAAGGGTGTATTTGATCGATCGTCAGCGGAAGTTGCGAAACATTTATAGCGTTTCTTTCTTACACCCTGATACCTTAGTCAACGATATGAAAACCCTGTTGCAGGAGAGTGGTTCGAATAAACGGTTTACCGACAAAAGCGAAATCTCTCCTGTTCGACTCGCGCAAGCGATTATCGCCCCATTGTATTTGCCGGGGGATCGCAAGAAGGACTACGAGCGTAGCGACTATGAAACCCAATCTATCAGCTTAACTAATCGGATAGGTCGGGCTGCTGATTTGCTGCTAACGATTCGTCAACCTCCGCTTGGTCTGCCGCCCGTGCTGGTACCAGAATACAATCCGGTCACTCAACAAAAAGTCGATCTGGGGAGAAAATTGTTTTATGACCGGCGTTTATCGTTGAACAACACGTTTTCCTGCGCGATGTGCCATATCCCCGAACAAGGATTTACTAGCAATGAAATGGCCAAGTCCGTTGGAATTGAGGGGCGATCGGTCAGACGTAATGCGCCCACTATTTACAACGTAGCCTACTTCGAAACACTGTTTCACGATAGCCGTGAGACCACCTTGGAACAACAAGTCTGGGGTCCGTTGTTGGCACGCAATGAAATGGCCAATCCCTCCGTTGGTTTTGTCATAGAAAAGATCAACAACAGCCCCGACTACCAAGGGTTATTCGAGCAGGTATTCGATCATGGTCCCAGCATGGAAACTATTGGCATGGCAATCGCCAGTTATGAGCGGACGCTCAATTCTGGAAATTCTCCATTTGACCGCTGGTACTATGGCAAACAAGAGAACGCTATTAGCAAGGCGGCACAAAGGGGATTTGAGCTATTTACCGGAAAGGCTGGATGTTCGGGCTGCCATGCGATAGAGGAAAACCATGCACTATTTACCGATAACAAGCTGCATAACACTGGTATCGGATATGATGAATCCATGGGTAAAAGCTTGAATATACAGCGTGTTCAGGTGGCTCCGGGAGCTTTTGTCGAAGTCGACGCGAAGGCGATCAATGCGGTATCAGAACGCGCGCCCAACGATCTTGGCCGTTACGAAGTAACCCAAACACCGAAAGACCGGTGGAAATACAAGACACCGTCACTGCGAAATATCTCATTGACCGGCCCTTACATGCACAACGGTAGTTTAGCAACGCTACATCAAGTTATTCAGTTTTATAATCAGGGTGGAGTCGCCAATAAGAATCTGGACTCGCTGATAAAACCATTGCAACTGAATGAATCCGAAGAAATTGATCTAGTCGAATTCCTAAATGCGCTAACCGGGAACAATGTCGAGCAGTTAGTCTCCGACGCGTTTGCTTCGCCGGTTGGAGACCCCCAGTAAAACAGATTTACCGCTTTTCTCTTATTCGTATTTCGTTAGTACGATCAATGTTTACGCGGAATCCTAGATCAAGCAAAGTATCCTAGAGATTGCCACCGAGCATTCACGAGGGGATTGTCAACTTATCAGCTCCGGGAATGATTGTGGCATAATCGGATCGTGAAAACACAACCGAATTCCTACCTCGGCTATCGTTATCCTGCCGAGATCATCTGCCATGCGGTTTGGCGCTAATACCGATTCACTCTAAGCTTCCGAGACATTGAAGCTTTACTAGTCGAACTGGGGTGACGGGGTACTCCAATAACGTAGGAAATCAATGTACGGTGCGATAAGGCGAGATTTAAAAAAATACCGAAGGAGTTGTGTCGTTATGAAATTCAGACAGAGCAAATGATTTTGGAACGTAAATGTTCGTGCTGCATACTCTTTACCCCCCTTAGAGTAGGTCTTCTCAAACAGCTTCTATTACTACGGATAGTGCATGAGTTGTTCACGTAGCACTCCAAGTATGCGCGCAAACAAATGGTCAATAATTGCACAGTTTTTACGAAGTAATTAAATACCTACGGGCTTATTTGTAAGATAATGATGTCACAATCTGCATTTTGGCGTGTGAAGGGATAGAAGTTTTAATCGCTGAAAGTTACGCTCTTTCATTCTGTTTCCCAGCCCTAAAATAAGGCACATAACGCCGCAAGGAATAAATAGGCTTTTCCACCCAGTGCCAAATAGCCATGCCTGTCAGCAGCGTTATTACAAAAGCGCCTATGGCATCATTGATATAGGTTTCAAAAGGTAATTGAATACCTATGGCGTTATAAATATCCAACGCGAATAAATGAATCAAATAAAGCGTGTAGCTCATGCCTCCGAAATAGACTAAAGGTTTCCAACTGAGTGCGCGGGCAACAATGTGATCGCTGTTTACGGCCCAAAGTGCCCATATAAAGAATCCCATCGCTAACGCGATCGGTGTTTGATAGTGGGATGTCGTGAATTGGAAAAAGCCCTGGTGCCCTAAAGAATGTTCAATGGCAATTAGCAATAGAATTGCGGTTGTAGAAAGGGTTAAGGTCCAGGAAGGATTGAGCCAAGTTAACCGATTGCGTGCTTCCAGCCATGAAAAAATACATCCCCAGACAAAATATTCGGCGCACACCGGGAGCAAGACACCGTAGAATGATTTGGGATACTGGGCCATAAACCAAAATCGTGCGCAGATACTGCCGATCAAAATAAGAAACAGCATGGCGGTTCGGAAACGGATTGGGGTAAGGTACAGTATTAAAGGGTAAATGATGTAGAACTGCTCTTCAGCGCTCAGCGACCATAAATGTAACGACTCTTTTCTCCAGGCGGTCATGAACCAACCGTGGATGGTCGCGGAATTGTCGGCAATGCTCAAGCCGAACAATTTCATGTTGACCCAATAAAGCAAATATTGGGTGGGATAGGTTAGCACACCGGCGGCAATAAGCAGTCCAATAACCAGGTAATACGACGGACAGATCCTTAAAATTCTTCTTAGATAAAAAGTCTTCAGTTTCCCCAGTAAACTGGGGTCATCGGACGATAACAAGACATTCGTGATCAAAAAGCCGCTCATGACAAAAAATACCGGTAATGCGTAACCTAAGTAATCGACTTTTGCCGGGAACGGGTAATAGTGCGTAGTGAATACCATAAGGAATAGAACGAATCTGATCCCGTCTAATTGAAGCTTCCTCATGGATGATTGGCAGGAGATTTGTTGGTTATTTAAGTCTAATCGGGCTGTCGAGTACTTTTAGCATCTGTGTGTTCAGAAATGACTCGCTTATAAAATGCTTCCATCCTATTCGTATGCTCGGTCCTACTATATCGTTTGGCAATTTTTGAGCTCGCTTGGCCAAATCGTTTCACACGTATTTCATCATCGAGAAGGGATCTGATTTTTTCGGTTAAATGTGTATCGGAATCGACAAGATAGCCGTTTTCACCGTTAGATACTGATTCCATATTGCTTTGGTCCCGGCGCGCTACAATGCACAAAGAGCACATCATCGCTTCGATTATGGTCATGGAGTGTACCTCGCTCAACGACGCTGTGACAAACAGGTCGGCGAGACAATAAAGTTCGTGCACAGAGTCCCAGTTGACGTAGCCGGTAAATAGGCAGCGCTCGGATAATTTTAGATTATTGGCTTTGGATTGTAGTGGTTTTCTGCGGGGGCCATCGCCGACAAAGACCATTTTGGCTTGAGGGCAATTCTGTA
Organism: uncultured Methylococcaceae bacterium; assembly: GCA_964619885.1. Classification (GTDB taxonomy): domain Bacteria; phylum Pseudomonadota; class Gammaproteobacteria; order Methylococcales; family UBA1147; genus CAZUGA01. Next base: position 100,561 of record CAZUGA010000007.1, read on the forward strand.
GAATTGGCAATATTGCATCGAAAAGTTCATCGACGCGTTTTTCTTTACCGATACGGCCAACGAATAGTATGACTTTGTCATCAACATTTATAGCCCATTTATTACGCGACTGGTTTATTTGAGGTGTAGAAAAACGTTCGCGCTTGAATTTTCCGACTTCCATACCGTTGGGGATTACTTCATACGGAATACCGGGTACTATCGCTTGGTAATAGTTTTTCGCCTTGATCGACGGTGCAACCAATCCGGAAGCGCCGCGCAAGCTTAGCTTTGCCAACATTTTGATCAAGCCGGGACGTAATACCAGACCGTTAAGCACGTAATGCCGATAATCTTCCCACATCGTATGCGTGGTATGAATGCGGGGTATAGCTGATTTGCCCGCGGCCCGTATACCGCTTAGGCATAGACTAACTTCGGTATGAATGTGGATCAGGTCAATTTGGTGGGTTTGTATCAAACAGTTTACCGTCGATTGATTGACCAGGCCAAAGGCAAGCTCCGTTCCCAATCCTATAGGAATCGCTGGAAAACGAATAATGCCGCTTTCTTTATCCCGGTAGCCTTTTTCCCTTACGGTCAAAACAATGACATGATGCCCTTTGGCCTCAAGTCCGGCCTTGAGCTCGCTGATCGATGTGACGACCCCGTTTTTGACTGGAAAATAGCAATCGCTAAAGATGGCAATGCGCAAAATTTATATTCCCGACTTTTTGTTTATTTTTGTGATGTAACCATTGGCCCGATACCAGTCGTAGGCTCTTTGCGCCGCATCGGAGAATGGCAAAATAGGGAAGTCAAGTTCAGCTTGCGCTTTGCTTGAATCGTAATATAAAAATTCCGCACCTAGTCGAACGTGTTCACCGCAGATGGTTGCCGGAATCTTAGTGACGTGATTAAAGGCGTCGACTACCATGGCAGTGGGTTTGAGAACCCAATTAGGCACGATGTAGCGCGGCGGTTTTTTACCTACGATGTTTGCTAATGTCTGTGCGATCTCCATATAGCTAAGATTTTCACCTCCAAGGATGTAACGTTCTCCGCATCGGCCTTTGTCGGCTGCGGACATTAAGCCCAATACAACGGCATGCGCGTCGACTACGCACAATCCACCGATCGGTACGGCCATAAAAGTGCCACGCAGCGATGATTTGAATATATTCCCCATGTACATGCCGTGATCACCAGGTCCCATGACTTGGGCGGGATTGACGATTACCGCGTTGAGTCCCCGCGCAATCGCTTGGCGAACTTCGATTTCCCCAAGTCGTTTGCTGTCCGCGTATGCCATTTGACTACTACGTGGGTCGAAAGGCGTTTGTTCAGTCGCCAATTCCCCTGACTTGGGTATACCAATCGCGGCGATGGTCGATGTATGTACGACCCGATTTACTCTATGTTGAAGGCAAGCCGCCATGACCGTGCGCGTTCCTTCTACATTAATTCGGTAAACAACGTCTTTTTTTGCACGCCAATAGGCGACTACAGAAGCCAAATGAAATACTGTGTCGCAACCTTGAACGGCCTTGGATACGGTTAGCGGGTCCAGTATGTCCCCAACAATTTTTTCGCAGTCAAAGGCCTCAATGGATTTCGACACGGACGATTTCCGGCGCAATATACGCACAGTATCGCCTCGTTTGAGTAGTGCGGCCACCAGATTTGCACCGACAAATCCAGAGCCTCCTGTTACAAGCACCCGCGCCATAAAATCGCTCGATCGACCAAATCTAGATCGCTAAACCAATTTGTAATTAACCGCAGCGATTTGCAAAACTTCCAGGGTTGAAAATGTGAAGCTTGCCATGGACCACGCAGCATAAAGCTATGATTGAGTTCGATGAAAATGCGAATCGGCGTGATTTGAGAATTAATCGATCGATGCAAGAAGAATTTATAGCGACAAGCCACTTGTGCCCTATAGCACTGTGCACAGTACGTTGGAATCAATCAGCGGATTGCTAGTTTGTCGTTTGATCAACTAAACGAAACCCGAAGCTGCCTGTCCTCCTAACTTAGAGATCACTTGTCGAATTGTTTCAATCACCAAATCCAATTGTTCATCCGTATGTGTAGCCATATAGCTGGTCCGCAGCCTGGACGCATTGGGCGACACTGCTGGCGGAATGACCGGATTGGTAAAAATTCCGGCATCAAACAGCGCACGCCACATGCCCAGCGTTTCCATCTCATCACCCAATATGACGGGAACGATCGGCGTTTCGGTATTATCGACTTCCAATCCTAAATCGATAAATTCGCGCTTCATGCGCTGGCCGATAGCAGTTAACCGCTCTATACGCTCTGGCTCATCGCGGGCAATGCGCAATGCTGCCAATGCTGCAGCCGTGTTAGATGGGGTCGTGCTGGCACTAAAAATCATTGTGCGCGCAAAATGCTTGATGTAATGAATAACCTGACGGTCGCCAGCAATAAATCCGCCTAATGAAGCTAGAGATTTACTAAAAGTTCCCATGATCAAGTCGACCTGGCCGGATACCCCGAAATGCGCTGCAGAACCACGTCCACCACCAATGACCCCGATGCCATGTGCATCGTCGACCATCAGCTGGCAATTGTATTTTTGGCATAGCTCAACGATCTGCGGAAGTGGTGCGATGTCTCCGCTCATGCTATAGACACCTTCTACGATTACTAGCTTACCCGCTTTAGATGGGCAGGATCTAAGTACGTGATCCAGATGATCCATGTCGTTATGGTGAAAGCGCCGGGAATCTGCCACCGAAAGCCTACAACCGTCGATAATAGAGGCGTGGTTATCGTGGTCTAGTATGACTATGTCACGGCGGCCGAGTAATGCACTGATCACCCCCAAATTGACCTGATAACCGTTGGAAAAAACCAATGCGGCTTCTTTGTTGACGAAATCCGCGAGTTCACGTTCCAAGTCTTCATGCAACGCTAGTGTTCCGTTCAGGAAACGGGACCCGGTGCAGGATGAGCCATATCGGTCAATGGCTTCGCTGGCTGCTGCCCTAACGCGGGGATCGGTTGTGAGCCCAAGATAGTTGTTGGAACCGATCATGATCAGGCGATGACCATTGTAGGATGCTACAGTCCCATCATTTTCATCCAATGGGATAAAATAAGGGTAATAACCGGCTTCTATGGCCTTATGTACCCGCTGGAAATCGTAGCATTTATCGAATATAGTCATTTGTTAACTTTACCTCTCAGCCGATCCTGTTTTGCCATAATCCCAGTGACTTTATGCTCAGTGCCTGGGAAAACTTACGGCAAATACCTGGTCAACTCTGAAGTTATTTTTATCTTTTCGCTTGCATGATCGCACACTTTCTCCCGCAGGCAAACCTGCATGTCGCCTGTTTCTCAAGAGATTTACCCTTGGGACGATGACGAAATAATGTATATCCGCAAGGATTGGCGTACCACAAACTGCACAGTCCCGATCTACGGTCTAAGATTATCCGGCGAGCAAAGTTCGCGATTGGGTCTGGTAACGCAGCGTGTTTTGGTAAAATTTATGCACGTCAACGGAAACGAGGTACGGGTATTTGTAGTTTTTAATTATCTTTAAAGTCGTACAAATTAACAAGCTGTCCAGCATTATCAAATCTTGGACAATATACGTTTACTGAGACTCTAGACTTTATCTAAACATCCAAGTTATTAATGGATAATAACACGAAAATTTGAAGGGAAATAGCAATAACGTTTCGTGGTTTTCCAATTAATTGGTTGAACGTCCTGATAAATCTATCGGCCTAAGACAATACACGCGTTGTGTCCGCCAAAACCGAAAGCGTTGCATAATGCGTAGGGAATGGGCCTCTCAAGTGCCTTGCGTGGGATAAATTTTAACTCGATTTCCGGATCTTGGTTGTCAAGATTGATGGTTGGCGTAACAATTCCCTGTTTTATGCTCATTGCAGTCAGCGCAATTTGGATTGCTGATGAGGCGCCTATCGGGTGCCCCATCATGGATTTTGGGGCGCTCACCGCTACGTTTGAGCAGTGTGTCCCAAATACAAATTTTATTGCGCGTGCTTCAGCCGCGTCACCTTGTTGGGTAGACGGTGCATGGGCGTTTACGTAAGCAATTTGGTTGGCTTCGACCTTTGCGTTTTTTAACGCCAGATTCATTGTCCGAGCCATGTAATCACCGTCCTTACGCGGGGCTGCCAGTTGGTATGCCTCGCTGACCAGACTTGAACCCAATATCCGGGAATAACAATCTGCACCGCGGCGGCGCGCATGTTTACCAGATTCCAGGACTAGGACCGCAGAACCTTCACCCATAATAAAGCCGTTTCGTTCTTGGTCAAATGGTCGACAAGCAGCGGATCCGAGTTCATTCGCCGCAGTCAAGGCACCGGCCCGATAATACGACAAAAGGGTGTGTTTGGTGACCGTCGAATCCGTGGCGCCGGCTAACACGACATCGACTTGGCCGCTCTCCAACCAAGACATGGCCAGGGCCACCGCGTGCGCGCCCGAGGCGCAGGCGGCGCTAACTGTTGTGGACGGTCCTTCCAACCCGTTGCGAATGCTTAGCATACTGGTTGGTGCGTTAAACATGGTTTTTACCACGAAGTGGTGGTCGATAATTTTATCTACATCCGCGGGTCCGGTACGAAGCGCTTCTTCCATTGGTCCCAAATAATGTAATGGCCCGGCGCCTACACCCATTACCACACCGATGCGGGTAGGATCCTCTTGGCTTAATTCAAGTCCGGAATCTTGCAATGCTTCTTGTCCGGCAAATAACGCCAAACGGGTAAATCGGGCGTAACGCTGGCGGAATGGTAAACGTATCGATTTAGAAAAATTTTCATCGAAATTTGGTACTTCAGCTGCTATGCGGACCGGCTCATTGTTCGCATCATAATAGCGAATTGGTCCGACGCCCGATAGGCCCTCGCAAAAGCCTGCCCAACTGGGGATTCGACCGACGCCTAGGGGGGTAACCATTCCGATCCCAGTGATTTGAATATCGCGCGATCGAACTGTCATTTGTGATCAATACGTGGTGAATATATGAAAAACCGATGCGCTGATTATGTTTAAGCGCCTCGGATCCATCCGTTTGGAGATTTCTGCGCAGCAATCATGTGGCACAGGGTTTTTTCCGCGCGATAAGTCGCGATTGCCAGCATTATATAACGACGGAATTGCACAAAAAAATCTCCAGCCGCATTTTTTAGTTCAGTAGCGTGTAGATCCAGATTGTCGGCCCATTGGCACAACGTTTTGCGGTAGTGTGGAGAGATATTCTCAAGGTAGACGGGCAATAAACCTGCTTCTTCCATCAAACGCAGCATTTCACCCCCGGATACCATCGTACCGGTATAGCCGAATACTTGATCGACAGCTTGGAAACCTCTGTCGTTTCTATACTGTTGGGTTAGAGAATTTTTGTCATAGCAGCTTTCTTGCACAAAGACGACGCCGCCGGGTTTCAGCATTTTTTTGCAGAGTGTGAATAAATTTGTTTTGTCATCCATGTGAATGATGCTTTCCAGGAAGATAATATGATCGAAGCTTTCGGCGTCAAATGTGCTGTCCATTACATCGCAAATTTCGATATCGACTCGATTGTCTATTCCGCGTTGTTTTGCTGCATTCATTGCCCAATCGCGCTGCACCTGGCTCACCGTTAAACCGGTGGTTTTGCAACCATAGTGTTCTGCAAAATACAGCATTGGGCCCGACCAGCCGCAACCTATGTCCAATAGCCTGGATCCTGGTTTCATGCCACAAATAGACGCAATTTTGTCCATCTTATTGATCTGGCTCGAATCAAGATCTTCATCCTCCTCCAGGTAGTAACCGGATGAGTAATTCATGTTTTTGTCCAGCATCAATTCGAACACACGCGGGTCGGTGTCGTAGTGAACCGTGGCTTCGATAGAAGATTGGATTTGTGTCATTGAATGTATTAAATCGGAGTAGATTAAGCGTAGTTATGGTAATGATTACGGTGAGGTCAGTGTCTCTAACGGCAACCCTGTAGACGTTTGCCTACATGAGTGATCGCTTCATAGATTTGCGTAGACCGATGACCTATGTGCAAAAAATTTTGCACTGCGTGATTAACCGGTGGCGACAACAGCCGGTCTAAATTTTTTAAAGTACTGCGTCATACGTATGATTAGACGCGAACGCAATTCACCGCTCCACAATCCCGTATATAGATCGGTCCCTATGTCCATTTCCGAAAAATACTCGATATGCTCCTGAGGCATTTGCAAATCACCCCAGATCGCGCGAAATTGCGGCCATATTAATGCCCGTTCGTCCTCGCTGCAATTTTTGCATAGGGATTCCAACGCGACTTGGTTAAAGCGAAAATGTCGCGTTTCGTCGCGTGCAATCCTTTTAAACAAAACTCGCATTTCCGGAATATTGCATTTTTCGCCTGCGGCGGTGTAAGCGATAACTGCAGAAAATTCTTGGATTACGCCAAAAATGAGCTGTACAACGCGCCGGTCAATATTTGGGTCGATTAAAATATTCTCGAAATATTCTGCATAGCTGTCGTTAAAATTACCCTGTTCAAGCCCAACGAAGTCCTCGTCGGTTAGTGGTTCGCCCAAACCTTCCAGCATTCGTCGTAAGACCAAGTAGTGAACGTATTCCTCAGCTGCCCAAATTGCCGACCACATGCGCAATTTGAAATCGTCGTTATAGCTTCGTAGGTAGCTTCCCACGTAGTGTGCGACACCGTACTCGTTAAGTGCAGTACTTCGCATGAATCGAACCACTTCGTCGGGAACCTTGGAGCGGTCGAACTTAAGATTCTTCAGCTCGGCCAAATCGGGCCACATCTTGCGACCGCTGATGTAGAATTTGTCCAGCGTATCCGGCGATGGAAAGCTGGGTTGAAACGGTTTAGCGTCCATTATTACGCTGAGCGCGCCGCGCTTGGATTCTGCTCGGTCGGTGGTGGCCGATCCAATGCGTTGACGACATCACCTATTGTCTTGAATTCGCTTAAATCAATATTCGTATCAAGGGTAATATCGAAGCAGTCTTCAATCGTCATAACCAAATCGACCATTCCCAATGAGTCAATATCAAGGTCTTCTACAAGACGAGTATCTTCGTTAATTGAATCGATGGTATGTGCAGTTTCCGGCGAATCTAGCTCCAGCAAATCAACCAATTCGGCCTTCAATTTGGCGACGATTTCTTCGCGAGGGATACCCAAGCCGCCAGTTAAGTCATTCATAGAAAAATACTCGTATTCATTAATTCGGTCGAAATTGCATCATAAAGGGACATCGGGAAATGCGTTTCGGCGAAATCTAAATTTATTATCAGCCAGCTTGGATCAAAGCTTCCAGCCATATTTATTGAATTCCATTATACCAAACGCGGTTTTTATCGCAATCGTGGCTATTGTTATGTTGGTAATGCTCCAGGGTTTTGATTTATGTTAATTTATAGATAAAAGCTTAACGGGTCAGGGGGCGTTCGAAGATGCGGTATGTCTTGTAAATCTGGCCGCGCAAGGTTCGCCCCAAACTGTTCATCATCTCATTTTCTTCCATGACCCAGGAGCATTCCAAGCGCTTGTAACCCCTCTTCCGCGCTGCTCGGGCGGTTTCAACCCAAAATACCGCATCAATGCCGCGACAGCGGTGCTCCTCGATTATGCCCATCGCAATCAGGCGCATTTGATTTATCTTGCGCCGATACCATAGGAATTTAAGCAGGCCCAGTGGAAATATTTTTCCTGCGCCGCTCCAGCGCAATGCCTGGTGAAAATCTGGTAGTGCCAAAGATACACCGACAGGCTGGCCCTGTTCGTTTTCTGCGATCAATATCAAGTTCGGGTCTGCCAATTGTTTCATCGCATCGGAAAAGTGGTCGCATTCTTTCTCATTCATTGGTACAAAACCTTCCTGTTGCCCGAACGAACGATTATAAACTTCTCGGATACGCAAATTTTCGTTTCTCATATCGCGTTTGTTCAACTTGCGAATTCGGATTCCGTCTCGTTTTGCAACCATGTCGGCAATTCGAAACAGGCTGCGTGGCGCGTTATCCCACAGTTCGTCTATATCGCCGATATAGGCGAACAGGTCGACATTTTTAACGTAGCCGCTTTGAATTATTAATTGTTCGTAATAAGCTGGGTTGTACGTCATCATAACCATCGGCGGCTCGTCGAATCCATCAACCAAAAGCCCACATTCCTGGTTAACCGAGAAATTGAAGGGGCCTCGGATCATATCCATGCCCTGTTTGCGTACCCATTCACTTGCAGTATCTAAAAGCATGCTGGCGACTGATTGGTCATCGATACACTCAAAAAAACCGAAAGCCCCGGTTTGTTCGCGGTGTGCCAGGTTGTGATTTTCGTCGACAACCGCACCTATAGTCCCAACCAATTCTCCGCCGCGGTGGGCTAGAAATAGCTGGTGTTTAGCGTGTTCGAAAAAAGGATTCTTTTTAGTGTCGAAAAAATCCAAACGTTCTTTGATAAACGGTGGGACCCAAATCGGATCATTTCGGTAAAGCGTAAAAGGGAATTTAACGAATTTAAGTAGACCGTCTTGGCTGTTAACCGGTTCAATGATCGTAGCGGTACTCATAATAGGTTTGGGATTCAACTTTTGCAATGGCTACCTGAAATTTGAGACTGAAGTCTATCCCATAGGAGAATCAGGCTCCCCGGTTTGAGCCTCTTGAACGGTCGAGTGGTCTTGCGCAGGAATATCGGTTCTAAATTTCGTCATGTCGGTTTTTAAATCGCCTTTAATCCAGCCAGTGATGGCAATTTTTAACGCCCGTTCAGGGGGAAGGTCCAATTCTTCGAGTTGGGCTTTTGGGAAAATCATTGTAAAACCGCCAAAGAAAAAAGTGCCGGGGATATATACCGCGATTGAATCATTCTGAATACCTGTTTCTGGAAGATCATCGAAATGATCCCGTGTGACGAGTCCCAACATCTTGCCGCTGTAAGCGGGCATATTGATTAGAACCACACGTTTCATTTTTTTACCGGGGCCGGATGCGAAAAGCCCCGTCAAATCCTTTAACGGACCGTAGACCGTTCCTATAACAGGTACTTTTCTAAACTGATCTTCAAAAAAATGGGATAGTCTTCCGCCGGCGAAGTGTTGCATCAGAAAACCTACAGCCAAAAACACCGCGAAGGCCGTCGCTATTCCCATACCGGGAAAATGTAGATGATCCGGAATAATCGATACGATGTGTCGGTTTAGCAGTCCTTCAATCGAGGAAAAAAACCAATAAAGGATATATAACGTCAACGCTATGGGTAAAAGGGTGAAAAAACCCTTAAAAAATAATCGGTAAATCTGAGACATGAAGGCCCTTTTTATTTGTCGAAATCTTTCTGGCTACAATGTAGGCGGAATATTCTGCAATTAACTATGATCTAATCAAAAAAAATTGTTCAAAATATTGCTTGGTTAGAACTACTAAATTTTTATAGAAACTTTTCAGCGGGTATTGGAAGGGGAGGCTATTTTAGGCATCCATTCAGCGGCCTTTAAGGTTCCAAAATTCAGTCCTAAATATCGACTAATCCCGCAAAATCATACTTACACAGTAGGTTTGTGCGATTAAAATTTGGATTGGTCACTAAATATTCCGTTAACCCTACTTTCGTTTCTCCCCTTGGTTAAAAATAAACGCTCCGAATATACGGATAACGCGAAAATTTGCTAATCAACCATTATCGCGCCTTTGATATATAGATATCAAGAATACTATCGATGATAAAGCTGTTAGGTGGATGCGAGCGAAAATTATTCGACAATAAATTCATCGTTGAATCGATACCCTACTCCGTATACAGACTCTATCCATTCCTTGAGTGGGCTAACTACTGCGAGCTTCTTGCGCAGGTTTTTGATGTGACTATCTACGGTTCGATCACTTACAACACGGTAGTCGACATAAGCGGAATTAATAAGTTGTGCGCGTGAAAATACTCGACCAGGATGAGTGCTGAGTGTTGAAAGCAAGCGGAATTCAACTGGGGTAAGGTCGAGTTTCTTGCCTTTGATTTTGGCCAAAAATTTAGCTTCATCCAGTTCTATTGGCGGTGTTTTGATGTTGGTATCGTTTGTCGCAACAGAACGCCGCAATACAGCTTTGACCCGTGCGACCACCTCTCGGAGACTGAAGGGTTTGCATATATAATCATCCGCGCCCAGCTCCAATCCCAACAGTCGGTCGATTTCTTCGATACGTGCAGTGACCATGATGATTGGAACGTCGGATTGGCTTCGGATTTCGCGGCATACCGTTAATCCATCCTTATCCGGAAGCATTAGGTCGAGCAAGACTAGGTCTGGCAGGTGACAGTTATACCAAGCCTCAACGTCAACACCTGAGTATAGACAGTGGCATCTAAAGCCCGCAGTACTCAGATAGTCCGATAGCAACGAAGCCATCTTAATTTCATCTTCTACGATAAGAATAAGTTTGGAATTATTCATCCCGGTGTGGTCTTTTCACGCGGACCTATAATTGGAATTAGGACGGTAATTGCTAACCCTCCCAACGGAGAATGGGATGCGTTGATACGGCCACCATGATCGAAGACAATACGTTGGCACATGGCCAAGCCAATGCCGGCCCCGCCGCTGGCTCGGTTGCGCGATTCCTCGACCCGAAATAAACGATCGAATAGTTTGGCTAATGCTGCGTCCGGTACGGCTGGTTCACTGTCATGGATTTCTACGATAGCATGGTCTGCGTCATGACTAAGCTGAAGTTCTATTGCCCCGCTGGCGTTTGTATACCTCAAAGAGTTCTCCAGCAGATTGGTAAATAACTGGATCATACGGTCACGGTCAGCTGTCGCGAACAAGTTTTTGTCAGCAGGCCATTGTGTTGACATGCGGATATTCTTTCTTTTCACGCTCATAGAAAACGTATCCACCAGGCCATGAAGCAGAGATATCAAGTCAACTTGGGTTTTGTCATAGCGCAGGCGGCCTATATCCGACAGCGACAATTGGTATAGATCGTCAACCAATTTGCCGAGCCGAACGACTTCGCTGTGTAATGATGCTCCGGCTGTATCGTTCCATTGCCGCACGCCGTCTTGCAGGGCTTCTATTTCTCCACGAAGTATTGCCAATGGCGTGCGCAATTCATGGGCGATGTCCACAACCCATTGTCGGCGCATGCTTTCGGCTTCGCCCAAGGTTTTGGCCAAGCGGTTGAAGTCTTCGGTCAATTCACCCAATTCGTCGTTCGCTGTCGCTGCCAGACGGACATCCAGATCACCATTGCGGATGGACCTGGTCGCGCTTGCCAGCCGCCTAATCGGCGACAAAAATTGCCGTGCGATCATGATGGAGGCCGCTGCGGCGGTTAGAATCACTATTAACGCAATGATGTAAAACGCTTGGCTTTGTTGTTCGACGAACTGCAAATCCCGCTGATGCCTCAATTTGCGCATTGGTGCAAGCCGTAACCAACCAACCGTTTGTCCTTCTAGGGTTAATTCGTACAACATGGCGTCCGGTGGTGCGTTACGCCGGCCAGCAACGTATTTTTTATCAGTGTCTAGTAGGCTCAATCGTGGGCCAATATCAAAGGGTCTGCTTGGTGGTGGTTGGTGTGCCCGGGGATGTGGGTGGAAGCCTTCATATTGATCGTTGGCTGGTCTATAAGCGCGGCCGTTTCGGCTACTGACTATTTGCCGCCAAGTGCGATCATCGTCGCGCAAAAAATGCCAATTTCTATAACCCGAATAATAATTTGTCAATTTTAGGGCCAGTTTGTCCAATTGGCGACTTTCCGTTTGATTGACATATTTGAGAAACCCTCGATCCAGGCTCCATTGCATCAGCAAAACCATCGCAATAACCACTAACGCAATTGTCAGGATCAATGCAATGAACAGCTTTTGGGTAATGCGAAGTTTCATTTAGAGTTTATCGGGTTCAATTATGTGGTTAGCAAGATTGGATGACCCTTTCTACAAAATCAACGAAGATTTGCGTTTAGCCTGCAATTTTCACATTTCTTCCACAATTCCCCACATTTCACGCCACATTTAAAGCTTAGGCTATTCCTCGTGACGAAGTTAAAACCAAAACAAAAATTTTAGTTCAGGAGAAACAGCAATGTCGAAATTTTGTAATCCTTCCTCTAATGATCGATTCATCAATAAACTGTTGTTGGGAATTGCGCTAGCAACGGCGCTGGTCGTTTGCGTGCTGATTAGGCCAGTCGTCGCACAGCAGACAGCGAACAAAGACGGAGATCAGATTGGTGCGCACCGATTGATATCACCGGTACGGGGCATAAATCATTCACCTGATCGTGATAGGGAGTTGAAGCGGGGCAGTGGATCTACCACTAATTCTCGGTACCGATCGATAGATGGAAGCGACAATAACCTGGAAAATCTACAAATTGGTGCCGCCCAGACCCAGCTCACCCGGATCGTGCCGTCAGATTACGATGACGGAACCTTATCCTTAGCGGGTTCCCTTCGACCCAGTGCTCGAGCCATCAGCAATATAGTTGTCGAACAGCATGAATCCATGCCTAACCCATTGAAAGCGAGTGACTTTTTGTGGCAATGGGGGCAATTTCTCGATCACGATATCGATCTAACCGACGGTGCGGACCCGGCCGAACCCGCCAATATCGCCGTGCCCCAGGGTGATATTTATTTCGACCCCTCCAATAGCGGCGCTGAAATTATCGCGTTCAATCGTTCGATATATGATACCAGCATTGGTGTTGATTCGCCCCGTCAACAAATCAACGAGATCACCGCATGGATCGATGCCTCCAATGTTTATGGATCTAATGAGCAACGCGCCCACGCGCTGCGAACCCTAGCCGGGGACGGCAAGCTGAAAACCAGCGAGGGAAACCTCTTGCCGTTCAACGACACGGGTCTTGCCAATGCAGGCGGTGGCAGTAGCAGCTTATTTCTTGCCGGCGATGTGCGGGCCAACGAACAAGTTGGGTTAACCGCAATGCACACGTTGTTCATGCGTGAACACAACCGACTAGCCGATTTGATCGCTGAAAATAATCCGCGATTGAGCAGTGATGAAATCTATCAGCAGGCACGTCAATTGGTTGGCGCTGAAATGCAAATCATTACCTACAGAGAATATCTGCCCGCACTGCTAGGTCGTGGTGCCATTCCCCGTTATCAAGGCTATAAACCGTTGGTTGATGGGTCTATCGCCAATAGTTTTTCAGCGGCCGCCTACCGCTATGGACACAGCGCATTGAGCAATAGCTTATTGCGCATCGATGAATTTGGTGAAGAAAGCATTTATGGTCATCTACCGCTACGTAACGCGTTTTTTAATCCCACGCGGATCATCGATGAAGGCGGTATTGAGCCACTATTACGAGGCCTCGCCAGTCAAGTTTGCCAAACTGTAGATGCTAAAGTGATAGACGATGTGCGTAATTTTCTGTTTGGGGCTCCCGGTGCCGGGGGATTTGACCTGGCGGCGTTGAATATCCAGCGTGGTCGGGACCATGGGTTGCCCTCGTATAATGACATGCGCGAACATCTTGGATTTCGGCGAGCGAACAATTTTTCGGATATCAGCAGTGATACCGATACCCAGGGCCGTCTAGCTGCAGCCTATAGTTCCGTCGACGATGTGGATCTTTGGGTTGGTGGTTTATCAGAAGAACCTTTACCGGCAGCGCATGTCGGGCCTTTGTTTCATGCGATTATCAAAGATCAATTTCAAGCCTTGCGCGATGGTGACCGCTATTGGTATGCCAAGACTTTGAATGCTAAACAACTTGAAATTGTTGAAGGATTGCGTTTATCCGACATCATTCGTTTGAACACGAGTATCGGAGACGAGATACAACGCGACGTATTTCACCTAGACGCTTCACCCGAACATCGGTCATCAGGCGCCGGACCAAATGCCCGTAGATAGCGTGTAGCGATAGTGAATTATTGAATTGTATTGGTAATCACCCCATAGAAAATGCCGATCCATTGACTAAGCTGTGATTTAGATTGGCCACAAACCTCGAGGTAATATCATGGTGAAAAACTTGAAACTTAATCAAATCCTTTGGCTAGGTTCAATTCTTACGATGACCCTAGTCATACCCGTTGCGGCCGAACCGAATAGAGATCACTCATCCCGCGGAGGGCATCATATGCGTCTGATCGAGGAAATTGATGTCGATAACAACGGTACGATTACACGAGTCGAAATAGATACGGTACAGCAACAGCGGTTTAGCGAATTCGACGGAGACAAAAGCGGTACGCTGGGTTTGAACGAATTTGAGGAATTTTGGCTTCAACGTATGCGGCACCGTATGGTCGATAAATTCCAACGTTTGGACGAAGACGGTGACGGTCAAGTGACCCGCGCAGAATTTGATGCGCCGTTCAACAATATGATGGCTCGCCGCGATCAAAATAACGATGGTGTGCTGAGCCAGGATGAATTACGCTCCCACAAGCGTGACCGGCGTCGGCAGGATGGCCCACCGCCACAATAACAGCTACATCGATGCGAAGTCTCGGGTGCTTATTCTCTATTGGAAAAAGGGTCCGGGGCTTCGATGAAGACCATCTATTATTCGCAGAACATCTGAATTTTAAGTCTCTAATCGGATAACTATGATCTAGGCAGGCATCTTCGGGCAATTCGGATCTGACTCTATCAGGTCGACTATTATTAATTTTTACTGCAATTGTCCTGCAAATCCCAGCGCTTGATTACGAACGCCATTATTCCCGTACTAAGTGGATTGAATCTAGGTGAAGCTTCGTAGTTGGCGGAATTTCGTGGTATAAATCGCACACCTTTACCAATCCTGTAAGTCAATATGGCATTAGGCGAACTCGACCTGGCGGTGTTGTGCGGCTATATGTTGTTGATTACCGGCATCGGTTTGTACTTCGCCCGCAAAAACACCAATACCGAGGAATATTTCGTCGGCGGACGCTCATTTTCTGGCTGGATAATAGGGTTAAGTCTTGTCGGGACGTCGATTAGCTCGATTACTTTTCTGGCCTATCCGGGGGATGCATTTAAAACTGCATGGTTACGCTTTGTTCCAAACCTGATGTTACCCGTAGGTGTTTTGATCGCAGCTATTTATTTTTTACCATTTTTTCGCCGCGGACATATTACATCCGCTTATGAATTTCTGGAACAGCGCTTTGGGGCTTCAGTTCGTGTCTACGGTGCGGTAGCTTTTCTGTCTGGCCAAATAGTAAGAATCAGCATGATTCTCTACTTGTTGTCCCTGGTTATCCACGAAATCTCCGGATTGGATGTCGAGACTTGCATATTGCTCGGCGGTATATTTGTCGCTTTCTATACAATTATCGGCGGTATAGATGCCGTGGTATGGACCGATGTACTGCAAACCATTGTGCTGGTGGCGGGGGGGGTGGCCTGTTTTTGGATTATTGTTGATGCATTACCGGGTGGCCTAAATCAAATAATCGATGTGGCTCAAACCCACGGAAAGTTATCGTTTTCGGAACTTAGAGAAGGCAAACTTCAATCGGCGCCATGGGATTTTTCATTGCATGAAAAGACCGTCCCGATGATGTTGTTGATTGGGCTGAGCGCGTGGCTGACCGAATATAGCAGTAACCAAAACGTGATTCAGCGCTATTGCGCATCCAAAAGCAACCACGAAGCGCGCAAGGCCATGCTAGTTTGCGTCGTGAGTAGTGTGCCAATATGGGCGTTTTATATGTTTCTTGGCACCAGCTTATTCGTTTTTTTTCAGCAATTTCCGTCGCCGAGTGCACTCGAGATGCTGCACGGTGAGCGCCCCGCGGAACAAATTCTGCCGTTCTTCATCATGAACCACATGCCGGCTGGCTTTGCCGGATTGGTAATTGCGGCTGCATTGGCTGCGGCGATGTCGTCCCTGGACTCGAGTATTAATGCGATTTCTACGGTTTGGGTTGTGGATATTTATAGGCGACATCTCAAGCCCAATTGTAGAGATAGCCACTATTTAAAAGTCGCTTGGTTGGCCGCCACGGTAACGGCCGTTGTAATGATTGCCGGGGCGGACTATTTGGCCCACAGTAGCAGTAAGACCCTACAAGATACCGCGACCGTATTGGCATCGTTGCTGGCGGGCGGTATGCTGGGACTCTATTTATTGGGGTTTTTTACCCAAATGAAGGATGCCACCGCGGTTTGGGTTGGTATTTTCTGTACCGCTTTATTTACCGGTTGGACGATTCTGTCCAAACTCAGACTATTACCGCAAACATTGTCGGTGCCATTCGATCTGTACTACACCGGTATCATCGGAAACCTAATAATGTTTGTTGTTTCCTATTCGGTTGGGCACTGGTTGCGAAAACGTTTGTCTATTGGCAGATATGTTTAATAATAAGAGCCACTTGCAAAACTCATCAAAGCGAGTGGACTTAGTAGCTTGAATAGC
>CAZUGA010000008.1:0-114946 GCA_964619885.1 uncultured Methylococcaceae bacterium
GGAGAATATCAGTTCACAACTATTTCTATAGATGGTACGGACGGACGCTTACGAAGGAAGACAGGATTGCAACCCGAAAACAACAAATATTGGAAGAGTAAATAAGAAAATTCTAATTTTTCGGTGACTTAGAGAAGATGTGCGTATCCGGTATCGGCAACCTTAGTTGCACCCTTGACATTGAAAACTTCGATAAGGAATAGGTGGGACGGGCCTTAGTTATTTATCTGACTTACACACCATCTTTAGTTGCTGAGTGAATTCTCTCCAATTTCAGCCCGTTCATCTTTATCGCGACGCAATCGCTTATTAAGAGCTTGCCGGGAAATACCCAGGATACCAGCCGCGATGCCCTGGTTGCCTTCTGCCTGCTCCATGGCGAAATCAATCAGTATTTTTTCAGCTTGTTTTATGGTAGGAAGTTGGTTGGATAATATATCTGCAAAAGAAGATTCCGGGGCGCTGGAATCAAATTCAACACCACCCGACGCTACATAATCCTGCCCCATCGTTTGTTTGAAGGTACGCATGGATAATATACCTACTTTGTGGCAGGCGACCGCGTCATATACCATGGATTCCAATTCACGAATATTGCCGGGAAACGGATAACTTTTGAGGAGCGTTAACAATTGTCTCGGTACTTTGGGCGCGACTTTACACATACTATCAGCAGCCAATTCAAGGAAATGGTCCAATAGTAGCGGCAAATCGGTTTTGCGTTCTTGCAACGAAGGGATACGAATGTGGTGGCCCTTTAATCGGAAAAACAAATCTTTTCTAATTCTTCCAGATTCGACTTGCTTTGAAATATCCTGATTGGTTGCGACAACGATCCGGGTATCGCTGGCTTTGGATTGATCAGACCCCAACGGAAAATACCTCCGCTCCTGGAGCAAACGTAACAATTTGATTTGCGAAGCTTCCTTCAAATCCCCAATTTCATCCAAAAAAAGTGTACCTCCCTCAGCTTCCGCTACAAGCCCTGGTCGCGCTTGATCAGCGTTGGTAAAGGCACCTTTCTTGTGTCCAAAAATAGTGTCTGCGAATATTGTATCGTCCAGGCCAGCGATATTCTCAGCAATAAATTTACCACCGACGCCGGACGCTTTATGGATAGATCTGGCAATCAATTCCTTTCCCGTTCCGGTTTCACCCGAAATCAATACCGGCTGTGGTGATTTCGAAATCGCTTCAATATAACGGAATATCGACATCATCTTCGGGTGCTGTGTGACAATCTCCGAGAATGCGCTTCTATTTCTCAGGCTATCAGCTAGCAGCGAATCTTTCAGATTAGAAACTTCATCACGTAGGGATCTGATTTCCATCGCACGCGACACCGATGAGATCAAACGGTTTTTTTCTACCGGTTTGAGCAGATAATCACAGGGGCCTGCTTGCATGCACTGCACAGCAATGTCCAAATGCCCCGTCGCGGTCATAATAATCACCGGAACTTCCGGATAATCCTCGCACACGAATTCCAGAATTTCCTGACCGGAAAAACCTGGCATGGTAAGGTCCAAAATCAATACACCAACAGGGTGCTGCCGCATCCATGGCATTACTTCTCCACTATCGCCCAGTGTTTTAACCTGCTTGATCCCGGACGACCTCAGCAGAATACTGACGCTATTCAACAGTTTTGGTTCGTCATCCACCAACAATATCGGTAGATCAAATTCCAGATTTTTATCCATTCAGATTCACTACAATCGAACTAATACGGTAGTTTAACCAAAACATCTGTTCCTTTTCCAAGATCTGAGTCAAAACTGATGACCCCGTTATGTTCACGAACGAGCATATCGCTGATCTCCAGACCAAGCCCTGTTCCACCGGTTGCCTGCTTGGTCGTGAAAAATGTATCAAACACTTTATCCAGATCCTCGCTGGGAATGCCTACCCCTTCGTCGCGAATGTAAATTTGAATACAGTGATTTGATGTATCATCCGCCGTAGATACGCTAACAGCACGGTTTGGACTGGGTAAGGCTTCAAGCGCATTCATCAGCAAATTTACTATCACTTGCTCTATTTTTTGGCTATCTCCTTTGATGATAGGTAAACCTTGAGCAAAATCGCTAGTAAAATTGTGTGTCTTTTTTTGAATGAAATAATGCAGCAGTCGAATCGCACGGGATATTGCCAAATTGATATCCACATCAGAAACCTCCGATACGGCACCCGGACGAGCAAAATCCTTCAAGTTATCGACAATATGCTTTATTCGCGTGGCCCCATCGGCAATATCCGATATCAATTCCGGAACAGCATCACGCATTTCCGAATTCGGCAGACCGCCCAACAGGTCATCGGATTCTTCACGGTAATGTTCATCCAGAATATGATCTGCATCCCGCCAAACTTCAGCCAATGTCTGCGCATTTAACAATACCATGTTGTTTGGGTTATTGACTTCGTGAGCTACCCCAGAAATCAATACCCCCAGCGCACTCATTTTATTGGCTTGAATGAGTTTTAATTCTTGGCTGCGACTTTTATGTCGAGCTTCTTCTAAGTGGACGCGATCGGTAATATCGGTGATTATCGCCCAAACGTACTTCAGACAACCATCTTCAATATAGCCGGTGGCGTGAGTGGAAAAATATCTAATACTTTGATCCAAGCCGAAACCGGTTGTGCGTAGATCCCGTGTTTTGTAGCCGGATTCTATGAAGCGGCGGAGCGCTTCACGGTTTTCAGCTTCCCTGCCAGGCACAATGTCGTTAAAGTTCTTTCCGATCAATTTATTACCGGAATCGAAACCCCACTTCCTGGCAAATACATCATTCGCCTCGGATAAAAACCCGTGCTTAAAAAACCAATCAATTTGGGTATCAATCGGAAGGCTGCAATCTAATGCTTGCCTGAAATTCATGCGCCAGATACCTTCAGTGCTGTTCGAGACAAAGTCATGATAGCGCTTTTCGCTGTTGACCAACTTGTTCTCGAAGATGTTTCGCTCGTTGAGAATTGCAGAAAAAATAAGCAAGGTGACTGTAATAATTAGCGTGAAATTTTGTAATACCAATTCTGATTCAAACGCAGTTTGCTCTACAAATGGTCCGTGTCCATTCGCCGTACCCCAAATCGAGATAATAGATATTAATGAAATCGCCGCGGTAGTCCCTACGATTTGGAAGCGGTACGCAACCCACAAAAGGATCGGAATTAAAATATAGTCGATTGAGTAATCGTCGCTTGGATTCGGCAGCCACCCACCAAAAACCAAAAGCGATGCCGCCAACAAAAATAGGCCCAGAACAGCAAACTCGGTTAGTTTACCTTGATATAGATTGAGTGGATCCTTATGGATCCAGGTCAAAAGAAACGGCGCAACTACAATTGCGCCGGTATAATTTCCTAGGTACCAGGTATACCAGGTTTGTGCGAAATCTTTTGATTCAACAAGATTGGCTGACATGCTAATCCCTACATTAAAGGTCGCTGAGAAAAAAACTACCAGCAAGCCTATGCCGCAGTAAATCAATACGTTTTTGGCTAAGTCAAATGGGTAGGATTCGGGGATAAAACTTCTGACCAACCAGACAAATGCCATCGGCTCAAGGGTACTGATCAGGCCGCCCAACACAATGAACATTCCGGGCGTTTCGCCCCAATTACTTGAAACCAATGCTCCGATAAATACTGCCGGGCTCACGGCGAATCCCCACCGTAGTATCGCAGCAATCGCGATTCCGCTGGGTGGCCAAACCGGACTCGCCAGGTTCGATTCCAGGATAAGCAATTGCCCCAAACGAGTCCCCGCATAATAGAGCGCAATAATCAAACACCAGCGTATAAGCAGTGCAATAGGCCGGTGATCAGTCGTATTTATTATTCGAGTCATAATTTATATCGAGAACCGAGTTCACTGCAGCCTAAGGATCATCCCGACCACTAAACGCAGGAACCAAGTGCTTCGATTTCACATAATGTCAACAAGTTGGGAGCTTAAGCAAAGTCGACACCATTTCATAAAACTCTTATATATATTAATTATTTAACTTAATTTATTTGTTAAGACGTTGGATTTATGTAAAAAATAGCTACAGGCGACCCAATTCTATTCTATCAAAGCACGGCCGCAGCGGGCCCATAACTGTAAACGAGGCAACTTGAAGCAGTGAATCATTGCGGCACTAACGGCCACACCTGCCAAATTCGGCTCACGCATTAGGGCTCAACCGATTTTGAGCAGATAAATCAATATAAAGTTGGACAGGGCCAATAACCCGCATAAACTTTGCCAGAAAATCAATGGATTACGCTGCATCAACGGTGGTTTTGGCTGATTTAAAAAAACCGGATTGGGATTTTTGAGATCGTGTAGGAACTCGAATATGTCCTGGTAACGTAAATCCGGATTGATCGCGACGGATTTTTTGATGGCACCATCGACCCAGATCGGAACCATGGGGTTTAGATCCACGCTAGGCGTGTATCGCAGTTTTGATAATTTTTTGCGGGTAGTCTGTTCCGGCATATCCCGGCCGTACGGTAGCGCGCCGTTTAACATTTCATAAGTTATCACGGCGACCGAATACAGATCCGATCGGGCATCACCCTTCTGACCAAGCAAATATTCCGGAGCCGCATAGTTTAAGGTACCCAGAATATGGTTGGTATCATCCTCAGATTTGATCTCTGCGATTCCGGCGATTTTGACCGACCCGAAATCGATAATCTTAATCCGCTCGTTTTCATCGAGCATGATATTTTCGGGTTTCAAATCCTGATGCAACATTTCCATACGATGAAAAGCCCGCAAACCCTTGGTAATCTGCGTGACGATATCAACGACCGCACTCAAATCCGGTTTGGGGTTAGCCGTTATCCATTCCCGCAACGTACGACCATTAATGTATTCGGTGACATAATAAATCCATTTTTTCGGGCGGTCGGATTCCAACACCGCCAAAACTTGGGGGCTGTCAATGCGCTTTCCAGCCCATTCTTCATGCAGAAATTGCTCCCGATAGTTTGGATCGTCCTCGTAGTTGACCGACGGCGTCTTTAGAATAACCCTTCGATTATTTTGCGTATCCATTGCAATATAAATCTGGGTTCTTTTACTGGCGTGAATTTCAGATTCAATGCGGTATCCGTCCAACACCATTCCGGGTTCCAACGGCGGAGGAAATGGCCGATTGGCGTTTTCCCGCTTTAATTCACTATCATCGGCAGGCGGAAGCGAATCGATGTGGACGATCTGACAGGTGAGATTGTCGTTGCTATGATTTAACGCAGCAGCATTAATCATTGCCTCGCAGCGTTGTTGAATATCCTCCTCCCCACCCGCTAAATACGATTTCAACGCTTTCTCGCTAAGGAAATCGTGAACCCCGTCGGTGGTCAATAAAAAGCTATCTCCAACTTGCAACGGAAAGGTTCTACAATCGCACTCCAAATGGGGTTCTATCCCCATAGCCCGGTACAAATAGCTATTCCCGTCAGCTGTTTGGACACGGTGATCACGCGTCATTTGTTCGAAATTGTCCTCCCGCATACGGTATATCCTGGAATCACCAATGTGAAAAAGGTACGCGGTATTGGATTTAAGAATCAGTATACTTAGCGTCGCAACCAAACCTTTGGCTGACTGGTATTTGGAATAACCATTGCTGTGCAACCAACTATTGGTCGCTGATAATATTTTCTGCGCAGAATTTTTTACCGTCCACGAGTCGGGTGTGCTGAAATAATCAGACAAGAATCCAATAGTACAGGCTCGGCTCGCTTCCTTGCCAGATTCACTACCGCTCATCCCGTCCGATATCACGATAGCGATCCCTTTATGCGTTAATTGGGGTTCACTTGGATAACTAAAACCGTAGAAATCCTCATTATCGGGCTTGACACCTTTATCGCTGCACTGTCCGATGCTAATAGCTAACTTGCTGACCATGGCGTTTTTAGAGTATTGATAAGAAAAACTTTAAGCATTATTCGGAACTCAGATAATGCTTGAGAATTTAATAGCTTTCAAACACATTAACCGCCGAGAAAACCTTTTGCCATCGCTATAGACTACCTAAATCCTGGGATCGTGGTGCGGTATTTCAGTCATTCAAAACCGAATTAAACCCAACCGCGAGCTAGTTTCATTTTTTTGATGGGCTACTCTTGATCGCCCTGAAACAGAATTTGCGATTTCGTAGTGCGGCTGTAAATTAATTGCACCATTATGGAGCCCCTCTAGATTTTACGCCTATTCTAGTTCAATGATTTCTAGTATAGATAGCTGATTTACGAGTCATTTCCGTCCTAACCACTAATCGGCATCATAATTGCTGTTAGCTTAACAGATCGGAACGGCTATCAAATATAGCTCTCTCTATAGTTTTGCGGACGGAAACCCAAGAGTTTACAAGGTAAGACATATGAATAAGCAAAAATTGGTCGTCATAGGAAACGGTATGGTCGGCCACAATTTTCTGCAAACCATGGCCGCATCCGAAGCAGCACAGCAGTACCAAATAATAACCTTCTGCGAAGAACCCAGACCCGCCTACGACCGTGTGCATCTATCTGAATTTTTCTCCGGCAAAACTGCCGAAGATCTGTCAATGGTCGACGACGGCTTTTTCGAATCCAATAACATCAAAGTT
Source organism: uncultured Methylococcaceae bacterium (assembly GCA_964619885.1). Taxonomy (GTDB): domain Bacteria; phylum Pseudomonadota; class Gammaproteobacteria; order Methylococcales; family UBA1147; genus CAZUGA01. The sequence goes on from CAZUGA010000008.1 coordinate 6,618, forward strand.
TATTTAGGAGAGAAGGCCGTCTCCATAGATCGCGCGAAAAAATCAATCCAATCGGACAAAGGCAGTCTGATCAATTATGACAAACTTGTCATTGCAACCGGTTCTTATCCGTTCGTCCCCCCGATTCCGGGACATGATCGGGACGGATGTTGCGTGTATAGAACTATTGAGGATCTTGAGTCGATCGTTGCATGCGCAAAGAATTCTAAAGTCGGCACAGTCGTTGGCGGCGGCTTGCTCGGGCTGGAAGCTGCAAAAGCGCTACAGGACCTTGAACTCGACACGCACATCGTCGAATTCGCGCCACGTTTAATGGCAGTGCAAATTGACCAGGGGGGAGGTGCGGTATTACAGAGAAAAATTGAAGCGCTGGGCGTTGCAGTCCACACCGCCAAGAATACTACAAGCATCACAAATGGTGATCAGTGCCGCCACAAAATGCAGTTTACCGATGGCCAAACCTTGGAATCGGACCTTATCGTTTTCTCAGCGGGCATCAGACCCCGCGACGAGCTCGCCAAAGATTCTGGCCTGGAGCTGGGTCAACGCGGCGGGATTGTAATCGACGACCAATGCCGTACTTCCGATCCAAACATATACGCAATCGGTGAATGTGCGTTGTGGAATGGCCAGATTTTTGGACTGGTCGCACCAGGTTATCATATGGCGCGGACTGTAGTTGATCTTCTGAACCAGCGCGACAGTGCATTTAATGGCTCGGATATGAGTACCAAGCTGAAATTGTTAGGCGTGGATGTCGCCAGTATTGGTGACGCACACGCCAAATCTCACGGCGCGGAAAGCTACACCTACACTGACGAACCCGCCCAAATTTACAAAAGAATTATAGTTAGCGAAAACGGTCATCAACTATTGGGCGCCGTGTTGATTGGGGATGCTAGCGCATACGACACTTTACTCCAGTATTGTCTGAACGGCATCGCGTTGCCGAAATACCCCGACCAGCTGATATTGCCAGCGCGCGAAGGTGCCGAAATGGTCGGACTGGGGCCTGATGCGTTACCGGCATCAGCACAAATATGCTCTTGTTTTGACGTCTCTAAAGGGCAAATATGTGGCGCGATAGACGCTGGTTGCACCGCCCTTCCGGCACTCAAAAACGAAACCAACGCAAGTACCGGATGTGGTGGCTGTACGGCTTTGTTGAAATCGGTTTTAGACTGCGAACTGGCTAAACGTGGGGTCGAGGTCAACACCGACATTTGTGAGCACTTTCCGCATACCCGTCAGGATCTTTACCATTTGGTTAAGGTTGGCAAGATCAAAAACTTCGAAGATCTACTGTCCAATCACGGTCGCGGACGCGGTTGCGATATATGCAAACCGGCGGTAACTTCAATATTGGCATCCTATTGGAACGAATACGTACTCAAGGATGCGCATTTGGGTTTGCAGGATACCAACGACAAATTTCTGGCGAATATGCAGAAGAACGGTACCTATTCGATCGTACCCCGAGTTCCAGGCGGCGAAATAACCCCGGAGAAATTGATTGTATTGGGCAATGTCGGCAAAAAATACCAGCTTTATACAAAAATCACCGGCGGTCAGCGTATCGATCTTTTCGGCGCGCGGCTGGAACAGTTACCGTCGATCTGGCGTGAGCTGATAGATGCCGGCTTCGAAACCGGTCACGCATACGGCAAAGCACTTCGCACCGTCAAATCGTGTGTAGGAAGCACATGGTGCCGATACGGTGTAGATGACAGCGTTGGCTTGGCGATAGAATTGGAGAATAGATACAAAGGCTTGCGCGCGCCGCACAAAATTAAGTTTGCGGTATCCGGGTGTACCCGAGAATGCGCGGAAGCTCAAAGTAAAGACATTGGCATCATCGCCACAGAAAACGGGTGGAACCTGTATGTCTGTGGGAACGGCGGCATGAAACCCAGGCACGGGGATTTGTTCGCCACCGACCTGGACAAGATAACGTTGATAAATTACATCGATAGAATGCTGATGTTCTACGTACATACCGCGGACCGCCTGCAGCGAACTTCTGTTTGGATGGAGAATATGGAAGGCGGCCTGGAATATTTGCGGTCGGTTGTCATCGGTGACCGTTTGGGAATCGTCGAAGAATTGGAACAGCAGATGGAACGCGTCATCGGGACCTACGAGTGCGAATGGAAGCGAACGCTTGAGGACGAAGCGGGTTTGAAAAAATTCCGTCATTTCGTAAATAGCGACAAACCCGACAATAACGTTGTTTTTTTGGAGGAACGCGGTCAATTGAGACCGGCGACCGAACAAGAACGCAAACAAGAATTAGTCACTGGGTAAGGGCCTGTGTAGGTGAATACGGCAATAAAGATGGAAGCCATTTTAGACTGGATCGATGTCTGTAAATTAGACGATCTGCAAACCAATTCGGGAATCTGCGCACTTGTAAACGGACAGCAATTGGCGATATTTTATTTGCCTTCAGAAAATGCGCTATATGCCATCGATAATTTCGATCCTATCGGCAAAGCCAATGTGTTGTCGCGCGGAATCGTCGGCGACATAGATGGTCAAATCGTGGTCGCATCACCGCTATACAAACAACATTTCAACCTACAAAGTGGGGTTTGTCTGGAAAATGACCAGACCAATGTTAAAACCTACCCGGTACGCCTGAATGGAACAATCGTACAGGTGAGCTGCTAAGCAGCGGACTAAAAATACACAAACCGCGATTGGCGCTGGGTTAAGAATGTTGTGGCAATCATTCAGCATAATAGGTATACGAACTAATACATTTACAAGCAAAGAGAGAAAGTTCATTGGAATACGAATTTTACACGGCCGATGTTTTTACAAATCGGCTTTTTGAAGGGGCTCAAATCGCTGTTTTTCCGAATGCGGAAGGTTTGGGCGAGGCACGGATGCAGCAAATTTCCAATGAATTCAACTTGTCTGAAACGGTTTTTGTGTTCGCATCGGGCGATGACAAAACCAAACGACGAATGAAAGTTTTTTCAGGTTTCGGTGAAAAGGACTTCGCCGGCCATCCTGTTATCGCCACCGCTTACGTTTTGGCGGAAACCGGCAATATTTCGCTGAACGGGCACAGCAACCCGATAGTCTTAGAGCAAAATGCCGGAGAAATAAACACGAATATCAGCGTAGAGGATGGTAAGGTTAAACTGGTTCAGTTTTCATTGAAACCAGAGCCCATCATCGACCGTTTTGTCCCCAGGGACCAAGAATTGGCTGAATGCTTGTCGCTACCCATCGACGCCATCGAAAACAAGAAATACCATACGTTGATGGTATCCTGTGGTTTTCCTTACCTAATCATACCTCTGACGTCCTACCAAGCCGTTCGAAAAGCTACATTCAACTATTCGGCTTGGGGTCAAACCACGGCACCCGCAACTTCCGCGCAGGAATTATTGTTGTTCGCCAGCCAATCCGTCGATACTACAGCGGAGTTTCATGGCCGACTGGTCGGACCACACATCGGCATTAACGAAGACCCTCCAATCGGATCATCTATTCCAGCATTTACTAGTTATTTGTGCGCTCACTCACACATCCGAACCGGCACCTACACATTCGCGATCGACCGCGGCACTGATTCCGGGCGACGCAGCTTGATACATATCGAAATGGATAATCGCGGGAACAACCAATTGACCGTCAGAGTCGGTGGTGAAGCAGTTATGGTATCGCACGGCAAAATCAACGTTCCTGATCCAGATTAGGCTGATTCAACCATTATCCGCAATACATACCAAACACCGCTGCACGAAAAAATGGAAAACTTCAGTAATTTCGAATATGGCCGATAACCCAGGTGAAGTTGCGTTTTTTCGAACCTTATGACCAGTATTTCACCCATTCGTCAGTCTATCCCACCCAGCACGCGTCCGGCACGAAATGTACCGCTTGCTGTCAATCGAGCCGAACAAAGTGGGCACCATCATGAAGAAGATCCACAGACAACACAGGACCGCAAAACTAACAATGACGGCTTGGTCAACAAAACCCGAACACAACTGACCGAAGAAGAACTTAAACAGTTACGCGAATTAAAACAACGCGACCGTGAAGTTCGCACCCACGAACAAGCACATCTAGCCGCAGCCGGTTCATTGGCCAAAGGCGGACCCAGCTTCAAATTTCAACGTGGTCCCGATGGACAACAATACGCGGTTGGTGGCGAGGTCAACATCGACATTTCAGCAGAACCGGGTGATCCCAAGGCTACTATCGAAAAAGCACAACGCATCCGTCGCGCCGCGCTGGCACCGGCAAACCCATCAGCGCAAGATCGTTCCGTCGCCGCAGCCGCCACCCGGATTGAATCCGAAGCGCGCGCAGAATTGGCCCAGCAATCCGAATCCGATAAAACCGGTCATCAGAACCAGACTCACAATACCCAAGCAATGAATACCACCGAAATCGCTTCGAAATGCGCCGAATGCGGCGGACAACACACCGCAGACTCTCACGACAAAGCCATCCAACTGCGGTTAAACTTTTCATCCGGCGAGCAATCCGGGCGAAAAACACTATTGAATCTTAATGCCTGACTACGCACGCTGACGTTAATCTGCGCCTTTTTAATTGCGTCAACTGCGAATATTCATGTTGGCGATAATTCGCCGAATTTATCAGCGATTTAATATCGGGCGATATTGGCTGTGAACCGTTGCACATTGGGATTAATCTAAGGCTTAGCCGCGTGCAACTAATAACTTAGCAACCCTATTACCTGTTCTCCAATCGGTTGTAATCGAATATGCCAGCTTCGAGCGAATTTTCGTTTCTATAGGCACTGTGTAGTTTATCACTATACCGCCAAAAGTCTGGCGCGGTGCGCCGAATGCCGAAGCGACCCAACAAACTTCGGTAATCTTCATCGTTTTTGAGTTCCGCAATTGCGTCGACAAATTCTGTTAGCTGGGACTTTTTGACATGGAAAAATGCATTTGGATACGCACCGACGAATCCCTTCGTCACCGTCAACGTATCCTCTTCTGGTAAATACTCAGTTGCTTCGGAGAAAAGGTGTGACACATTACTGTGTCCAACATTGTGAATTAGCGTATACATCCCGAGTACACCGGTTTCACTATTTGTCACTGTCAGAAACACCGTTTGCGGCATCGGGCTTAAACGGATACCGTGCACGCGAGCCAATTCCTTCAATGATTTTTCGACGATAGGATCTTTGATTTGATCGATCGCGTAGGAACGATTCAATACGGCCCTTAGACGTTGCTGTAACAATTCGAACAATTCAGCCTTTGGATTATTTGTTCGGTAATCGATACCCGAATCCTGGTCAAAATTGATACGCCGTCCATAGATATAACTTTTAACGTTCTCGCTCGCGCCCCTGTACCAATAATTTCGTTCCTTTTCGCGGTCTTTTCGCGGGAGCAAAGTTAGGAAATTAAACTCGCCTTCCATGCGCAAAAAATCCATGTATAGCCGTGAATTCAGCTGATGACCATAGTTACCGTAGACATCAAACCCCGCTACCAGGAGATAATGAATCCGCTCGAGTAGCGGGTAACCGATAACCCACGCAGTTTTGGGTGGATCTCCGACAAAGCCTTGCACCACGCTGGCACTATCGAAATGACGAAATATCGTCAATGCTGCATTCGGATTGCGTCCATCTCCATTCCAGATCAGATCTAACGAGACATCTTTCTTGTCAGTTAGGTTTTTCTCTAAATAACGCGCCTTTGCCTTCAGATAATTTTTTTGGCGTCTTGAGTATTCTAACCAAGCGAGCATTGCCGTACTGTTGCTTTGGTTTTGTGCGGGCAACCTCAGATTAGACTTTTCTTTGGCAAGGAATTCGCTTTGAGGATAAAGGAGAGGATGATCCGGATCGACAAATACAACCCAAAATTGATCTTCGATCACATTGAGCGCCATCTGACCTCGGCACACCGGACCTTTAATAAAACCCATAATCGTAAACTGCGCCTCATCCAGCATAAACCGATAGCGTGACGAAACCGGAATAGCTCGGAATGCCATAAACGGGTTGGCCGAAGTGTCCACCTTATACGACGGCAATCTCGGCACTTCATACTGCGGGGTCAGAAATAATTCCCGGTATCGCGCCATTCGCATCGGGCTCAACGCGTACGGCATATGGGTTTTCACCAAGATGGTGGAACGGACCGGTTGCAAGCGGTAATAAAACTTATCGGTTTTTGGATCATCATAGGGACGCCGGGTGGCAATCAATTCGATCCGATCACCAGGCTTGCTCTTAGACCGTACCAAGCGAAAGAATGATGGTGTTTCTTTTCCGTCAAAATACAAATGCGCTAAGAACAAATGCTCATAAATATAACGAGCCATCAATTGCTGTTTCAGCGATCTACCGTTTAAAAATGTCTCCCATTCCGCTATTCGTACCGAGTCATCCTTCGAAATTGGTGCGGGCTTCTGATGGTGCGCGCCCTGTTTCAACCACTCTACGATTACATCGTGCTCTGAATCAGGGAGCCCGGGGAATCCATAGGGCATCCCCCATAACGGATAGTCCTTGGCGAAACTTTCAAACTCTTCTATTTTGGGGCATTGTTGATCACGATCCAAAGAAAGATCGAAACTTTCCGGAAGGCGGTCACCCCTAGGGAGCGGGTGAAGCCTTTTCAGCTCAAGCATTCGCGCCATTGTTCCGCCGCTTAGGTTGGCTGCTTCGGTCTGATCTCTTTCATTCAAGACTGGATAGAAGCCTTTATGTCGCCATTGTTCTGTGGTGTGCGCATCATCGAAAAGGCGAGTAAGATTCGCCGCCAATAGGCGTGAACCGTCATACACTTTTTTTTTGCTTGCGCCCCGTTCAATGCCTTCGACAGCACTCAATTTCAATTGGCAGGGCGCGTCGTAGCAACCGTGACAAACTACGCAACGATTCTCCAGAATAGGTTTTACATCGCGCAAATAGTCGATACTTCCAGATACTGGATCAACTAATCGATTACGCGGGTAGGCCGGCCCATATTGTTTATCTAATTCAATCTTTTGCAGAGCAACACAGCCGACAATTACAGAGATTAAAAGTAGAAAGATTATTCCGCGAATTTTAGCCATCAAACGCTCGCCTCAAGTAAAAGTTTCTGCTCCCGTCTAGGACATATCGGGCACAATCCGAGCCGGCCCACCGGTTGTTGCGAGCGCATTTTTTAGCCTTTTGGAATTTTTGATATCTCTGTATCCTTGTTGTAATCCACGCCCACGCTAACAATAAAACTTGTTACATCCTCAAGACTCATATCGGATTTCACGACTTTTGATTCATGGACGATGATGGTAAACCCCGATGTCGGGTTCGGCGATGTTGGGACATAGAGCACATACATATCATCTTTTTTGTTGGTCACATAGCCCGGAACCCAAAGTCCGTCCTTAGGGTATTCGATGTAAACCACTTCGCGGATGTCTCCGGCCTTATCTTCCACCTTAACCATACTGATCAGCTTTTTGGATATTCGATACACTGAATTCAAAAACGGTATGTGCCGAATTACGTATTCAAAGCCCATCACGATATAGGATTTGTGATGTTTAACCCGATAGCCGACAAAACACAGCGCCGATATGACAATCGCGAAGGTCAACGCGGCAACCAGATAACTCTCGTAATAGCCGTACATGCCGGTGATCAATCCGGAAACGATATTCTTCAAGAACAGGACAACTTCCAGAACGATCACGATGGGTATAACCGCGAGCACGCCAACCAATAAATAATGCAATAAAGTCTTTAATTGATTCATGGTAACTCTCGTTTTAGTCATGTTTATCCGATTGAAATCTCTACAACCATCGCCAATGTTATTGACCGCTTCAAGCTAAATCAACCAATCCTTTGACCAATCTATCGATAGCGCTTTGCGCGGTAGATTTATCCAACGCCGCAAACGCCACTCTGATAAAACATCCCCCATCGATACCAAAAGCCGAGCCGGGAATCACCGCGACTCCATATTCGCTTATCAACCTTTCGACCAAAACCATATCGTCCAAATCGGTGTTGACTCGAATTAAAATGTAAAAAGCCCCCTGGGACATTGGCGTATCGATTATTGATCCCAACCCTTGCAGCCGGTGCAAGAGATATTCACGGATCTCTAGGATCAAACCCAACTTACTTGCGCAAAAAGTTTTGCCTTCGGACAACGCACCAACGGCAGCATATTGCGATACCAACGTCGGGCAAATCAATACGGTACCCTGGGGTTTTTCGAATAAAATCAGCTATGACTAGGATAATTGGTGTTTGCACAACCGAAACGCGAGGCTTCCAGGTAATTTGTAGCTTTTATCCGTCACACCGCGTCGTCATGCTAGCGGCTGCTCGTCCTGCACGTACGAAACCTCTTGATAGCTGCGAATCACCCAAAGAAACACGATAGCTGTCGCAAACATCAAGCCGGTAAAAAACCAAAAATAACTGGCGCCGGCTAACTTGCTACTACCGTCTTGGTTCAAAATAACGAAATTGACCGCGCTGGTAAATAAGTTTCCAAGCGCGACCGACATCAGAAAAAAAGCCATGATAAACGACTTCATTTTCTTGGGCGCCTGAGTGTATGCAAATTCTAAACAAGTAATCGAAACCATTACTTCGGCAGACGTTAACACAATATAAGCCAAAACTTGCCACGCTATATTCGGCGTTAGTCCCAAATCTATTTGGCTTTGAATCCAGGCTGGAATAGCAAAGGCCGCGCAGGTGACAAACATCCCGATCGAAATTTTCCGGAGTGCGGTCAATTCCATTAGCCGCGATACAGATGGATAAACAACAAAGGAAAATAACGGCACCAATAGCATGATCAACAAGGGATTGGCGGCCTGTATTTGCGAGGGCAGGACTTCCAATCCAAACACCATTCTATCCATTTTTTGCGCTTGCAAAACCCAGGATGAACCGGTCTGATCGAACAAGGCCCAAAACATTGCAACGAACAGAAAGATCACCGAAAGCTTACCCATTGTTTTCAAACCTTCCGCGCTAAACACCTCCCGAATGAATCCGCCGCCGGCCGCTGGAATATGCACAAATTTATAACGCCCGGACCAAAACGCCAAGGTCGCCAGCAACATCAATAAACCAGGAACGGCAAAAGCAACGCTGGCACCGTATCGATCCAATAACCAAGGAATAATCAACATCGATAGGAACGCACCCAGGTTAATCGAAAAATAAAACCAACCAAATACCGGGCTCATTAAATGCTGGTTACTCCGGCCGAACTGGTCACCCACATGCGACGACACGCAAGGCTTGATCCCGCCGGCACCCAATGCAATCAATCCCTGCCCAACCAAAAGACCGGTCCGAGTATCGTCAACGGCTAGCGCAAAATGACCCAAACAATAGACCAATGAAAGCAGAATAATCGTACGGTACTTGCCCAATAACCCATCCGCAACCAACGCGCCGAGCAACGGCGTCATATAGACCGCTGATACGAACAAATGAAAATAACCTTTGGCTTCCTCCTCGCTCATGACATCCAATTCCCCGGCACTGTTCATCAGATGCTGGGTCATAAAAACGACCAAAATGGCACGCATTCCGTAATAGCTGAAACGCTCGGCGGCTTCATTGGCAATAATATTCGGTATCCCGCTGGGCATCGCACTTGAAGCGACGGGAGCGGTTCTATATTTAGTCAATCAGGCAACCTCATAAGTACTCTGAATTTCCGGTGCGCCATATTCCGCACCACCGACCACAACCCGTAGATTCGGCAAAATGTCAATTCGACCCGCGTGGTGCGTATGGCCGCAGTATACCGTCAGCGCCTTATCCGACCATTTTGTCATTAGTCCGCTCAACACATCGCCAACCGCTTTGCAGGTAAAATGCGGCAACCATTCATCACCACCGATCTGCCCTTTGTACAAACAAGCTCGCTTAAACGGCGGCACGTGGGTTAATACAATAACCCGCCGGTAACGCGTCAGCGCCTCACTAGTCACAGTGTACAAATAGGCCGCCGCTTCATCCCCCAGCAATCCCAGTTTTTCTCCACGGCTAACTGCATCCAACCCAGCCAAATCACCGATCAGTCGAAAATCATTCAACATTACCGACGACCCGGCATAATCACCCAAACGCCCATCACCCCAACCGTCGTGGCCAACCAAAGCAGTATTCGGCGTTAGCTCGACCACGCCACTGGCCGGGAGCCAGTTCAAATTTTGATTGTTTCGGCTCAACGCTGTCACTCTTTCGCGCACTTGAGCGATACTGCCCCGATAATAATCGTGATTCCCCAGCACAAAATAGATCGGTAGCGATAGCTTGGCTTCTACATACTCCAAATATTCGACAATATTCCCCGCCTGCCCTATATCCCCACCGATCAGAACCACATCAGATTGCTCCCGAGCAATCTGACCACAAAAGCTATCGATCTGTTCCGCCTGCAAAAAGTCCAAATGCACATCGGTAATCCAGGTGACTCTGGTTTTCATTCATTCAATCCAAAATGCAGCCGACATTAACCCATCGGCTATTGTTCCGATTCAATTTTACCCGTAGCCTGTCGCACTAAAAATTTGTTAGTCTAACTGGCCATTATAAAGACCTGCACAAACCGAGACAGTTAATTTGAAAAACAATCGAACCACCCGTAGTCTCCGACGACCGCACTACGGTAGATGCACCCGTGCGCTCCTGTCCATCATATTTTGCCTGCAAGCCTGCACGACGGTAACGACGAAATTACCGGATGGAAGTCAAACCACCCGCTCAATAGAGGAATTCGAACAGTACGCAGAATCGGTCTTCAAACGGCAAAATCAAGCGACCACCCGTATCGGTGAAATACTGGAAGGGGACCTGGATACGTCGGTATACACTGAATTGGAAGCGGCGGAAGAACGAATGCTAAAAAAATGCGCTGCAATCAACCGTATAGCACGCCAGCAGATGGACCAACAAAAGACTAGTATTTTGCAGGAAATCGAGGTCAAACAAAGCATCGGTGCGTGCGATTATGCTACGCAACAGGTTGAGCGTATATTCGATCACATGCAATGAACTCTAGTAACGTAAAATTCTTCAACAACTAATACGCTAAGAACTATCTCCGCCACTAATCTTTTGAACAAACTGGCGACAATAGATTTTTTAATTGTCGGGCAAGGCCTGGCAGGATCGATATTGGCCTGGTTACTTTTACGCGAGGGGCAGCGCATAATCGTTTGCGATCCCGGTAAGAATAACTCAGCCTCGCGAATCGCTGCCGGTATCGTTAATCCGATACTGGGTAAACGATTCGTCAAAGCGCCGTCCACCGAACTGTATCTGCAAGAAGCATTGACCCTATACCAACAGATCGGGGAATTCTTCCGCCAAGCCTTCTATTATAAAAAACCGATGCTAAGGCTATTCAACGATGCCAATGAACGTACTTCATTTTTTAAGCGCATTGATGATTCTAATTATCAACCCTACATAGGCACATCGATCGGTCCTAAAACCAACCTTCACGGTCTTAAATTAGAATTTGGTGGCTACCAGCAATTGAATAGTGGTTTTTTGGATTGTGATCGGTTCTTGCGAACATTACGGGCACATTTTTCAACCGAAAACAGCTTGTTATCCGAAGCCATTGACTACGATGAGATAGCACAACGTAAATCCGGCATTCATTGGCACGGTAAGCGGGTCAATCGCATGGTTTGTTGCGATGGTTTTGCAACCAACGCCAATCCATGGTTTTCTTGGTTACCGTTTCAGCCTTCCAAGGGCGAAATATTGAGCTTAAAGAGTGAAACCAATATGCCAGATGCCATAGTCAACAAAGGGCGATGGTTGTTAGCGTTGGACCAACAATCGTTCAAGCTAGGCGCGACCTACCAATGGACCCCGTTGGATACTGTCCCGAGCCAGCCCGCAAGGGATAACTTACTTAAATTCTACAACGAACTATTTGCAGCACCGCCACAAGCAAGCGTGGTCCAACACCAAGCTGGGATCCGTCCCGGTACGCTGGATAAATCACCTTTCATCGGCGCGCACCCAGAATGCAAAGAAATAATGGTATTTAACGGCTTTGGATCGACTGGGGTGCTAAGAATCCCATATTATGCGGAACGTCTTAAACAACACTTGTTACACGCATCTCCGTTACCCAGGTCGGCCAACATAAATCGATACTATGCGCGCTACACGTCTGGTTGATCTCGCCCAACAATTTATCGCTGAAGTTTTAAAACCGGGGGATGTTGCTATCGATGCAACCGTCGGCAACGGACACGATACCGCCTTTTTGGCGCGCCAGGTCGGGCCGGAAGGGTTCGTTTATGGCTTCGATATCCAGCAAGTTGCAATTAACAACACGGAATCCCGACTTAGAGCCCAGAATCTATTGGAACGGGTGGAATTGATCCGATCCAGCCATGAAAACATAACAACGAGCATTCCAATTAAACACCAATCCAAAATAGTTGCAATAATGTTCAATCTTGGCTATTTGCCCAGCGGTGACCAACTTTTGACCACCCATACCAAATCAAGCCGCTGCGCCGCAGAATGTGCAGTCAACCTTATTCAACCCGGCGGCCGCGTATCGATACTGGCGTATCCCGGTCACCCGGGTGGATTGGAAGAAACCGAAACCGTGAAGGCGTACGCTGTTTCCCTACCAATCGAATTTAACACAACCATCCACACGCCCGATAATCAAACCAAGTCACCCCCAGAGTTAATTGTGATCAAAAAGAAAATCAAGATATGATTACTTTGCGCAATTGTGGTGAATCCGGTGTTGCACTGTCGTTCCATCTCTTTAGTAAACTGCAAAAACACCACACTTTAAGATCAGTTCATTCGCAACCGTAACAACCTCGAAACATAGAACGATTCCTACCGTCTTTAATACCAAAAAATCGAATTCTAAACACATTAACCAAACCATCTTGGCGGAAACTTTTCAACGCTGTTTTCCCCAGAACCCTGGTAAGTTTTGCACGCTGATTAACTCCCATCGCCCGATGGGCGGACCGGATGATGCACGCACACAAAAATGCGGTCGAAAATTTGGTCGTATTTGCACCGTTGGTTTTGATGATCTCCGTATTGGATGCGGGCACCGCGGCAACAGCGATCGCTTGCAAGACCTATTTTTTCAGTCGCGCCGCGCACTTTGTTGTTTACACAATGGGGCTACCACTGCTGCGGACCGTTGCGTTTATTATAGGATTCGCCTTCCAAATCGTGCTGGCTACAAGCTTATTGGGTGTTCAGTAATACTGCATCAAATCAACCTCTGAGGCCTCTCAACACAGCATGTAAACGGCTATTACAGTAGGATATCAAATATAACGGCCGGCCCGGAGCACAACCAAGCCAACCGTGACCGTCACCGCGCTCAATAACGTTGTTACCGCGACAATCTCCGCCGCCAGCGCGCCGTGGTCGGTCATCTCTTTGGCCATGACGTAACTGGCGGCCGCGGTTGGGGTTGCAACCATCAAAAATAATAATCCCAGGTCCGAGCCTTGAAACCCCCATTGAACTGCCGCAATCGTCACAACCAATGGGACAATCACCAATTTGAACAACGCGACCCACACCACATCCAAATGATTCGCTTTAAAACTGCTCCAGCGTAGATTGCTGCCAATACAGATCAAGGCCAGTGGTAACGTCAATTGGCCGATATATTCGCCGGTTTGGACGATCAGTCGCGGCATTTCGATACCCAGTGCAGAAACCAGTAACCCAAGCGATACCGAAACAACCATCGGGTTGGTAAACATGGCGGCGATATAAGGCTGTGTTTTGGATCGCAACACCAAGACCGACAAAAGGTTGAATAAAATACTCATCAAACCGATATAAACACCGGCTTTGGCGACGATAGCTTGACCATAGGCATTCATGACCCAGGCGATACCGATGATCGCCAGGTTACCGCGAAAGCCACCCTGAACGAATACGCCTAGCTTGCTCGGCGCGACAAAGAACGGTGCCAGTAGCCACAATAAGAGAGTCGCCAAGAATGTGGAAACAGATGCGAACAGCACAAGCGGAATATCCAAGGCTTGCTGTAAGGGTTGATTGGCAACGCCGAAGAACAACATGCACGGCAATGTGATATTGAACACGACCTGGTTTGCCACGGATATAAAGTGGTCGTCGACCATTTTTATCGCGCGCAATAGCGGACCCAATACCAACACCAACAAAATCGGCGCGGTAACATCCAACGCGAATACAAAGCCTTCCTTCATAATTCTGAAAGTCTATGTGGGCTTCGTTAGTCGGCGCTGACAAATACTCGATCGATCAACATTACCCCGGCGATGTGATTCACCGAACCTATAGCAGCCTTAATTATCCACCACGCACAAAGGCGATGAACACGTTATTAATGCTATAAATTGTCGCCTGGCTATAAGCGAGCTTATTGTTAAGCTGGCGAGGGATGCCAACCGGCATCGGCCCACAGCTCACCGCTTACCGCTGAGTTGGTGATCATAAAGCAAATTGCATCTGCGATTTCAGTCGGCCTAATCAGGCGGCCCAATTGCGTATCGCCCAGGATATTTGCTTGAATGTAATCCTCGCCAAGCGCTCTAACCATAGGCGTGTCGGTGAAACCAGGATGGATGACACCGCAGCGCACTCCGTGAAAAATGGCTTCCTTGGTCAAGGTCGACGCCGCCCCCTCTAAGCCGGCTTTGGTGCTGGCATAAGAAATCTGACCTTTGTTACCCTGTGAGGAAACCGAGCCTACAAATATGGCGGCTGCCTGAACTCCCTCGTTTGGATGCCATTTCTTCACACCTTTTTGCGCCCGTTGTTCGGCAATACGCGCAACCATTTCCATCGCCCAATAAATCGGCGCGATAAGGTTGACTTCAACAACCAGTCTGAATTTTTCGACCGAATAAATTTCCGCTTGCTTGGTCTCCTTGTTCACCTTTACAGCCAAAGCATCCCGCGTGATTCCCGCTGCTGGTACACATATATTGACTATTCCATCGCTGCCGCACAGGTTATCAAACACCTGCGCACGAAATTGCTCGTCGGTTGTATCACCTTTGAATGGAACTGCAACATTTCGACCCTGGTCTTGGTTGATCTGGTCGGCGGCTACAATCACCTCGTCGTTCATATCAACCATACCCACTTTTTTGATACCCCTGTTTGCCAATTCCAGACAAACAGCATGGCCAATACCGCTGGCGGCGCCAGTAATTACAGCAATTTTATCTTTGATTTCCATTAAAGGTTCACCTCAAAACTTTAAATATACATAAGTCTGTACTGATACTAGCACGAGCTTGTGCAGCGCACAAAATAATCTGATAATTGTAGGGAATATTGAATCAAAAGCTCAAAGTCTCGAAGTCACCGAGACACTCTGTTGAACGTTTTATTGCGGTATCAATGGGGCGTTATGCGTTCTGCCGATTGACTACGAAAAAGCACTGCCTGAAATCTGGTTGACCAACAGGATTGGCGCTATCGCGCCGTTTTTATCCTACCTGGTGGAGAGACCTTTTTAGTAACCAAATAATCATAATACTTGGTCCAACGGCTACGCTGATCCTCAGTCGCCGAAACTATAGAAAAATATTTCGCGTAACGCAGTTCCTGGCTGCGATTGCCAGTTCGGAGAATCCTGTCCATAAAGATTTTAACGTAATGGTCTTCGGATTCGAGTTGCTTAATTTGCGCATTCTGCAAGGCTTTGCTTTGCGCCAACTCGATTTCCAGCCGCGCTTCGGTAGATGCAATATAAAACGATACCGTCGCAGCCGCAATCGCGACGACCGCAAAGGCCAATGACGCAAAAATGCAGGTACGCCACAGAGACATTCGCGCTTGATATTTTTTTAGTTGAATCTCGTTTTCGCTATCGTCGACCACAAATCTATTTTGAACTATTAAGATGCTACAAAGATTGTATTGGTTAGCCGGGAACTTGTCCAAACAAGCCAGACAGAACCATGAACGTCGCAATCAAAAGAACTCTCTTATTTCGATTCTGCGATACGAGGAATAGCCATCGCTTTCCGCATCAAGTGATAAATGACATTTTGTTCAATCACGCCATGCAACAGATAAGCGCCAGCTCCTCCGGCATACACCGCGACATCTTCACCGCCGTGGGTCTCGCTGTTGCTGGGTACTAATGACTCCTGGTGAAAGCCTGGACTTTTGGTATTGATTTGAGCAAGATCAGCAACGCGTCCCGATACAATTGGCCTACGGGTGTTTGGTGCTTCCCCATCCGACAACATCGCAAACCCTGCACCATTTTGATAGCCCAACGTTGTGTACGGCTTATCGTCGTCGGCAAGTGCCGCGCTAGATTTAGGGTTTCCGCTATTGTCATTACCTACGACTTTTCCCAAGATTGGATTACCCCGGGTCGGATAACCGCTAATGGTGAAAACATGACTGTGATCGGCTGTAACCAATATCAGTGTATCGTTTGATTCTGTTTGTTCCAAGCCCACTTTAACTGCCTTTGCAAATTCTATGGTATCGGTCAATGCCCGGTAAGCGTTGCCGGCATGGTGTGCGTGATCGATGCGCCCGGATTCGACCATTAGAAAAAATCCTTTGTCATTTTTATGCAGAACTTCAATCGCTTTGCGCGTCATCTCGCTCAACGACGGCTCGCCATCCGGACCACGTTTTCTATCCACCTCGTAAGCCATGTGCGATCTATTGAATAAACCCAACAGATGTCGGGTATTGGCAGGATTAATCGCATCGAATTGACCTTTATTCCAAACAAAAGCGGCATCTTTATAGCGTGCTAACCAGGCTTTAGTCAGATTCCGGCCGTCTTCTCGGTTACCCTTTTCAGCACTGTCCTCTGGATCAGATTCGGTATCGGGCCAAAACCCACGCCGACCACCACCCATCGCCACCTCGATCCCATCTCCGAATGGAAACTCGATCAACTGCGCTGCAATATCTTTGCAGCCGTTTTTCTTTGCCTCCGCAGTCAGCTCGTGGTCATCCTCCCATCCACGCTCGGGTACATGCGCGTAGGTCGAAGCCGGCGTTGCGTGTGTCAATCGCGCCGTCGTCACGATTCCGGTAGAACGTCCGGTACTTTCCGTTTCTTCAAGAAAAGTTCTTAGGTGATTGTTCTTTGAGCTGGCACAGTTGCGACGGATAACGTTCTGATTCACAGCGATCAGGCCTGCTTTGGTTTTGACTCCGGTCATCATTGCTGTCATGGTGCCGGCCGAATCAGGAGTTTGCTGGTTGGTGTTGTAAGTTTTGGACAACGCCACATAGGGCAGGGCCTCAAAGCTCAATACGTTTTCTTCACCCGATTTGCCGCGCAATTGGCCCTCCAATATTCGCGCTGCGGTTACCGTCGATACGCCCATTCCATCGCCAACGAACAAAATTACATTCTTAGCCCGCTGATTGACGGGTTTTAACACGCTGGCAGACTCTATGACTTGTTGACCTTGTTCATACCATTGTTCTGGCGATTCTGATTGCCCGATCGCGATACTCGCAACAAGACTGAATAGTAAAACTAAACCACGTTGCATTTTCGGGTGTGATTCATTCATTCTGTGTCCAATTGAATTGGTGGGTTCATTAAATAGAATTAGGCCGAAATTTTAACGCATTCAATCCGTTGGATAGACAATCTAGGGATAGGTCCTAATGACCAAGCGCGACCATAAATACACCAAAGCACGCTGTATTCAACAAAAATGTAATTCCGGCACCGATCATCAATCCCTTTAACGACTGTTTACGACCCTCCCTGGACAATTTGATTCCATAAGGTATGACATAAACTAACTGGCTTATCCCAATCGCGATCCACGCCGAAAACAACGCCATTGGGAATTGCAGAAGATGCAGTAATAACAACATGCCTATGCCATTTCCCACGGAATCTGGCTTTTCCAATTCAGAAGAAGAATTTGGTTCATTATCGTTCACACTCCCTCCCGGTGTAGTTGAGCGTAGCGTTGGCGATTGGATTGCAAACGCTCTCGAAGTTCATCCCTATAAAACAAATTGTAGGTATCAAAAGGAATCATATCACCATTGCTTTGGGCAAAATGGACGCAGGATTTTTTGGCCACTCGTACATCGAAGGAATGGGCGTCCATAAACTGCATAATCAATACCCTAAACACGTTCGAATAACCCAAATCACCGACTGATTTAACCTTCGGCAAGCAACAAAGAAGTTCGCCAAGGGCAGCGCTGCTCGACTCCGGCGAAAGTCCGGCACTGAACAAGCCCGTGACCCGCTGGCGCAGATCGGCTTGCTGCTCGAACACTATCGTATTATCCGGTCCGTCGAGTAACCACTTGGGATCAATCAGGCCAGTCAATGGCGTTACGTCGCCGTCATGCTTCAGCGCATAGCCCATGGCGAGACAATCCGGATTGCATGGAACTGGTACTATATCTTGCTGTTGAAATATGCTCGACTGTTGGTAAATTGCCCGCCTTACCTCGGTCAGTGTCAAACGGTGACGAGCAACATCGTAGCCTTCGGTCCGACCGGCCGCCTGCACCGGTTGCAAGGTTATACCCCGGACACAATCTTGTTTTAGCGCAAAATCGATCAATTGGCCGATTTCTTGATCATTAACGCCCTTCATCAGCGTGACCACCAATGTCGTCGAAAGATTAAGCCGGTTTAGACGCTCCAACGCCCGCATACGGGTTTGCAAGAGTTTTGTCCCACGCAGTACCTTTATATTCTCGTCGAGCATTGAATCGAATTGCAGATAAATTTCAAAACCCGGTTGGTATTCCGCGAGCCTATCACTGAATTCGGCATCATTGGCGATGCGAATACCGTTGGTATTCAGCATCAGGTGTTTTATCGGCTGGGATTTAGCCATATCCAATATGGAAAAGAAATCCGGATGCAACGTCGGTTCACCGCCGGATATCTGCACCACGTCCGGCGTACCTTCATTTTTGCTGACTGCGCGCAGCATCGCATCAACTTCGTCCAAGGATTTGTGTTCTAAACGTTTTGGACTGCTCCCGGCATAACAGATTGGGCAGCTCAAATTGCAATGATCGTTGATCTCCACCACGGATAAGCAGGAATGCTGCATGTGATCCGGACATAGTCCGTAATCATACGGGCAACCCCATTGCATTGAAGTATTAAACCTTTTCGGCATCTCGGGGGGTTTAATAAAACGTTCGCGGGCTAAGCGGTAATAATCCGCGTCGTCAGCGATCAAAACCCGTTCCCTCCCATGTTGGGGACACCATTTCTCCAGGTACACCGATTGTTCGCGAATCAAAATTTTTGCTTCGACGCGCATCAAACACTGACTACAAACGGACGTCGCTGCGTCATAGAACAAATAAGGCCTTATTTTTCTTGCCATACCAGGCTTTTGCCTATGCGAATTCCATCTTTTGCGTAATAAACCAACCCGGCTATGCAAGCAAGTTGGATTCCGCTAAGAATCCCAAAATAAAGATAGGGGCTGGGCTTTATGTAATCCACGACCAGTCTAAATGTCAAATAGGCCAACATAAAGCACTTGAATTGATCCCCCGCCAACGGCAACCAGCGCCGAATGTGCACAATAAGAATCAGTATTATTATTGCGAATACGATTTCATAGAGCTGGGTCGGATGACGCCCAATGCCATCACCGAAATCCCAAGCCCAAGGTAAACTGCTCGCAATTCCGTGGGTTCGATCGGGAAGCCCTGTTAGAAAACAACCGATTCTTCCGATGATGATCCCCACCAGGCATGGGTAGACGAACAGGTCACCGGTAGACTGGTTATAACCCAATCGATTTTTGGCGATCTCTACGCCGATTAATCCACCCAGAAATCCACCAACCACGGTTTTGCCCTGCATCAACGCTACGAAATCAGGAAATCCCGCAAAGGTCGCTTCCGGGTCTTGACCCCAGGCAAGCAATTTGGACCCCAGCGCGGCGCCCAGAATCGCTCCAACCGCCAGCCATAGACCATCCTCGCCTTCGGCAATACCGGTACCCTGAATGCGGTACCGTTGCCACAAAAACAACCGGAACCCAACGAAATAGGCCGCGGCTTCAAAAAGAAAGTGTGGGTGGATCAAATGTATTGGTTAGGGCGCATTGGATCTACCGCATAGTGAACTTTAAACCAAATGCGCCAGAATCTTAAGCAGATCACATCGTGGTGCTAAGCGATGACTTATTCAAGGAGTATCGACAATGCAGCTAACTTTGCTCCCAAGGCAAACCATGAAACCGCCAACCACCAAGCGTACCGCGATGTTTTTCATCGTCCAGTGGCCCTTCGAATCCTTCGTCGACATTAACCAAATTGGAATAGCCCGCTTTTTGCAGCGCGACGGCCGCGTCCATAGAACGCCGCCCGCTGCGGCACAACAATAAAACCGGCATTTTCGTATCGGGAACCGCCTGCCGAACCTCTGCCGCAAAATTGGGATTGACAGACCAATCCGGTGCATCCTTCCACACGATGTGTACCGCTCCAATCGGGTGACCAACGAACGAATATTCTAGCTTGGTCCGTATATCAAGTAAGATGGCATTGGCGTTCTGTTGCATGAATTCCCAGCTTTCATTAGGCTTCAAATTTCTGATTTGTGTCATAGTCAACACTCAGGTTAGATTAATGAATTTAGGTTAATGGTTTCTGGCCAATATAGCAGGCCTCGTTACGCAAACCTTTTGATAGATCCCCCACGCTTGAAACATTGTAATAAACCCTGGGGATTAATGCGGAAAACATAGACAATAATTCATTTTCAGCGAGCAGGTAATCAGGATTGGAGGGCCCGATTTTTACGTCTTTTCCGACCACAAAAGTTTGATAATACAACAAACCACCAGGCTTGAGGGCAGATACAATCGAAGCACTGATAGTGCGATCCAAAAAACGGCTGGCAACGATGACATCGAAACAATCTCGGGGGAATAAAACCAATGCCACATCTCGAACTTCTGCATTAAGATTGAGGCTCCAATCTTGCTTAATATTATTAAGTTTTGCAACCGCAACCGGTGAAATATCCCAAGCCAGGGTTTTCAACCCACAAGACGCCAAAAAACACGCATTTCCACCTTTTCCACACGCGATTTCAAGAGCCGTTCCGGAACCGGGTAGTAAATAGGAGAATTCCGCTAAAACAAAAGCAGGCAGTGGCAGCTCTAGGCTCTCATTTTTCGCATGAATCCGGTCCCATTTATTTTGAATTTCATTCATCAATATTCATAGCCCGTCAATCCCATAAAGCAAAATCCATTAATTCCAGATTCTACTTCTTTTCTTTAAACTTAATCCCCAAAGAATGCAGCTTTCTATAAAGGTGGGTTCGCTCCATACCGATCGCCGAAGATAGCTTTGCTACACTACCGTTACTGCGTTGAAGGTGGTATTCCAAATACGCCTTTTCAAAATGCTCACGGGCTTCTTTGATCGGAAGGCCATAAAATTCCGGATGATCGGTGGAGTGCACAACACTTGCCGAACCCAAGGCCATCTTAACCTCGTCCAATTCGATCTCTTCACCGCTGCCAAGAATCAACAATCGTTGCACCAGATTTTTCAATTCCCGGATATTGCCGTACCAAGGGTAATTTCGAAGAAAATTCTGTACTGGCACCGTGAAACGCCGGAACGGTACTTTCTCCCGTTGGATGAAATAATCGATATAAAAATTGAGTAATTCTGGAATATCTTCGCTGTGTTCCCGCAACGGCGGGATCGTAAGAGACACAACGTTCAACAGATAGAATAGATCCCGACGAAAACGTCCGGCATGTATTTCATCTTCCAGCGATCGGCGGGTTGATGCGATGACCCGAACATCCACGTGGACCTGCTCACTGCCACCGACGCGAAGGAATGAACGCGATTCCAGTACACTCAACAAGCGCAGTTGCATTTCGTCGTCCATATCGCCGACTTCCCCCAGATAAAGCGTGCCCCCGTGTGCTTGCTCCAGCAGACCGTAATGAACCCGGGAAACCTCCTCCTTACCAAAGAATTCAACCGCCGAATACTCGGGAGCAATAGTACCCACGGCGACGTCGATGAAGGGACCTTCCCGACGGCTGCTGTTCACATGAAGGTAGCGCGCGAAACTTTCTTTGCCAGAACCAGGCTCTCCGGTTAACAACACTCGAGTATCATGCTGCGACAGACGTTTAACCTGGTCTTTCAGACGTTCTATCGTGGCGCTTTTGCCTATAGGCTCAACATAGTCGTAGGCGTGCTGTTTCAAACCTAGATTTTCTTGCGTCAGATCGCTGGATTCCAACGCACGTTCTACAGTTAATAACAATTTTGCCAACGACAACGGCTTTTCCAGGAAATCGTAGGCACCTAGCCGCGTGGCCTCGACCGCAGTCTCAACCGTACCATGCCCAGACATCATAATGACTGGACTATTTGAATCACCCTCCTCCAACCATTCTTTGAGCAAACTGATACCGTCCGTATCAGGCATCCAAATATCCAATAGGATTAATTCTGGTTTGCGCTGACGCCAAGATTGACGGGCACTCTCAGCATTTTCGGCCATCGAAACTTCGTAGCCTTCATCCTGCAAAATTTCCTGGACCAATTGACGAATATCGATTTCATCATCGACCACCAGAATATAAGGCTTAGCCACTCTCCTTCTCTCCTTCTACATACTCCAACTTTGCAACACTTTCCACCAACGGCAGGCGAATTACCACCCGCGCACCTGAACGATACTCAGTATCGATGAAGATTATGCCACCATGCTCTTCGATTATCTTCTTTACGATGGCCAAACCCAAGCCCGTCCCTTTTACTTTGTTGGTTACATACGGTTCAAATACCTTATCTACCTGATCAATCGATATCCCGGGACCATTGTCAGCAATACTCAGCTCGACATAATTCGAACCTTGTTTACGGACCTTACTCGACGTAATCAGGACACTCCCATCGGCGACCGATTCCAATGCCTCAGTGGTATTTTTAATCAAATTGTGCAATACCTGGCGCAAACGTATTGGATCGGCATCTATCTCGGGCAACTCTTCGTCCAATGATTTTTTTAAACATAAACCAGACTGCGAAGGATATAGTGTCAACACCTCCAAAATCAGCGCATTCAGATTTAATTTCTTCAACCGCCGTTCGGGAGGCCGGGCATATGCCGAAAACGCATTGACCATAGTTTTCATCGCCTCAACCTGTTGCACTATTGTATCGGTCGCACGATTCAGCATCTTCGCATCGGTTGCTTCAAGTTTTTCGCCCAACTTTAATTTGATCCGTTCCGCGGAAAGCTGGATCGGAGTCAACGGATTTTTAATTTCGTGGGCCAATCGTTGGGCAACTTCCCCCCATGCGGCATTCCGTTGGGCACGAATCAAATCGGTCATATCGTCAAATACCATAACTGCACCAGTACGATGGCCGTAACTGGAAAAAATCGGTGCACCCCGGCATATCAGTTCCTGGCGGCCGTTGCGTCCCATAAATGCGATTTCATCCCGCCACATGGCTTGGGCCTGTTCTAATCGATGTTGCAAAACATCAACAAGATTTTCCAGATTGGGGTAATCAGCACTAAATGCGGCCAGACGCTTCCCGGTGTAATGGTTAAAATCGACACCAAGTATTGAATCGGCGGCTTGATTAGCGGTACGCAATCTATACCGCGCATCAAAACTCAATACCCCGGAAGTAAGATTGCCTAGTACGGATTCCAGATAAGCACGTTGATTTTCAACTTCCATCCGGGAACGATCGGCTTCATCGCGTGTTTGTGCCAAACGTTCGGTCATTTCATTGAACGATTCTACTAGAAAACCCCACTCATCGTGGCTCATCACCGGCAATCGCTGTCCATAATCGCCTGCTCCGACCGCCATGGTTCCTAATGCCAAATCCCGTACTGGCGCAACGATTCGTCGAATACTGACAAATGCAACCCATATCGCGGCAAGCAAGCTGAGTAATAAAACCAATGAAAGGGTCAACGAGAAACTCGTTTTTAAAGAATCCCGTAAATAATTCATCTCTTTATAGCGGCCATAAGCAGATTCAACCGTATTGGCCAAAGCCCGAATCCTCAATGGCACTGGGTATAGCGCGTGCAAATACCTAAGATTTTCCGGTCCAACCGCGACCAAGGTACGGATACTCATTTCTCCGTCGCCCAAAGAATCGAGACCAACATATGCCTTCCCATGCTTTAACTGAGAAACAATACTGTCCGCAGGAAGACTGGGAACAATGGACTCAGGATAGGCGCTACTAAATGCGATAATCCGGCCTCTTTTGCTGAATAAGGTTAATTCTGTCGCTGAAGACTGATTACGTATTTCTTCCAAATCTATCGTGGCCAAAGAATCTGGCGTCGAAGCCAATTGTTCGCCCATTTTCTTTGTTTCTTTTAGTAATTGCCCCATTCGTTGATCCAATGCAGCCTGGCTCAGCTCCAATGCATCTTCCATGGCCTGGTCAATTTGTACATCAAACCAGCTATCTATTCCTTGGTGCAAAAACTGCATTGAATAATAAAATACGATTGACGCGGGAGCCATAGATAACAACACAAACAGAAAGACCATGCGCAACGTCAACCGGGAACCGGCCTTACGTTTTCGAACCTGACGCACAACCGCATGGATATTGGCCGCCACTAACGCCAATAACAGCAATGACCCTAACGTATTAATTAATAACAACCAGGAGTACATTTCACCCAGACCGGTTGGATCCTGGGTGGCCGAACTCATCAAATGCAGGGACAGCAGTATCGCCCCGAATACAATGACGACGGTAATGCTAACCGGCGGTTTTATTCTTCCAGCCGCCATTTGTACCAGCCACTACTGATATACCATTGCGGTATTACGTATGCAACCGACCGCAGCGGTAATGGCAACGCCTCAATATCCAGCGAAACCTTCATTTGCGCAATGTAGCTATCTTCAGCCGAAATCTCCGCGGCGCTCAATAACGGTACGTCACGAATTTGCCCCATCGCAACCAAAGCATTTCCCAACTCTGCAAAATTTTGCTGTTGCCCCAAGCTTTCGCTGACAACTCTAAAACGTCTAGGTAATGCGTGATAGCTCAATCGAAAGCGAATTCTGCGGCTAACAATGGTTTTGTTCCAGACGTATTTTCGGTAACGGTAAAGTTTTACCCTCACCGTCACAGTTAGGGGTACACCGTTCTGTAGCGCATCCAATGCTTTCGGGCTAAAACGATAATTAATATCCGCGTTTAATACATAATTTTGTTGCCGCTTGACCACTTCAGCCCGCTCAACTTCTATTCCGTAATCAGCGGCTGAACTTGCGCCAGAGCAAAACAAGGCGCACAGAAACAACAGCGGTCTGATTAGATTCATGCTCCGCGGCTCCTTAAGAAAAGGTATAAGATTTTCGTACAATATTTTGCGCGCGTCGCCAAAATCAAGCATTACCCCGTTATGAAATGTATATTTATTCCCTTAGTATTAGAGATTCGTACTGAAAATACACTAAGCTACAGACGGTTCCCTAATTCTGTAATCTAGAAGCCCATCGTGGATACCTAATAACATCAGGGTAATCCTATGATCAATCAATTAAGACTAGTTAATCATCTTTTAGACGATGATTAAAGCACTATAAGCACCGTACCGGATGGAATGGCCTAAGACGAGACTTTCTTCAATTTCGCATAATAAAAACCATCCATGTCGAGATCGCCCGTTATTATCTGCCTGCCAAATGGTTGCTTCACGCCCCAATCGGCGTTAATGGGTAAAGATTTTGCCTGTTTGTTGTCTGCCAAAAACCGGGTAATTTGGTCACAATTCTCTTGTTTGAGTATTGAGCAAGTTGAATATAGCATCACACCACCGACCGCGAGCATCAACCAGGCAGCTCTTAGCAGGCGTTGTTGCAACTCGCATAGATTCTCGATATCTGTAGCGCTTCGTAGGATTTTGATATCGGGATGCCGGCGTATAACGCCTGTTGCCGAACATGGTGCGTCCAACAAAATTCGATCAAACGGAATCCCGTGCCACCATGTATCGGGCTGGGACACATCCGCTACAATAATTTTAGCCGCGCAACCCAACCGGTTGAGATCTTGCTCAATTCGTGTAGCGCGATCCGCATCAATATCAACCGCTAACAATTCACCCACAGACGGACATCGCTGCAAAATATGCGTTGCTTTTCCACCCGGCGCAGCACAGGCATCCAGTACTTTCTGGCCAGGCTTTAGGTCAAGCAAGTCGACGGCAAGTTGAGCTGCGGCGTCCTGCACCGAAACGTGTCCATCGGAAAACCCCGGCAACCGGCTAACGTCTACAGGGGATTCCAATATTAGTGCATCGGCCACGGTTTCCATTGTTTGCGCCGAAATTCCAACTTTGGATAAATTCTCGAGGTACTGGCCTTGGGTCATCTTCTGTCGGTTAACCCGTAGCACCATAGGCGGATGCATATTATTGGCTCGCATGATGTCGTCGGCAAAATCCGGCCAATTTTTCCGCAATTCGCACGACAACCACCGAGGATGCGCCGACTTACCGTCGAGTGATTGATCAGCCAATGCATCGAACTTACCAGGATTACGCAGGTAATTTCGCAAAATACCGTTTAGTAATGACTTAGCCCAGATTTTTTTACCGGCAGCCTCAACGGTTTCGGAGACGGCTGCATGCGGCTTAACTCGGGTATAACCGATTTGGTACAACCCAAGCAATGCGAGGATCTTGATATTCGCATCCTTGTTACGCAAAGGCTTACGCAATAAATGTGTCAGTATCGCATCCAACCTGTAATACCACCTCAGAGTCCCGTAGCAGATGGATCGCACGAACGCTCTGTCCTGCTCCGAAGAAGCCTTACCGTCTAGCTCCGTCAACGCAGTATTCAAAGAGCGACGCTCTACGATAACCCGGCGCAAAATTCGAGCCGCAATGACCCGCGAGTTCAAAACCACATGGAAAAAAAATGTGTAGACAGAAAAAACACGTCAAAAGTTAGAATCAATCAATGCATTCATTAAAACCCACCGGGGGCATTGTAGGTATTTCCCAAAAACCTTACCTTGTCGGTGAAAAATTAAATTAACAATATGAATCATTACGCCAGTTTCAGTCCATCGACCGGATGCGCATTCAAAAATGCATCGACCGGCATGCGTTTTCCACCCGGTATCTGCACTTCCAGAAGTCGCAAGACGCCATTGCCGGTTGCAACATCGAAAAACTTACCGCGGCGAGGCAACACCAAACCCGGTTCATGATCAGAATCTTCGCTCAACGCTTCTGCTCGCCAGATCCTCAATACCTTGTTCCCCATTGACGTTTGCGCCACTGGCCATGAATTTAGACCCTGGACGTGTCTCTGTAATTGATAAGCTGGTTTAGTCCAATCTATCAATGCTTCTTGTTTTGACAACTTGTCTGCATAGCTTGCCTGTAAATCATCTTGTCTTTTCGCATTGATCTCTCCACTTTCTAACCTGGGTAGAACATCCCGCAAAGCATCCGCACCCAACACCGCCAATCGATCGTGCAGTTCCGAAGCGGTTTCAAATTCACCAATCGAGCATTCCTTTTTATCAACCACCGGTCCCGTATCCAAACCCAATTCCATCTGCATAATGGTCACGCCAGTGCGTTCATCTCCGGCCAACACTGACCTTTGGATCGGGGCCGCACCGCGCCATTTTGGCAATAACGAAGCATGAACATTAATGCAACCCAATCTGGGTGTATCGAGAACCACTTGCGGTAGAATCAATCCATAGGCGATAACGACCATCAAATCTGCCTCAAATTCCTCCAATTGAGCAATATCGGATCCTTTTCGAAACGATTCGGGCTGAATTACCGTCAATTCGTTCTGGATGGCCAATGCTTTGACAGAACTCTGCTTTAAAGTTCGACCTCGCCCGGCCGGTCTATCAGGTTGGGTGTATACCGCGCAGATACTATGCCCGGAGTGTAACAGCATTTCCAAAGTGGGCACTGAGAAATCCGGTGTTCCGGCAAATATGACTTTCATAGAGAATCAAAAATTAGTTCTAGGTAGATGCCATCGAATCAACTTTGCTCATTTGATCCATTCACCAATAATTGTTGTCGCAACGAACATTTAATCTTGAACCATTTATCCAGTGCTATCGAGCTTAATAAGTTGTCTTGGAAATTGCTTTCAAGCGAAAACCAACCCGAACCGTTCTTTAATATATGAATATAGATTCTAACCCTTACAGAAACTTCCAAAGTTCGCTTGGGATATCGGATAGCATGAGATTTAGCCCATCATTTTTGGCCATGAACTAACCCATAAATCGACTATTAATTTTGGTCAAACTCAAATTGCTTTACTCGCAGTTCCGCCTGACCCACGATCCAGCCGATGTGCTTTGAGCAATTTTTTGCGAATCCGTTGCCGCTTAAGCGCCGATAAATAATCAACAAATAACTTACCTTTTAAGTGGTCCATCTCATGCTGAATACAAACCGCTAGCAAACCCTCAGCGTCCATTTCGAATACTTCTCCGTTACGATCCAAAGCATTTATTCGAATATTTTCGGCACGCGTTACCTTTTCAAAAAAACCCGGCACCGACAAACAACCTTCCTCGGACTCCTCAACACCTTCATTTTTTGTTATTTCCGGATTGATCAGGCATAGCGGTGAATCTTTTTCCTCGCTCACGTCCATAACGATAATACGCTGATGTATATCAACTTGAGTCGCCGCCAAGCCGACACCGGAAGCTTCGTACATCGTTTCAAACATATCGTCGATAATCTGCCTCACCGAGTTGTCCACATTCTCGACAGCAACGGCTTTTGTTCGCAGGCGCTCGTCCGGAAATTCAAGAATATTCAATAAAGCCATAACCATCTCTCAATTTTGCACGATCTTAATGCTGGAATTTTAGCTGAAATCATCTAGACTTTGGAAGCAAGTTAATTTCCGAACGCCGTATAACGGTTTTGCGAGCCGCGACTAACTTAAGGGTAATAAATATGTTTTTCCGATCAATCATCGCGTTTTTGATCTGCTGCCTGACCAGCATCGCCGCCATTGCTGATGAGCTGGCGCTTAATCCGTCGCATCCAGATCGATACACCGTCGTAAAAGGCGATACGTTGTGGGATATCTCTGGGATGTTTCTCAAAGACCCTTGGAGATGGCCCGACATCTGGCACAATAATCCACAGATCAAAGATCCGCACTGGATTTATCCGGGTGATATCGTCAGCTTAACGTACCACAATGGGAAACCGAGGTTAAGTGTAGACCGCGGAGGAAGCGTTGGCGCAAATGGACGACTTTCACCCCGTGTCAGAGCTGAAGATCTTGAGGAACCTATTCCTCTGATTCCCATCGATGCGATTAAACAGTTTTTAACATCACCCCGTGTCGTTACCCAATCGGAAATACAAAAAGCGCCGTATATCGTAGATATCGCCGGCGAACATATAGTCGCTGGCGCGGGCGAACAAATCTATGTTCGCTCAATCGAAGACGCCTCCGTTAACGGTTATATGGTTTTTAGACCGGGGATCGCTTATAGAGATCCCGTAACCGGCGATCATTTGGGCAATGAAGCGCTTTATGTAGCCGATACCAATTTGCTCAGAACTGGCGACCCGGCCACATTACTTTTGACCAGTACAGAACGGGAAACGTTGGTAGGGGATAGACTTTTACCTGTCATTGAAGAACAAATTCAGCTGAGTTACCAACCTCGCGCACCTAAAACCCAGATTAATGGTCAGATTATAAGTGTTCTCGGGGGTGTTTCGCAGATCGGACAATATAATGTTGTAGTTATCGATCGAGGAATTGCTGATGGCATCGAATCCGGTCACGTACTGGCAATTATGCAATCGGATGGAATTATACGCGACACCGCGCTGGGATTTACATCTCAAAAAATACAAATGCCTGACGAGTACGCCGGTGTGTTGTTGGTATTCAGACCATTTGAACGCGTCAGTTATGCGCTGGTCATGAAAGCCACCAGTGCACTTCACGTCATGGATAAGGTACAAACGCCCTAACCAAAAGGCCGTTGCAATAGACCAAAATGAAGAGCTCCGATTCTGGCTCGCGCTGCTCCGCGCACCCGGAATCGGACCAGCAACCTTCAACAAGTTGCTGGCGACTATCGGCCATCCCGCAGCACTCTTCGACCAACCTAGAAAAATACTGCGATCGCTGCAACTTTCCGATCCCAGCGTAGCATATCTCCTAAATCCAGACTGGACCGCGGTTGATTCCGATTTGCTGTGGTTGTCTAAATGCAGTCACCATGCGTTGCGCATTGATGACCCGCAATACCCCGCTTTACTCAAAGAGATAGCAGTACCCCCCCCAATCTTATTCGCAATTGGCGACTTATCTCTTTTATCCAAACCACAAATTGCTATAGTTGGCAGTCGCAATCCTTCAACGCAAGGGAAACAATCCGCTTTCGATTTTTCGGCCAGCCTGGCATCGGCTGGCTTGTGCATCACTAGCGGTCTTGCTCTGGGTATCGATGCAGCAAGCCACACGGGAAGCATGGCTGTTAATGGCAAAACTATCGCAGTTACCGGTACAGGTCTGGACCGCGTTTACCCGGCCTGCCATAAGGAGTTGGCCCATGAAATTTCCACCAAAGGCGCGGTCGTTTCTGAATTTATACTGGGCAGCGCGGCCAAAGCAGGTCATTTTCCTCGGCGCAACCGCATTATTAGCGGTTTAAGTTTGGGAACATTAGTCATAGAAGCAGCTACGCGCAGCGGTTCGTTAACGACAGCACGTCAAGCAATCGAAGAAGGTCGCGAGGTTTTTGCTATTCCTGGGTCCATTCATAATCCATTAGCGCGAGGTTGCAACGCATTGATCAGACAGGGCGCCAAATTGGTCGAAACCGCCGATGATGTTTTGGACGAATTGAATATGTTCACCGCAGGCTGCGAAAAACCCGAAATGGAACATACAACCAAGCCTGTTTTGGAAAAAGTCCATGAAAATATCTTGAAATTTGTTGCTTACAGCCCCACCTCGATAGATACTCTTGTCGAACAGACTGGTGAATCAGCCGAATCAATAGCGTCTACGTTATTGGTATTGGAACTCCAAGGATTTGTACATTCGGCGGCTGGAGGCTGTTACTACCGCGTTAAATAATAATTTTTTATAATAAAAATCGGATAGAATCTAAATAACATTCTGGCTAAGGGATACCCCGACAATCAAAATTTTTGGCGAGATTTGCATAGACAAATTGACAAAAATCCCGAAATAAATGCGACAATAGAGCCTGAAATACCACACTACAAACGTTGGAGCTGGAACGAACGCGCTAATATCGTGCACTCGAACGGAAGAAACTTATGAAAGAAAATGTATTCGACATTATTATCTATTTATTCGAAAACTATCTGGACGATGAATCCGGTTTCGTTCCGGACCCTGATGCCATTAGGACGGAACTTGTTGAAGCTGGATTCGCACACAACGAAGTCAATAAAGCATTTGAGTGGCTCGAATCTCTAACAAATCAGCAAGATATCGTCAGTGCGGCGCCGTCGTTTCGTGTGTTTTCCCGCG
The DNA here is from genome assembly GCA_964619885.1 of uncultured Methylococcaceae bacterium. Classification (GTDB taxonomy): domain Bacteria; phylum Pseudomonadota; class Gammaproteobacteria; order Methylococcales; family UBA1147; genus CAZUGA01. Next base: position 38,193 of record CAZUGA010000008.1, read on the forward strand.
AAGAATCGGAAAAACTGGATATGGAATGCCGTGGATTGCTAATCTTTTTGGAACAAACTGGAATTTTGTCCCCTACAAGCAGGGAATTGGTCATTAATCGATTGATGGCGTTTAACGAAGAAGAAATTTCAATCGAAAATTTGAAATGGGTCATTTTGGTTATCTTATTCAGCCGACCCGATGAAGAAATTGCATTCGCTAGAATGGAAGATCTGGTTTACGACAATTTACCGACCGCTATACATTAAAACATTCACACAATCTAATTTTTATAGTAAAAAGAGCTGAACTATAACCGGCTCTCTTGCTGCAAGGTCGGTCTATAATCGCCGAATAACCGTTTACCGTTGTACCGGTAAATTTTTTTTGATGTGCATCTGTTAATCCGCTGATGAGCAAAAACTTAGTCATCGTAGAATCACCGGCAAAGGCCAAAACCATCGAAAAGTATTTGGGCAAGGACTTCAGTGTGCTCGCTTCATACGGACACGTTCGGGATTTGATTCCCAAAGAAGGTGCTGTTGATCCGACGCATGACTTCGCCATGAAATACGACGTCATAGAACGTAACCAAAAACACGTTCAAAGCATCACTAAAGCTGCGCGATCGGCGGATGCATTGTATTTGGCCACTGACCAAGACCGCGAAGGAGAAGCCATATCATGGCATCTTGCGGAAATATTGAAATCCAAAAATGTACTCAAAAATAAACCTATACACCGCGTCGTGTTTAACGAAATTACCAAACGTGCAATCACGAACGCGATAGAAAACCCGAAGGAACTGGCTATTGACCTAATTAACGCGCAACAAGCTCGGCGCGCGCTGGACTATCTGGTGGGGTTCAATCTATCACCGCTTTTGTGGAAAAAAATCCGCCGAGGTTTGTCGGCGGGACGCGTACAAAGTCCGGCATTGCGCATGATCGTGGAACGCGAATTAGAAATCGAGGCCTTTAAAACCCGCGAATACTGGACAGTTGAAGCCGTCGCTACCGCTGAAGACAAACCTTTAAAGGCCAAGCTTAGCCAGTTAAACGGCAAAAAGCTCGAGCAATTTAGCATTACCCATGAAGACCAGGCCAAGGAAATTCAAAAAACGCTGCAACAACAAGCCCAGGGCAAACTGCTAGTTGCCAAAATTGAGAAAAAACAGCGTAAGCGCAATCCGGCGGCGCCGTTCATCACCTCGACATTACAACAAGAAGCATCACGCAAGCTCGGATTTACAACCAAACGCACCATGACGGTCGCCCAGCAATTATACGAAGGTATTGACATAGGCGGCGAAACCGCGGGATTGATTACCTATATGCGCACGGATTCGGTCAATCTTGCGCAGGAAGCCCTTGCTGAAATTCGGGATCTGATTGAATCGCGCTTCGGCAAAGAAGATCTCCCTAAAGATTCAAGGCACTTCAAAACCAAATCCAAGAATGCTCAAGAAGCGCACGAAGCGATACGCCCAACTTTGGCGTTACGATTACCCGAATCGATCAAACGGCACCTAAGCAAGGACCAATACCGACTCTACGATTTAATCTGGAAAAGAACGGTAGCCTGTCAAATGGTTCACGCGACCATCGATACGGTCGCTGCCGACCTAAATTGCGGCGAAAATAACGTGTTTCGTGCGACCGGATCTACAATAAAGAATCCAGGGTTCATGAAGGTATATCAAGAAAGCCGAGACGACGTTAAGGAATCGGATAATGCGGAAAACTTTCTCCCTGCATTGAACCAAGGCGAACAAATTGATCTGAATAAGATTACACCAATCCAACATTTCACGGAACCTCCACCACGCTTCAGCGAAGCCAGTTTGGTCAAAACACTCGAAGAGCATGGCATAGGCCGCCCGTCTACTTACGCATCAATTATTTCGACGCTGCAACAACGTGAATATGCAGTACTGGAAAACAAAAGATTTAAACCTACTGATGTGGGTCGCATCGTAAACAAATTTCTGACCGAACACTTCACCAATTACGTGGACTATGATTTTACCGCCCGTTTGGAAGATCAACTTGATGAGGTGTCTCGCGGAGAAAAGAACTGGATCCCTCTGATGCGGCAGTTTTGGGAACCGTTTAAATTACTGGTCGATGAAAAGGAAGAAAGCGTACAGCGCAAAGACGTGACGCAAGAAATGATGGACGAGAAATGTCCAGAGTGCGACAGTCAACTGTCTATTCGATTAGGCCGTAACGGACGCTTCATCGGTTGTACCAATTATCCAGAGTGCAAATACACACGAAATTTAAACGACTCTGCTGAAACTGAAGAACCTGAGGTTATAGAAGATCGAGTCTGTCCCAAATGTAGTTCATCTTTGATCGTCAAAACAGGACGCTATGGTAAGTTCATTGGATGCAGCGGATATCCTACCTGCCGGCATATCGAACCCTTGGAAAAACCAGTGGATACCGGCGTTAGTTGTCCCCAATGTAACGAATCTACAATTCTAAAAAGAAAATCGCGCAACGGAAAAATATTCTTTTCTTGCTCAGCTTATCCAAAATGCCAATACGCAATTTGGAACCCTCCGGTCAACGAAAAATGTCCAGAATGCGGTTGGCCAATATTAACCATCAAATCCACTAAGCGGAAGGGTTCAGAAAAGGTATGTCCACAGAAAAACTGTCAATACGCAACGCCATATGAGGGCGACCTCAACGCTGGAAAAGCGACATCTGCGACAAACTAAAATTTGCCTTCGGAAACAACATCGTGGGAACACAATTCCGTAAACCAGAGCATCGCCCATCAGACCCAGCCTGGAAAATATTTATAAAAACATCAGCTTTCGCGATTCGATGCAAATTTCGGAACATAAATTACGCCTATTCGCCCGCCACATAAATGATGGTGGATTAATCGCATACCCAACCGAAGCCGTATTTGGCTTCGGTTGCGATCCAAACAACGAGTCTGCTGTCATAAGATTATTGCAACTCAAGGATCGACCTGTCGATAAAGGGCTTATTTTGATAGCCGCACACTTCGATCTGTTGGAACCTTATATCGACCTACACGCGACCCATCGTTTGGAAGATATCAAAGCAACATGGCCCGGCCCCACGACGTGGCTATTACCTGCGCACCCGTCTGTTTCCGAATTATTGCGCGGCAACCATGCAACGATAGCTGTGCGGGTCACCGATCACCCAATTGCTGCCGCAATTTCCGAAAAAGCAGCTACCGCGTTGGTTTCGACGAGTGCCAATAAAACCGGGTTTGAACCGGCCAAAACTGCACTAAAAGTTCGACAATATTTCAAACATAACGATTTAATAATCGCTCATGGAATGACCAGCGGACTTTCTCATACTACCGCGATATACGACGCGATGAGCGGACGTAAACTACGCTAAACCGATAGATTAGATGACTTCGGTTTTACCCCATGTTCTATCAATTATTTTATACCAGCAAAGCATAACCCGGTGCCCGAATTACGCAAAACCACTTATCCCGGCAACACCTTGCCCCCCAGCTTGTTGAATCCGCATCAAATCAGAGCGTCTCAACCCACCTATACCGTAAACTGGCGATCGAGTATCCGCGACCAAATTCTCGAAACCGCGCCATGTTAATGTACAGGCGCCTGGATGGCTGGGCGTATCTAACACCGGTCCGAGTACTGCAAAATCAACAGCTAATTTTTCCGCTTGTTTTAACTCGGTTTTATTGTGGCACGAAGCAGCGATCCAAAAGGGCGAGGTCATTGGCTTGACGGTCAACTCCATCAGTCTAGCGCTGTCCAGATGAATTCCAGCCGCACCCAATCTAATTGCAAGTTCAGGTTCCGCGTTTAATATTATCTTTGCGCCAGACCCTACTGCGTACTCACATGCCCAGGTGGCTAGATCAACGTAGCTTGTTTGTGAAAGTGATTTAGCCCTTATGCGTATAAAATCGAGACCATAATCGATTAATCGTGCAAACCTATCGCGCAGAACAGTTTGATCGCCCCGCTCATCATCCAGAATCGCATAAAAATTTGGCAACCTTACTGCGGTCAAAATCGGCAAATTCGCTGATGGAAACTTGTACAGCGTGAGCCGGTCCGATTCCACCCATGCCGTTTCTTGACCTTCTAAGCCCTTGGGTTGGCCATCGAAACTGGCTACCAGCCATACGTCCAATAAGACGTTTAGATCGGGGTAACTGTGCTTGACCTTGATCAACGGTGTTGCGTGAGAAACTTGAATTCCCAACTCTTCCCGCAATTCGCGGAACAATGCGTCACGAACGCTTTCGCCGGGTTCCACTTTACCGCCGGGAAACTCCCATAAATTCCCTTGGTGGGCACTTTTATTCCGCTTTGAAATCAGAATTTTAGAATCGCAATTCTTAATCACGCCCACTGCAACGTGAAGCGCCGATGATTGTGATGGTATCACTTGAGCAGCCAACTGTTTGCTCTAAAATATATATTTTTGAAGCCTAAATTTCACTTGCTATTCCTAAACCTGCCAGCTAATAAGTTCTGATAATATCAATACTCATATGCACAGATCCTCACTATATCTGTCAGCGGAAACCGACAAATTTAAGTTCGATAGTCAGAATTTATCCTCACATAATCGTAGGATAAATCACAGCTCAATACACGACAGGAGCAGCGTCCCCGAGCGAGCACGATACGAACCTTAATTTCCTCGCGTGACATTACTGTTTGGCCGGCCGACTCAGTATACTCGGGTGCCACACCACCATTACACACAATTTGCACATCGTCCAGCCATATTGCAACACGGCCTATGTCAAAGTGTTCCAGGCCGGCGCGCCCAACCGCGGCTAGAATGCGCCCCCAATTCGGATCGCTGGCATAAAATGCTGTTTTGACTAAAGATGACCCAGCAACGGTCTTAGCTACATCAAGAGCTTCCTGCTCGGAATCAGCATCTTCAACGACAACGTGGATCAACTTGGTCGCACCCTCACCATCCCGGACAATCGATTCCGCCAACGTATCGCACACTTCTTGTAACGCAGCCGTGAACGCGAAAAACTCAGTGTCCTTCTCAACGATTGGTGTTGAGCCCGAACCGGTAGCGATAAGTACACAGGCATCGTTTGTCGACGTATCCCCATCGACGCTAATGCGATTGAAAGATCGTTCAACCGCTAACGCCAAACACTTGTCTAAGGCGGGTTGATCAATGTGCGCATCGGTAGCAATAAAAGAAAGCATGGTCGCCATATTCGGATGGATCATCCCTGCGCCCTTGGCAATACCGCTGATCACGGTCGGTCGACCACCCAAGTGAAAACGCTTGCATGCGCCCTTTGGCTGAGTATCTGTCGTCATGATGGATTTGGCGGCACGATGCCACCCATTCTCCGAAAGCGCAGCCAATGCAAGTGGAATCGCGTTCTTGAAATTATCGGTTGGTAGGCGCTCACCAATCACACCCGTAGAAAAGGGAAGTACCTGGGTTTCCGCGCATCCCGCCAAATTGGCTAAAGTGCGACAAGTTTCCAATGCGTCGGCCATTCCCTGATGTCCGGTACCCGCATTTGCATTACCAGAATTAACCAATAACCAACGCGGCCGATTTTTAATATTTTGGCGCGCCAACGTAACCGGCGCTGCGCAAAATGCATTGCGCGTAAATACCGCTGAGCACGCGGCGCCTTGGGGCAACTCAACTAGCAATAAATCTTCGCGCTCTTGTTGTTTTATGCCAGCGCTAGCGGTGCCCAAACGAATTCCAACAATGGGTTCCAGTTCAGGAAAAACAAATTCCCCCACAGCCATAGACTGCTCCTTAATACCCGCTTAGTTAAGCTTGCCGTGGCATTGTTTAAATTTTTTACCCGAGCCACATGGACAGGGGTCGTTTCTGCCAACTTTCTTGCCGCTACGCTTAAACGGCTTCTGCTGAGCAGTAGCAGGAGATTCTTCCGGCTGTGGTTCCGCTTCACCCATTGCACTGGCGGAGGCATGTTCGTAATGAAGGTCCTGATCAAGCTTTGGTTGCTCATCGACCACCCTAAGATCATCTTCCGTTCTTACCTGAACTTTAGAGACAATACCAATAACCTCGTGTTTGATATCGTTCAGCAAACTGCTGAACATCTGAAAAGCTTCCCGCTTGTATTCTTGTTTGGGATCTTTAGCCGCATAACCGCGTAAATGAATACCCTGACGTAAATGATCCATTGCCGCTAAATGCTCTTTCCATGAATTATCCAAGACTTGCAGCATGACCGATTTTTCGAAATGGCGGACAACTTCTGGGCCGGCTAGCGCTTCTTTTTCCTGATACTCTTTGGCCAATGTCTCGTTAATCCGCTGCCTTAGGGTTTCTTCGTGCAGAGAATCGTCTTCATCCAGTAACTGCTGAATCGGCATAGACACGCCAAAATCCGATTCCAACCGTTCCTCCAAACCTTTTATATCCCATTGTTCTTCCATGGTGCGCGCGGGAATGTGCTGGTCGATAATTTCGTTGATAACATCTTCACGTATCGCTTCGATGGTCTCGAAAATATCTTCAGCCGCCATCAGCTCGTTGCGTTGCTCGTATACTACTCGGCGCTGATCATTCGCTACATTATCGTATTCCAATAATTGCTTGCGTATATCAAAGTTGCGGCCTTCCACTTTCCGTTGCGCATTTTCTATCGCTTTAGTCACCCAAGGATGCTCTATAGCCTCGCCTTCTTCCATACCCAGCTTTTGCATCAAGCCGGATACCCGATCGGACGCAAATATCCGCATCAGATTATCCTCTAAAGACAAATAGAAACGAGTCGAACCCGAATCCCCTTGACGTCCCGAGCGACCGCGCAACTGATTATCGACACGTCTTGACTCGTGCCGTTCCGAGCCAATCACGTGCAATCCTCCGCTTTCCACAACCTGATCATGGCGTAGTTGCCACTCCGAACGGGTCTTGTCGAGCAACGCAGGATCGTCTTTTCCCAAACTTTCAAGCTCGACCTCCAGGCTACCACCCAATACGATATCCGTACCCCGCCCCGCCATATTGGTCGCAATTGTCACGCTACCCGGACGACCGGCTTGGGCAATGATGTGCGCTTCACGCTGGTGTTGTTTGGCGTTTAAAACCTCGTGCGAAATATTCTGTTTTTTCAATGCCTCTGAAAGGTATTCTGAATTTTCGATTGATGTCGTTCCAACCAATACCGGTTGCCCGCGCTTGACACAATCGAGTATATCGATCGATATAGCTTGATACTTTTCGGCGGTAGTTAAATATACAAGATCACCCATATCGTCACGAACCATCGCTCGGTGAGTCGGTATCACAACCACTTCCAGACCATATATTTGTTGAAATTCAAAGGCTTCTGTATCTGCCGTGCCAGTCATACCGGCCAATTTCGAATACAATCTGAAAAAATTCTGGAACGTAATCGATGCCAACGTCTGGTTTTCACTCTGAATGGCAACGCGCTCTTTTGCTTCAACTGCTTGGTGCAATCCCTCCGACCAACGCCGACCCGGCATCACCCGGCCGGTAAACTCATCAACGATTATAACTTCGCCGTTTCGAACGATATAATCCACATCTTTTTGGAACAATGCATGCGCGCGCAATGACGCATTGGTATAGTGCATCAATCTAATATTGGCCGCCGAATACAAGCTCTCTTCCTCACCCATCAGGTCGTGCTCGACCATCAGGCGTTCTACTGTTTCGTGTCCTTCTTCAGTGAGATAGACCTGACGCGCCTTCTCATCAACTGAATAATCGCCGGGACCATCTTCCTCCTGCTGCTTGTTCAATAGCGGCACGATTTCATTTAAAACATTATAAAGGTCTGTTTGGTCGTCAGTCGGACCTGAAATAATCAACGGAGTCCGCGCTTCATCAATCAATATGGAGTCAACCTCGTCAACGATCGCGTAATTCAATCCGCGCTGTACCTTTTGTTCTTGGCTAAACGCCATATTATCGCGCAGATAATCAAAACCGAATTCGTTATTGGTACCATAGGTAATGTCCGCCGCGTATGCCTCTCTGCGCTGATCGGGATCCATATCGCTGACAATTACGCCGACACTCATTCCCAAAGCTCTATATACCTGGCCCATCCAATTAGCATCACGCTGAGCCAGATAATCGTTGACAGTAACGACATGCACGCCTAAGCCGGTAAGCGCATTCAAATACACGGGCAAAGTCGCTACCAGTGTCTTGCCCTCTCCGGTTTTCATTTCGGCAATTTTGCCGTCATTGAGGATCATTCCTCCGACCATTTGAACATCGAAATGCCGCATATCAACAACACGGGTCGCAGCTTCCCGCACCGTTGAAAAGGCTTCCGCCAAGATTTGTTCCAGGGTCTCACCGTCGTTCAGACGTGAACGAAATTCGTCTGTTTTGCCGGCCAGCTCTTCGTCACTAAGAGATTTTAGGTCGGCCTCGAACGCGTTAATTTTTTTGACTATTTTTTTCTTTTTCTTGACCAGCCGATCATTGCGGCTGCCAATGATGAATTTTATGAGCTTACCTAGCATTAGGATAATTTCCGGTTTTAGATCGAATGCTGCGCATCATACTAAATTCGCAGCCGCTTTGGTAAAAAGCCTTACTGAAAGACACTTTTGTTGAAAATGATACAGGCCACAAACGCCTGAATACAAAAGAATATTACGTAGAAATAGAGTAATTGCGAATTATTGACTCTGTTTATACATCTCATCAATTAAGGAAAATTGGGAGGTAGAACCAAGGTACCGGAAAAGCATATACTGGAACGTTCTAAACCAAACAGTCCGAGACTAAAGGTCTGTTCAATCAAACTTGCACGAATCTAATCAAAGACACTCATAGACCCAAGCTTTTTAAGTTGTATGCTCTAACTTTTTTTACGGATAAATTTAATGGGGTTAATCTTACGCCCATCCTTAACGACTTCAAAATGGACATGGGTTCCAGTTGAATGCCCAGTCGACCCCATGTGCGCTATAACCTGTCCTCTGCTTACCGTATCACCAACCGTTACGGCTACATCTTTATTATGAGCATAACGTGTGACGTATCCATCACCATGGTCAAGCGCAACCAAATTACCATACCCGCCGTCTCGGCCAGACCAAATTACAATACCCGAGGCCACTGCAATAATGTCGGCTCCTTGTTTACCCGCAAAATCGACACCATGATGAAACGTCCGACGCCCATGAAAGGGATCTGTTCGCCAACCAAACGTTGAAGTTTGCCATCCATCGATAACCGGGCTACCCGCAGGAGAAGTTTCTTCGTGTACTTCACGCTTGGTCATCAATTCGTCCAACGTTCTCAACTGCATTTCTCGATCTTGAATTCGTACCGAAAGTGTTGAAAGCTGTCTAACCAAATCATCATAGCTTTGTGAGGTTGTGGCGCGATTCGCATCCATCCCCCCCATTGCCGGTGATTCTGAAAAATCGAATTCATCCTGACCAACATCTAACTCTTCGACTACCCGCCTACCGATCACATTTAAACGAACCAGTTGTGATTGCAATTGCCCCAGCCTCAATGCTAATGCATCAAGTTGAATCGCAGTATCCTGCTTATTTAAATTTACTTGATAAGTACTTGTGCCATTTGAAGTATTTACAAGATCTCGGCGCTCTGAATAAGAGCCGTATTTCGCGCCCATCAAGAAAACACCCATAGAGATCAGGCTCAGCAACATAAACGAAATGGCGAGACCGGTACGCAAGCCCAATGTTGTGGTTTTTCCGCCACGCGGATGTACTAAGAAAATTTGCATATTTTTGTCAATTGAGTAATTCTTCAAATCTTTGATAGTCTGGACCATCGCTAAATGTCCACCCAACCAATTCTAGTCCACAAAATAATAAATTTTAGTGACCCCATAGCCAAAACCCTTCTGAATAAACTGCAAGAAAATCAAAAAATTCTCTACCAGCTTCAAACTCTAATCCCGGAAACACTCAGTAATAACTTGATAAGTTGCGCCAAAAAAGACGACAAATTGCTGATTTTTACCGAATCATCGGTATGGGCATCGCAACTGCGATTCTATAGCCCGACATTGCTGCAATCCTTAAATAATCAATCCGATATACTAATTAAGCAGATACAGATCAAAGTATTGCCACCGATATCGAGTCGCAATAATCCGCCGCCCAAACACCGCGCACCGTCTAATACCACGATAAAACACCTTAAACACCATGCCACCAGTCTGATCGACAGTGAATTAAAAAGGTCGATTCTGCGGCTCGCCAATTCCCTAGAAAAACGTTTTGGCTCGCAATGAGAAACTATCTGCAAAAAATATACAGCGCGTAATTGCCCAAAATTTAATACAAAAGTCTCTTAGAATGGGTATTGCCGCCCCTAGCGCAGCAAACCCGAAATTTTTACTATTTTTGACGTCCCAATCGAATCGCCGATAACGATATCAAATCTCGTTTAGGCTCATCGCAGCCCTTAACTATTCGATACTCAATTCCAATTTCTTTTTACACTATTCCCTAAAATGGAAAATCGATAACCCATTAACCAGCCAAGTGTACCGGCTGCATATACGATATTGGCGCTTCGCGCTCGTCTTCGAAAGTTACCGATTCCCAAGCATCCTCGGCTTTTAACAACGTCCGTAATAATTGGTTATTTAGCGCATGCCCCGATTTATAGCCGGTAAATGAACCTATTAAACTGTGGCCCAATAAATACAAATCACCGATCGCATCGAGAATCTTATGCTTGACGAACTCGTCGACATAGCGCAAACCGTCTTCATTCAGAATTCGAAAATCATCGACCACAATTGCATTGTCCAAACTACCACCCAACGCAAGATTTCTTTTTCGTAGCGCTTCAATATCTTTCATAAACCCAAAGGTTCGAGCGCGACTGACCTCTTTGACGAATGAGGTCGATGAAAAGTCGATACTGGCGGTCTGTGTATCTTCGTGAAACGCCGGGTGCACGAAATCAATCGTGAAAGTTACTTTAAAACCGTCAAATGGTTCGAAGCACGCCCATTTGTCGCCATCCTCTACCATGACTTTACGCTTAATGCGGATAAATCTCTTAGCCGCGGCCTGTTCCTCAACCCCGGCGGATTGCAGCAAAAATACGAATGGTCCAGCGCTTCCATCCATAATTGGCACTTCCGGTGCACTCACGTCAACGATCGCATTATCAATACCAAGACCTGCCAAAGCAGACAATAAGTGCTCTACGGTTGATATCTTTACATTGCCATCAACAAGTGTCGTAGATAGCTGCGTTTCGCCTACATTTTCCGGCTTTGCATCGATAAATACCGGTTCATCCAAATCGGAACGTCTAAATTTTATTCCGGTTCCGGGTGCCGCAGGACGAAGCGTCAGATATACTTTTTCACCCGTATGCAATCCGACCCCGGTTGCTCGAATAACATTTTTCAGCGTTCTCTGCCGTATCATAAATCCTCACCTGCTCTCTATTTTGCGCAATGCAAAAAAATTCGGCCGATCTTAACATATCGGCCACCCTGACAAAAGTACATCCCCAGTCCGCGAAATGACATATTCCTATGCATCCTTGCATTGATCAATTATTAATCCGCCTGGCGACGCAAGAATGCTGGAATATCCAAATAATCTAAATTCACATCCTTTTTCGGTTCCGAAGTTAACGTTCTAGGCTCAACGCGTTTGTGCCGGATCACAGTTGGTTTTTCTAAATGATCGTAATCTACATCGGCCGAACCGCTTTTGTGCACCAGTTTAATCGTAGACTCCTGTTTGGCCGATTCATCAATCAAGCCTGTCGCAACCACGGTAACCCTAATTTCTTCGGTCAAATCGGGATCGATAACGGTTCCTACGACGACAATCGCATCGTCAGAGGCAAATTCTTTTACCGTATTGCCAACCTCATCGAACTCACCTATTGCCAAATCCATACCGCCGGTAATATTAACCAAGATACCTCGGGCCCCTTGCAAATTGACATCTTCCAGCAACGGACTGGCAATGGCTTTTTCAGCCGCTTCGCGCGCGCGATTTTCACCATTTGCAACCCCGGTGCCCATCATCGCCATACCCATTTCCGACATGACCGTACGCACATCGGCAAAATCGACGTTGATCAATCCGGGTCGGGTAATCAATTCGGCTATACCTTGTACCGCACCCAACAACACGTCATTGGCCGCATTAAACGCATCCAATAAAGACACATCCTTACCCAGGACCGGTAACAGCTTCTCATTAGGAATCGTAATCAACGAATCAACGTATTGGGTTAATTCATCAATGCCTTTGTCAGCCACCGCGCGTCGCTTGTTGCCTTCGAACGAGAAGGGGCGGGTGACCACGGCTACGGTCAGAATACCCAGTTCTTTTGCAATCGCCGCAATGATAGGCGCTGCGCCAGTACCGGTACCACCGCCCATTCCAGCGGTCAAAAAGACCATGTCTGCACCCTCAATTACCTCTTGAATACGCTCCCGGTCGTCCAAAGCCGCTTGCCGCCCAATATCCGGGTTAGCACCAGCACCCAACCCTTTGGTTAGATCATTACCCAATTGCAATACCGTCCGCGCAGAAATATTTTTCAATGCCTGTGCATCGGTGTTGGCACAAACAAAGTCAACACCATCGATACTGCTATTCACCATGTGGTTAACGGCATTGCCGCCACCGCCACCGACTCCGATTACTTTAATTACTGCGTTTTGCCCGTACGTATCCATTAACTCAAATTTCATCGATATACCCTCCTGATTGAATCAACCATCCAAATACCAGTCAAAAATTACCTTGAAACCAACTTTTCATCCGCGCCCATATTCCCTGCCTCCCTGAACCCAATGCTTTCCCCTTTTCAATTGAAACCCTGTTTTGATGCCCAAACTGCAGTAAACCCACACCAGTTGCGTAAATCGGATTATTTACAACGTCACTTAATCCGTTCACGCGCTGTGGTAACCCGAGCCGTACGGGCATATGAAAAATCTCTTCTGCAAGTTCCACCCCGCCGCTAACTTTTGAGCTACCCCCGCTCATTACAATTCCGGCTGCGATCATGTCTTCGAACCCGCTACGGCGAAGCTCGGTCTGAACCAACATCATTAATTCTTCGTAGCGCGGCTCTACAATTTCCGCAAGATTCTGGCGGGAAATTCGACGTGGCGGGCGATCGCCAATGCTTGGCACTTCGATAGTTTCGTCCAAACTAGCTAACTGGGTCAGCGCGCAGGCATATTTGATTTTGATTTCTTCGGCGTGCTGGGTCGGTGTTCGTAACGCAACGGCAATATCATTGGTGACTTGATCTCCAGCGATAGGGATGACTGCGGTATGCCGTATTGCACCTTCGGTAAAGACCGCAATATCGGTCGTGCCGCCACCTATATCGATCAGACAAACTCCGAGCTCTTTTTCATCTTCACTCAGCACCGACGTACACGAGGCTAACTGTTCGAGAATAATATCCTCGACTTCCAATCCGCAGCGTCGTATACATTTGATTATGTTTTGCGCCGCACTGACCGCTCCAGTGACCATATGCACCCTGGCTTCAAGCCGGATTCCGGACATTCCGATGGGTTCCTTTATGCCCTCCTGCCGATCGATAATGAATTCCTGAGGCAATATATGCAGTATTTTTTGATCGGCCGGTATGGCGACAGCACGGGCTGAATCAATCACCCGTTCAACATCACCTTGCGATACTTCCTTGTCCTTGATCGCGACAATACCGTGCGAATTTAAACTGCTGATATGGCTTCCGGCAATACCGGCATATACAGAATGAATTTGGCAACCCGCCATCAACTCAGCTTCTTCAATCGCCCGCTGAATGGAGTGTACGGTGGATTCAAGATTGACAACGACTCCTTTTTTTAAACCTCGCGATGGATTCGAACCGATGCCAACCACCTCAATGTTCCCATCATCGGACATTTCACCGACGATGGCCGCGACCTTTGATGTCCCGATATCCAGTCCGACTATTAAATTTCTATCAGTTTTCTTCCCCATTTCACCTTCTCTAAACCGCTGTCAGATACTTCGAACCCTATTATCGATTGTACGACTGGCCCGCTGAGAAACGGGTCTCCATTCCAGTTCGACCCCGGGCTTCCAATCGACCGCATAACCATTGGGATAACGTAAATCAACTCGCCGCATAGCTCTTATCTGGTCTGGACCTAACAACGGCAAAGTTTTGATAAACCGGTCAAACACTGCAACCGGATCACGTCGGCCGATCGCAACATCCAAACCGCCTTGTAAACGTACCGACCAAGACAATCGGTCACTCACGTTCAATACCCGAATATCAAGTTGCTGGACTGCCAATCGCTTTTGCAGGTCTTTAAATACCTTTACCAATTGCGCCTCTTTCCCTGAGGGACCGAATATCACCGGCAAATTTTGGAACCCGGCAGTACTGTGTGGAACGAACCGGTCGCCGTTAGTGTTCAATAAAGCAGTCTTTCCCCACCGTACATAGGGTACTTGCTCGATGATTCCCAACATCAATGTATCTGGCCATACTCTATTGATCTGTGCCCGCTCAACCCAGGGCAATGATTCAGTGGCAACCTGAATCGCCTCTAGATCAACACTCCAATAACCTTTATCGACCAATGATTCCAGCGTGGACTGAATTTGATTTTTTCGTACACGCTCCAATGCGCCGTATATGCGAACAAAGCGAACAGGTAACATTTGCATTGCTAAAGGCTTAACTGCGAAATACAACGCCGACAGCATCACGGCAAAACCAATAGCCACTACAAATGTACGTAACCCAATACTCGGAACGACTACTGAGGTTCCGGTCTCGAGTTTATCTGTGGTCGCTAGATCGCTATCGATCATTATTTATACTCGTTTCCAATATTCGCCAAACCAGTTCGTCGAATTCAATGCCAGCCGCTTTAGCTGCCATAGGAACCAAACTGTGGTCAGTCATGCCCGGAACTGTATTTATTTCAATCAACCAGGGATTTTGAGATTGATCCATAAATAGATCGACCCGACCCCATCCCGATGCATTCACCGTGCGATAAGCCTGTAATGCCAACTCCTGCAATTGTTGCTCGTGGGTATCGGATAATCCGCAGGGACAATGATATTGAGTTGTGGTAGCACAATATTTCGCGTCATAATCATAAAATGCATTGGGTGTTTCCAGCCTAATTAACGGTAGCGCGGTATCACCTAGAAATCCGGCGGTATATTCATTACCCTCTACCCATGCTTCGGCAAAAACATCGCAACCGCTTTCAGCGGCCAGATCCCATGCAGAACGCAGTTCGTCCGAATTGGCCACCTTACTCATACCAATACTCGACCCCTCCAGAGCAGGCTTTACGATCATTGGGTAGCCCAATTCTGAAGCGCATCGGTCGATATCTTCGTCCGTGCGTAATAAACACCAAGCGGGTGTAGGCAAAGCTGCACTTATCCAACACAATTTGCTGCGTCGTTTATCCATGCTCAGTGCAGACCCCAATACACCGCTGCCGGTGTAAGGTAGGTCAATCGCTTGAAGCGCTCCCTGGAGCACACCGTCTTCTCCACCCCGGCCGTGAACCATATTAAATACACGGTCAAAATTCTGATCCATCAATGGCTGCAGCATCAATCGATCCAATTCGACAGCGACGGCATCCACCCCTCTACGTTGAAGCGCAGCAAGTACAGCACGACCACTATTTAATGAAATTTCACGTTCCGCGGCATAGCCACCCATTGCAACCGCAACCCTTCCGAACTCATCCGGTTCAGAAATCCTATTATCCATCCGTATGATTCCCCGGTTTCTCACGCTCACCAACGATACGAACTTCCGGAATCAATACAATCTTCTGGCGATCAAAAACCACACCTTTAATATATTCGATTAACGCCTCGATATCGGCCGCAGTCGCTCCGCCAGAATTAACTATAAAATTCGCATGCTTATCGGACACACAAGCGGAGCCCACACTAAAACCTTTCAAGCCACAGTCCTCAATCAATCGGGCAGCATGATCATCAGGTGGGTTTCTGAACACTGATCCGCAACTGGGTAAATTGGTGGGTTGCGTCTGTGCTCGCTGCGCTAATAACCTGCGGATCTTTTCTTTGCCCGCACGTCCATCTCCAGGTTTTAATCTTAGAGTCGTTGCTAGAAACCAATCTTGATTGGTCGCTGTTACACTCCGGTACCCAATTTTATATTCGTGCCGGGGGCGGACTGCGCTGATTCCGGTTCTGTTGACCGTATATACTTTATCAACCAACGCCCACGTCTCGCCCCCAAATGCACCGGCGTTCATCGCCAACGCCCCTCCCATCGTCCCGGGAATCCCCGCGAAAAACTCTGCACCCACTAAATCCTGTTCACAACAAAACCGGGCAACGTGTGCACACGGTACTCCGGCCTCTACGTAAATTTTTGTTTGTTCTTGCATCCGCATGGCTTTAAGCCGCCCTCGTGTATTGATCACCGTCCCGCTAATGCCACCGTCCCTAATCAACAAGTTGCTACCCAAACCCATCCAGAAAAGCGACTCCGTTTCCGGCAACATACGCAAAAAATTGATCAAATCGGTTTTGTCTAGAGGCTGAAAAAATCGTTCCGCCGGGCCACCGACCTTCCATGACGTATACCGAGCTAGCGGTTCCATAAATAGGGTCCGCTTAATAAAAGCTGCCGGATAATTTGCATCAATCATAATGTTCTCCAGCTGCCTTGCGGTATCTTGTGCTGCATAATTCATGCGTTCACCCGCTGCAGCCGACCGTCCATTACATCAGCCAATTGTTGAGGTAGATGTGATGCGATCTGCCCTACACTCCCCGCACCCATTGTTATTAACAAGTCATCTGGCTGCAAAAGGGCAGCCAAGATGCCGGGTAACTCATCCGAATGCGAAACGAAAACCGGATCGACCTCACCACGTAATCGTATAGCCCGACACAATGCCCGTCCGTCAGCACCTTGTATCGGTGCCTCTCCAGCGGTGTATACATCTAACAACAGCAACACTCCAACAGCAGACAGAACCTGTACGAAATCCTCAAACAAGTCTCGGGTTCGGGTGAATCGGTGCGGCTGAAACACTAAGACCAATCTTTGCTCTGGCCACGCCGCGCGCGCCGCCTCAATAGTTGCTGCAATTTCACGTGGGTGGTGCCCATAGTCATCAACAAGATTTACCGTACCGCCTACAATTTCTAACTGACCCTGAATTTGGAATCGCCGGCCAATACCTTTAAATTCAGACAAACATTTCTGTATCTCTTTATCCGGTACGCCAAGTTCAGTCGCCACCGAAATAGCAGCCAATGCATTTAACATGTTGTGCCTACCCGGAAGGTTCAGCACAATATCAAGCACTCCATAATCACCTGAACGCTCGACCTTAAAACAGATCTGTAGGCCGTTTTGCTGAATTTCAGTTGCCCGAACATCAGCATCCATATGCGTTCCATAAGTTTTCACCGGTTTTGAAATGTCCGGCAAAATCGCGGCAACACCCGGATCATCGATACAAATAATTGCCAAACCATAAAACGGGATATGGTGTAAGAACTCGATAAATGCGCTCTTTAAATGGCTATAGTCACCTTGATAGGTTTCCATATGATCGGCATCGATGTTTGTCACAACCGCAATAATTGGCTGTAGGTACAAAAATGAGGCGTCGCTTTCGTCGGCTTCAGCGACCAAATAGGCACCCTTACCCAATTGCGCATTGGTACCCGCGCTATTCAATCGCCCACCGATGACAAAGGTTGGATCCATTCCCGCCTCAGCTAATAAACTGGCGGTTAAACTTGTCGTTGTCGTCTTTCCGTGCGTCCCACCAACCGCAATCCCAAATTGGAAACGCATTAACTCAGCCAGCATTTCGGCACGCGGAATGACCGGGATTTTACCTTCTCGGGCCGCTTTGACTTCGACGTTGCTGTCATCTAGAGCACTAGAGGTTACTACGACGTGGGAATCCGCAATGTTGGTCGCGCTATGCCCAATACTAATCACTGCACCCAACTTGGATAGCCGATCGGTATTGGCTCCATGCTTAATATCCGAACCTGAAATTTGGTAACCCAAATTGATCAAGACTTCAGCAATCCCACTCATCCCAGTGCCGCCGATACCGACAAAATGAATGCGGTCTATGCGACCCATTCCATGTTGACCTATCACACTATCGGGCAATCTCATGCCACCGCCACCTGTAAGCAAATATCGGCAACTACCCTGGCCGCGTCGGGCTTGGCAAGATCTTGCGCTGCCCGCGACATCGCCGTTAAGCTAGTCTTGTCAGATAGCATGTTGGTCATCAAATCAGAAAGTCTAGATACGCTGAATTCGGCCTGGGGTATCAATATCGCAGCACCCGAATCGACCAAATAGGCAGCATTGTGGGTTTGGTGGTCATCGATTGCATGCGGAAACGGCACTAATACGGCTGGCAACCCAGCCGCGGCTAACTCACTAATAGTCATCGCCCCAGATCGGCAAATCGCCACATCAGCCCATTGATAGACCTCGCTCATACTCTCGATAAAAGGCTTGACCTTGGCGTTCATTTGCAAATCCAAATATTGATCGATAGTTTCTTGACACATGGCTTGACCGGTTTGGTGCAGTACTTCAATCTCGCAATCAATACTTGCCAATGCCTTAGGCACCACTTCATTCAGGACTTGCGCACCCTGGCTCCCCCCCATAATCAAAATCCGCAGTGTACGGTCTAGTGGCTTATGACTTTTTTCTTGCAGACTTGCAATTTCCTCACGAACCGGATTTCCAGTAAAAACAGCACCCACGCTAGGTTCAAAACTTGCGGGAAACGCCTCCAAGACTTTATTGGCAAACTTAATCAATATCCGGTTGGTTGTTCCAGGAATTTTATTCTGTTCATGGATAACTAGCGGAATGCGCATCAACCATGCAACAAGCCCCCCAGGACCGGACACGAAGCCCCCCAGTCCTAGTACAATATCTGGCTTTCTGCGCTGCAAAATTCTAGCGGCCTGCCAACAGGCACGCAGCAATATCAGCGGCGCCAATATTTTTTTAAACACACTTTTACCGCGAAACCCAGTCACGGTTAACCAATCGATAGGAATGTCATTCTGTGGAACAATCCTAGCCTCTAAGCCTGTTTGGGTGCCCATCCAATACACTTGATGACCATGTTGTAGAAAATCTCGGGCGACTGCTAACGCTGGAAACACATGGCCGCCGGTACCACCTGCCAATATCATGACGCGCGTAGCCATCGCATGTTTCTTTTCGGAATCTGATTTAAAAAATGGGCCGTTTCGTAATGGACCCTGAACAACAGTGCCACACCACAGCACATCACGATCATGCTTCCTCCGCCATAGCTCATCAAAGGCAGGGTAAGACCTTTGGTCGGCAGTATTCCAAGATTGACCCCCATATTGACAAAAGCTTGCAAGCCGAACCAGATACCGATGCCGTAAGCCAGAAATGCAGAAAAACGGCGTCCGATCCACTCGGCATTCTTACCTATCCAAAAAGCCCGCCAAATAATCACGCTAAACAGCCCAATTATTACCGAGACACCAGCAAAACCCAGTTCTTCCCCGATTACTGAGAACAAAAAATCAGTATGCCCTTCCGGCAAATAAAATAGCTTTTGCACACTGCCGCCCAAACCTACTCCAAACCATTCACCGCGGCCAAATGCAATCAATGCTTGTATCAGTTGGAAACCGGTATCCAGCGGGTCCTCCCACGGATCCATAAAGCTGGTCAATCGATCCATCCGGTAAGGAGAGGTGTAAATCAACGCAATTCCGAGCAGACTGACCAATGCAACAAGTAAAACAAATTGCCAGACCCGTGCTCCGCCCAGAAACATCATTGCCAATGCGGTCGCCAAGATCACTACGGCAGCGCCGAAATCCGGTTCAAGCAGCAATAGCACGCAGGCGAATGACAACAACATCAACGGCTTGACCATGCCATAATCGGAAGTCCTCATGGTCTCAACATGGCGGGTAATATAGCCAGCGATATAAATCACCGAGATCAGTTTGACGATCTCTGAAACCTGTATGCGCAGACCGCCCAAAACAAGCCAGCGCACCGCGCCGTTAACTTCCTTACCTAAACCCGGAACCAACACAAAAACCAACAGCGACAAGCCGAACAAAAACAACCACTGACCACTTTTTTCCCAGAATTTGGTCGGCACTACAGCAACCACTACGGCTGCGAATAAACCCAATAGAATATGAAACATCTGACGCACTGGATAAGAAAACTCGTTTCCGTCGCCCTGTTCCCCGAGATGCAGAGAAGCAGACGTCACCATCACGTAACCGATTGCAAGGAGCGCAGCGACCGCGATCAACAAACTTTCATCCATATGAATTCGAGCGCTTTTCAGTCGAAGCATTATTTCCTGCTTAGCCGAGTCAAGCGACACGACTCAACCCCCTTACCGCCGCTTCAAACACCTGACCCCGATGTTGATAATCGGAAAATTGATCCAAACTTGCACACGCAGGAGAGAGTAAAACCGTGTCGCCGGCCTTTGAGAATTCGCTGGCGATTCGAACCGCTTGTTCCAAATATTGCGCATTTATCGTAGTGACATGCTTATCAATTAGCCCCTGAATCAACGGAGCGTCTTTACCGATTAAAATCACCGCTCGAACATTATTGCCTATTGCAGTCCTCAGCCCACTGAAATCCGCTCCTTTGCCATCTCCTCCTGCAATCAGTACAGTCTTACCGGTTAAACCATTCAGGGCCGCCAAGCAAGCCCCAACATTGGTTGCCTTAGAGTCATTGATCCATGCGACACCGTTAATCTCATCCACCCACTGCATTCGATGCGGCAACCCTGGAAACACCTGCAACGCGGCAACCATTGATGCTTCAGAAAGACCAACACTGTGCCCAAGGGCTAATGCAGCCAACGCATTGGCCAGATTATGCCGACCTTTAATTCGTAGGGAATCAGATTCGATAATTTGATGGTTGCGGAACATTAGCCATTGTTTACCGTCAACCAATGCAAGCCGGAAATCTACTGCGGATTCGCTTATCCCAAATGTCAGCAATTCGTGTCCCGAGCGCGGAATTTTGACAACCCATTCATCGTCAACATTAACAATCATGCTAATACAATCGTTAAATATACGTTGCTTAGCCTGACTATATGATTCGACACTCGGATAACGATCCATATGGTCTGGACTTATATTAAGAATCGTCGCCGCAGCCAACTTCAAATTAGATGTACGCTCCAGCTGAAAACTCGATAATTCAAGTACGTACAACTCTGTCTCAGAGTCGTCATCTAATAAATCCAGCGCAGCGGGACCCAGATTGCCCCCAACTTTTACCGAGATTCCGGCTTTTTTTGCCATCATACCGACCAAGGAGGTCACGGTACTTTTCCCATTTGATCCAGTAATACCAATCACTGGCGCGTCGACCGCACAATCGAACAGGTCGATATCGCTACAGGCTACAATTCCACTATCGAGCGCCTGCATAATCTGTGGCGTTGTCATCGCAACACCGGGACTCACAACCAAATGGGTTGCCGCTTCAAAAGCCTGTGATGCATAACCACCCAAAAAGATTGGCGCGTCCGGACTAATCTGTTGCAGCTCGCTCAATCCCGGAGGCTTCGTACGCGAATCAACAATCGCAAAATCGATTTGATTACGATGCAAGAATTTTGCGACCGAGATTCCAGTCACGCCCAAACCGACAATTAGTACGCGTGATGCGCCAGGCTGGATTCCTAAATGCGCCAAGGCTTGGGCGTATCTGGTGATTCGATTTTGCTCGCTATCCATTGACATATCAGCGTAGCTTTAACGTCGCCAAACCGAACAACACCAATATTACGGTAATTATCCAGAACCGAACTATTACCCTAGGCTCCGGCCAACCTTTCAATTCAAAATGGTGATGAATAGGCGCCATGCGAAAAATTCTTTTGCCGGTTAATTTGAACGACAGCACCTGCAACATGACGGACGCGGTTTCCATTACAAAAACCCCCCCCATAATCAGCAGTACAATTTCCTGCCGGACTAATACGGCTATCGTACCCAGAGCACCGCCTAAGGCCAAAGCACCTACATCGCCCATAAACACCTGGGCGGGATAAGCGTTGAACCAGAGGAAACCCAAACCAGCTCCAACCAAAGCGCCACAGAAAACTACCAGCTCACCGACACCGGGTATATAAGGAATCGATAGATACCCGGCAAAATTAGAATGGCCGGTAACATAGGCAAATATGCCCAGAGCACCGGCGACCATGACTGTTGGCATTATGGCTAAACCATCCAAGCCATCGGTTAGATTAACCGCATTGCTGAAACCCACAATAAACAAAAAGGACAAGGCTACATAAGCCCACCCCATTTCAATCATTACATTTTTGAAAAACGGAACAATAAACTGCGTTTCTGATGGAATCGTTGCGGTTTTATACAAAAAAATCGCTGCCAATAGCGCAAACACCGATTGCCATTTCAATTTAGCCCGACCAGAAAGACCCTTGCTATTCTGCTCGGTAATTTTTTTGTAGTCGTCAATAAATCCTATGACGCCGTAACTCATCGTAATAAACAATACGACCCAAACGTAACGGTTAGCTAAATCAGCCCAAAGCAATGTACTTACGGCGATAGCTATCAGAATCAGGGTCCCGCCCATCGTCGGTGTCCCCACTTTAACCAAATGGGTTTCCGGACCATCATCGCGAACCATTTGACCTATGCTATGCATACTCAATCGACGAATCATGGTCGGCCCGACCAATAATGAAATCAGTAATGCCGTCAATGTGCCAAGGATGGCTCTAAAAGTCAGATAACGAAATACGCGGAACGCACCCTCGTATTCGCTGAGATAATCGGCAAGGTAAAGTAACATCAGGCGGGCTCGCTAACTTTTAAAGCATCAATCACTCGCTCCATTCGTTGGCTTCGCGACCCCTTTATTAATACGATGGATTGCCTATCCAATAATTCTTTGGATTGTTGGATTAAATCCTCTTGGCTCTCAAAATAATATCCACCCGAACCGAATGCATCTACCGCTTTATCAGCATCAGGACCGGTCGCATAAAAATGCTCAACGCCGGCGGCCTTCGCTTGCATACCAACTTCCGCGTGCAGTTCTGCGCTGCTATCGCCCAGCTCGGCGAAAGCACCCAAGATTACTTGTAGCCGACCATCCAGTTGCGCCAAGGAATTTATCGCTGCTGTAAACGATGTTGGATTGGCGTTATAGCTATCGTTTATCAATAGAGCGCCATTCATTCCAGCAATCGGCTGCATTCGGCCGGCCACTGGTTGCAATCGAGAAAGGCCGGCACATACGTCTTTAAACGCTATACCCAGTGCGAAACATGCAGCAGATGCAGCTAACGCATTGTATACATTGTGATGCCCTGCCAGATTCAAACAAACAGAGCCCGTGATAGAACCGTATTTCAGCACAAATTTATTCTCAAAAGCCGATTTAGTGCGGATTAGTCGAATATTCGAAGCGTTCACATCGGCGCCCGCACCCAACCCAAAACTAATCACCCTCTTTCTACCGACCAGTTCACGCCAAAATTCAAAATATTTATCATCCGCATTCAATACTGCGACGCCGGTATCCGGCAGGCTTGATAGTAATTCGCCTTTAGCTTGCGCAACACCCCGCAGACTACCAAAACCCTCCAAATGAGCAGCGCCGGCATTAGTGATAATTGCAACATCTGGTGCGGTCAAACTGCTGGTATACGCGATCTCTCCGGCATGATTGGCACCCATTTCGACAACGGCAAACTTATTATCGTCTTGTAGTTTTAACAACGTTAACGGTACCCCAATCTCATTGTTTAGATTGCCGTGGGTATACAGCACATTAGCAATTTGATCCAATACCAAAGCAACCATTTCTTTTACCGTCGTTTTTCCGTTACTGCCGGTAACGCCGACCACTTTGATGGTTAATCTATTACGCCATTCCGCGGCGAGCCGACCCAATGCTTGACGCGTATCTTCAACGACGATCCTAGGTAAGTCCGTGTCCAAATCGCGGCCCACAACCGCCGCAACAGCTCCCGCCCGTGCCGCATCGTCAACGAAATCGTTGGCATCAAAATTATCACCCCGAATGGCGACAAATAAATCACCCGGATTGATATTGCGCGTATCGATACTCACCGACGAAAATCTGCTATCCGCACCAGCCATTTGACCGCTCATGGCTTTAGCGGCTTCGCTTAAACTCATCATCATTGCATGCGACCCGTATTTTGCGGCGCTTTCATAGTCAGCGCTTCACGCACAATTTGACGATCGCTAAATGAATATTTCATACCGTTAATTTCTTGGGTTTCCTCATGGCCTTTTCCCGCCACGACAACCAAATCATCCGGTTGAGCCAACCCGATGCAGTATTCTATGGCTTGCCGTCGGTCACGTATGATCTGAACGGGTTTGCCCTCGCAACCTTTGACAATGTCTTGAATTATCTGGGACCCTTCTTCGCTACGTGGATTATCATCCGTGAGTACAACATGATTTGCTCGTTGCACAGCGATTGCACCCATCAATTGGCGCTTGCCTATATCACGATCTCCACCACAGCCAAACACCACCCACAAGTTTCCGGAACAATGCGCTTGTAACCCATCCAGAATACTCTGTAACGCATCCGGAGTATGGGCATAGTCAACAATGACTGTTGGACACGAACCTTCTCCGGAAAATTGTTCAAGGCGACCCGCGACTGTGCGCACATTCTGCAATGCTTCAGCAGCCGCCTGAAATGGAATCCCTAAACCCACCATTGCGGCAAGAACCGCTAAAAGATTTTCCACGTTGAAATCACAAAAAAATGGGGCCGATACAAGCGCTGTTTTATCTCCATAGTGCGCTCGAAATTCGACCCCCTCAACATCGTGGTGCAACTCACTAACACTTATATGCGAAATATTTGTCGAAACCTTTTCTCGTATCGAATAACCCAATACCCAAGCTGTTGGCGGCACGACAGATAAAATTCGATCAATATTACTATCGTCCAAATTAACAATGACAAAATCTAAATCCGGAGATTGGAGAAGCTCTAGCTTGGCCTCGATGTACTGGTCCAGTGTCCCATGATAATCCAAATGGTCGCGCGTAATTTTGCAAAACGCCGCACCTCTAAAACGAACACCTGCAGTTCGTTTTTGCGCAAGGCCGTGCGAGGATACCTCCATAGCAACATATTTGACGCCATCCTCTTTTAAGGCCGCTAACACTTGATGTAGCGTAATTGCATCCGGTGTCGTATTAGACAACCTCTGTAGGTTCCCTACATATCCCCACCCCAAAGTACCAACTACTCCGCTGGGGTTGAATTGTGCCAGCGCTTGTGCCAAAAAATGACTGCAGGACGTTTTTCCGTTCGTCCCGGTAATACCAACAACTTCAATTCCTGCAGAAGGACCATCAAAAAAACGGTCGGCAATAAAACCTAACTTTTCGTTCAATAATGGAACTGCAATCAACGGACAATGAAACCTATGCTCCAATTCATCAAGTTGATCTCTATCGGCTCCAAACGGATCGTAAACTATCGCAGTCGCGCCATTTTCGATTGCCTGCGCGGCGTAATCCAAACCGTGCGATTGAGTTCCGGGTATTGCGAAAAACGCCGCGCCCTCAACCACTCTACGGCTATCCAGCGCTAAACCTGAAACGCGGATTTCCGGTAGATCCTCGATCTCTCCCGAACCATCAAGTAGCGCCGCAATCATTTTCTCGCGAGATGCGAAACCCGGCGTCATATACTATCCACCTGCCTGACCTGAATTTGCGGGGAGACTTGGTCTTGATCCGGTGGAATCCCCAGCAAACGTAAGGCACCGGCCATGACCTTCGAAAATACCGGTGCCGCGACCAATCCACCATAGTAATCACCCGCCGACGGTTCATCTATGACTACAACCATAACAAATTTTGGGTCGCTGGCAGGCGCCATGCCAGCAAATACCGATAGATACTTTCTGTCTGAATAGCCCCCCGCAGCCGCCTTCTTGACGGTTCCTGTTTTTCCGGCCACTCGATATCCCTGAACACTCGCTTGGCGGGCAGTGCCTTCAGGACTAATCACCTTTTCGAGCATCGCCCGCACCTGCGATGCGGTTTCTGCAGACATCACTGGGACAGCGTTTTCTGACACATCTTCTTTGACTAATTTAATCGGATTGACCACGCCGTCATTGGCCAACGCGGTATAGGCTCTGGCTAATTGAAGCGCGGAGCTGGACAAGCCATAACCAAACGATAATGTGGCTTGTTCAAATCTGTGCCAATTTTGGTATTCCAACAAACGCCCGACTGCTTCTCCAGGAAATCCAACACCGATCATATGCCCAAAACCAAGCCGGTTATAACATTCCCATAATGAATCCGGGGATAGGGATAACGCAATTTTACTAACGCCTACATTGCTCGATTTCTGCAAAATATGAGTAATATCCAAGATTCCATAATTGCGAAAATCGCGCACCATGTTTCGTCCAACCCGCAATGTTCCTGGATTAGTATCGATGACCGAATCAGGACTATATACTCCCTGCTCCAATGCACATGCAACGGCAAATGGTTTCATCGTGGACCCAGGCTCAAAAACATCGGTTACTGCGCGATTTCGAAAACGATCTCCATTCAAATTTTTCCTGGAATTTGGGTTAAAAGAGGGTTGATTCGCCATCGCCAATACCTGGCCGGTTTCAACCTCCAACATTACCAAGGTCGCTGCTTGGGCGTTGTGTTTCATATACGCCGCCTTCAATTCCCGATAGGCCAAATATTGCAGTCTTTGATCTATAGTCAGATGTACATCGCGACCAGGTTCCGGCAAACGAATACTTTCTATATCCTCGATTATGTCCCGCTTGCCATCACGAACGACAAGCCGACGACCTGGAGACCCAACCAACCACTTTTGATAAGCCAACTCGACACCTTCCTGCCCGGAATCGTCGACGTTGGTAAACCCAACTAGATGAGCACTAACCTCTCCAGCCGGATAATATCGTTTATACTCCTTTTCAAAAAACACCCCGGGCAGATCCAATGCTTTTATCTGATTGGCGGCCGAAGGTTTAATCCTGCGGCGAAGATACACAAACTTTCGGCCACTGCGACCAACACGCTTCGCAAAACTGCGTCTCGACAATCCCAACAAGCGTCGTAGCATTTGCCGCTCATCAGCTGATGCTTCAAATAATCTGGGATTAACCCAAACCGACTGTATCGGAGTGCTAATAGCAAGTAATTCACCATTGCGATCCAAAATTTTCCCGCGATAGGCAGAAACTGGAATAGAACTTATATATTGAGATTTACCCTTGTCTTGCAAAAATTCTCGATCCAAAACCTGGACATCTATCGCACGACCCAACAACATGGCCATAGAACCGATTAACAACGAAAACACCAATTGCCTACGACCGGCAAATTCCGTGGTTATTTTTTGAGTTCTGACCATAGGACGAGTACGTTAACGACTAAGGTAAACAACCGATTCTTTACCCGGCAGGACCAAGCCCAATTTGTCACGGGCTTTTGATTCAACCCAACCATGGCCGGCTAAAGTCGTCTGTTCCAACTGTAATTTCCCCCACTCCACTTCATAATTGTCCAGTTGTTTTTGCAGTTGCCGCAAATCGGTAAACAACTGCCTGGAACGGTGCTTTTCATAAACAACCGCCAATGCCGACGCCATTACCGCTATAACAAGTAACATTAACTTCATGATCAACTCAGTTTTTCAGCCACGCGAAGCACAGCGCTACGTGCCCTCGGGTTATCGTTAATTTCCACTGCAGTTGGTTTAATTGCCTTACCAATCGTGTTGAGACGAGGACTAAACGCGCTATCAGGAACAGGTAAACCCGGCGGGAAATTACCCCCCCTTGATTCATCACGCATGAACCGCTTTACGATCCGGTCTTCCAAAGAATGAAATGCGATAACGGCTAGACGCCCACCGGGTTCTAGTACACGAAGCGCCTGCATCAAAGTAGCCGGCAAAGCTTCCAACTCTCGATTGATATAGATTCGTATCGCCTGAAAACTTCTTGTCGCAGGATGCTTATTTTTTTCCCGAAACGGTACAGTTTGCGCTATCAAATCCGCGAGCTGTATTGTCGAATCTATAGAATGCGTTTTTCGCGTTACGACAATTGCACTGGCAATACGGCGGGCAAACTTTTCTTCACCGAAACGGCGCAACACATCCGTTAATTCCTGCTCTGAAACTTGCGCGATCCAATCGGCCGCAGTAATGCCTCGTGTACGGTCCATCCGCATATCCAATGGCCCGTCTTTCAGAAAGCTGAAACCGCGACCAGCGTCATCGAGTTGAGGAGAAGAAACGCCTAGATCCATCAGAACTCCGGAAATCTTGCCGAACCAGCCTCGCTGTGTCACACTAGATTCCAGTGTCGAATAATCAACGTGCTCAAGATAAAATCTGCGATCCGCTAACATCATTTTTGCCACCTGTGAGTTCACCGCATCGATATCCTTATCCAAGCCAAGCAATTTTCCGTTCGCATCCAAACAATTCAAAATTGCCTGACTGTGTCCTCCACGTCCAAAGGTACAATCGACGTAAATCCCGTCAGGATTCCAGACAAGACCAGTTATTACTTGCTGCGGCATTACGGGTAAATGTTTATCGGCGATCATTGCGTTTAGATCACCAGATCACTCGCTACCTCCTTCAATTCATCGCAATCTTCTTCATCCAACCAGGTATCGCGCGTGGATTCCCAGGCATCTTCGGCCCAGATTTCAAATTTATTGACCTGACTGCTCAATACGATTCGTTTTTCCATATTCGCGAACTTGCGTAGCGTGTCAGGCAAAAGAACTTTACCGTGAGCATCCATATCGCATTCGCAGGCATAACCAATCATGAATCTTTTAAACGCGATAGCTTGTTTATTAAAGGTGGGGAGCTTGATTAACTTGCGCTCAACCTCTTCCCATTCCGGCAGTGGATACAACAACAAGCATCGATCCCGATCGGCCGTAACCACAAGACGACCGTCGCAATGTTCGCGAATATCGTCCCGGTATTTGGTCGGCATAGAGAACCGACCTTTCCCATCTAAATTGATCGAATGATTACCGCGAAACACGTTATTGGTCTAACCTGACACAAAATTACACTCCATGACACTTTTCTGCACTATAGAAAGCATTAGGCACATAGTCAAGTATGTTTCGCAGATAAATCTTTCTTTTTTGACAATAACTTAGGGGGGCAATCCAGAAGACTTCAAGCAAAGACAGCCCCTCTCACCTCGGAAATGTAATTCAATCAATTAATTGACTGATCTTTCTAATGCATTTCCTAAAATCAGGATTAGATAAACGGGGAGGGATTAAAAAAATGCGGGGAGAGAAAAGAAAGAGTCGGCCTGTAAGCCGGGTTCTGTCATGGACAGTCATTCATCTGGGCAACACGTCACCGTGCACCTCAAGCGACCTACCCAGGGACCGTGCGGGTAACACGTTCGGCGAACCGATGCCCCTCTATTCGGTCTTGCTCCGGATGGGGTTTGCCTTGCCACTTGTGTTACCACAAGCGCGGTACGCTCTTACCGCACCATTTCACCCTTACCTTCGATCCAAACTCTACCAAGGACAGCCCTAATAGATCTGACCGAAGGCGGTATATTTTCTGTTGCACTTTCCGTAGGTTCACACCCCCCAGGCGTTACCTGGCATCCGACCCTATGGAGCCCGGACTTTCCTCCATCCTATACCAATGGTATTGGACAGCGACTGCCGAGCCGACTCTTGTTCAATAGTGTACCCATTCTGATTATGCGTTTCTAGCTGGCAAGCCACTGAAAATCCGAAATAGCCAGGAACTATAAATAATAATCAATAGATTAGCGTTAGTTGACAAACGTTTCATTATTTAAAACGACATCATAGCGTCCGCGGTCGAACTCATTACCGGTAGAATCAATCGCTCTAAATTCAATCGCTGAAGGGGTTATATCGAGCACCCAAAAATGATTGATAGATCCGGATTCGGCCAAATACCATTGGTTATTGAGTGCATCGCGCGTATGAGTGCCCCAAGCACCATCGCCCAGGTATATCGTACCCGCACCATTATTTGATACCGAATTTCTATACAACCTCTTACTCTTCTTATAGACATGGAAATGATTTTCCAGGGCCAGTGATAATTTATATCTATCGAATAGCCCCAACCATTGCTCGACCAAATCTGTCTCGGGACCAGGTACAATACCGGGGTAATACCCACCCGGATACAATGGCCTGTGGTAAACCGCAATTCTAAAGGGAAGCTTTTGATATTTTTCTAATCGTTTTTCTATCCATGCCCGTTGAGCACCACCAGGCGAATGCAAATGATCCGAATCCAGCACCAGCAAACCCAGATTCGCTCCTATTTTACGGCTGAAATAACTTAAATTCTTATCATCTTGTCGGAGATAACGGGTGTAAAAAGGCGCTTTGTCGACCAAGGCTGGATGTTCTTTGCGATTGATTTCATGATTACCGATCGCGGCAATTATTGGAATCAGACGACCATCGCTGGTGAACATAATTTCAGTCCAATTGCGTAACCATTCGTCCCATATAGGATACTTCCTCAATTTTCCGTTCGCATACGCCAAATCACCACCGATGATAACCAAGTCTGGGTCCAATTTTGCTGCAAGCGCACTAACGCTTTTGGCTGTTTCAGAAATATCCATATCACCCCCCGCCACGATTCTTATCGGAGAATTGTCAGATGGGAGCGTTCGAAACGCGAATTCTTTACCACGCACGCCGGTTGCATCAGCTACGGAAAAGAAATAATCGGTTTTGGGGTTTAATCCGGTCAATTCGACCCAGTGCTGAGTCCGTTTCGTCGCCTCAAATCGTTCCGCTTTCCCTATTTGCTCATAGCGATATTTGGTCGCCTCACCATAGCGCCGAACAGTGTCGTAATATATTCTGCTGGTCGAGGGAAAATCGCTGGTTTGATATAAGATAAGGGCTGTCGTGCTGGTGTCTTCGCTGCACCATGTCAACATCACATTGGACAACCGCCCTACCGGGGACACGAATAGCTGGTAACTTGCAACAGCACCTACCAAAGCAATCGATAAAACCAGCCAAAGCCACCTTTTATGCATAATTATTCAAGTACAGTTGAATTTCTTGAACGGTAAATTTTCAACTTTAACGCTTAAGCCTCCCGCCAAATTTCAACAGGCAGGTTTTCGAGCATCAATGCCAGTCATGATTGTTCCATGCGCAACGCGGCGTTGTATACCAACTTTTTACTCAAGCCGGTCATTTTGGCAACAACCTTAGCCGCAGTCTTTAACGAGCATTCTTCCATAACGATTTTGAGCAGACGTTCTTGCTCTGGTTCAAGGGCCTGTTTCGTTTTGTTCTTAGCTGCGCCCTGGACTAGAATCACGAACTCACCCTTTTGCATATATGGTGTATCAGCGACCAGCTTTGGCGCATTCAAAACAGTCGTTTTAACGATGGTTTCGTGAATTTTTGTCAACTCTCTAGCGATAACCAGCTCGCGTTGCGGTTCGAATACCGTGGCCAAATCACGCAAACTCGCCATTACTCGATGACAAGATTCGTAGAAAATCAACGTACCATGAGCCTTGACCAAGTCGCTGAAATAGGCTCTCCGAGCGACGCTAGTTCGTGGCGGAAATCCTTCAAACGAAAATCGGTCGGTGGGTAAAGACGAAACTGATAATGCGGTAATTACGGCGCAAGGACCAGGCACCGGAACGACCTCTACGTCGCATGCTCTTGCCTCGTGGACCAACCTAAAACCCGGGTCATTGATCAGCGGAGTCCCTGCATCTGAAACAAGCGCGATAGAATCCCCTTCTCCGATACGTTTAATCATACCCGGGACAACCGTAGCCTCATTGTGCTCGTGTAGCGTTACCATTGGTGTCGTAAGCGAATAGCGATCCAACAACAGACGGGTTTGTCGAGTATCCTCGGCGGCGATAACAGTGCATTGTTGCAACACTTCTATCGCTCTAAATGTAATGTCTGCCAAATTTCCAATCGGAGACGCTACTATGTATAGTTTAGCCTTTGTGCCGGACACCTGGTCCCGTCCTGTATTGATAAGAAGTTATATTGGGGAAGCCGCCCCACGCATGATTATGATGATACGCAGCAAGCAGATACTACTAGTAATTATTTCAGGTTTATTGTTCATAAGCTGCACCGTCCCGGTCAGACCTACGGTACAAGCCAAGTATAAAATCGATCTAAACCGAGCAAAAAGCCTAATATCAGACGGTAAATATCAAGACGCCGCACAAATTTATACAGCAATAGCCAGCAAAACAACACCACCAGACCAAGATTTATATCGGCTACTCGCAGCAGAAGCATTAAGCAAAGGAGCCGACATGGAGTCGGCCAGAAAAATGGCGGACAAGATCAACCCCAACCATCTTAGCCCCCAGAACAAGGCCAGATGGCGCCTGTTGTATGGCCGGTTTTATCTGGATGAGAATAAACCCGAAGAAACACTGCATCAGCTGGAATCGATCCGAGCCAATACGCTCAATCCTAATCTAAAGCGCGAATACTATGCTCAACAAGCAGAAGTTTTTTCACTGATTGGAAACCACCTGGAAAGCGCCAGATCCTACATTGAGATTGGTAACTTTCCACATCAACCTGATGAATTGGAAAAAAATAATAGCGCAATTTTCGACCAACTCAGTCAATTGTCCCCGCAGACTTTGGCCCGACTACGACCGACCAGCCCACAGATATTAAACGGATGGATGGGTTTGACGCTAATTTTCAAACAAACGGAGCGAAATTCCCCAGAATTCAAGCGGCAAATCGAATTGTGGAAGAAACAATATCCCAACCATCCGGGAAACAGCTTTTTGCAAGGCGCTAAAAAAACAACACCTCTAGGTGTAAACCAAAAACCGGTTGCCATAGGTATTTTATTGCCCCAGTCCGGGCCATTTGCTCAGGCTAGCGAAGCGATTAAAGAAGGCATACTGATTGCTCAGTCTTACAATAATTTGGATGCGCCGAAGCTTAAATTTTACGATACCGCGTCACAGGCCCCTTATACGCTATACCAGAAAGCAATCGAAGATGGCTGCAATATCATCATCGGTCCGCTCAATAAACTCAATCTTAAATCATTGGCCGAAGGCGGTGAACTTTCGGTACCTGTCCTGGCACTAAACCAATTGCCAAACGTCGCATTCACCAATCTTTTTCAATTCGGCTTGAATCCAGAGGATGAAGCTGATCAAGCCGCCGAGAGCGCTTGGTCCGATGGTCTTCGACAAGCTCTGATCCTCGCTCCGGCTTCAAATTTTGGCGACAGGATAGCCTCACATTTTTCAAATTATTGGCAACAGCTGGGCGGAACAGTTGGGGGAATGCAATCGTATAACACCAATACCATGGATTATTCCAGGCCCATCAACAATTTGCTAAGAAAAATTTCGAGCACGCGCGAAGTTCATTCTAAGTACGGCAGCGCTTCAGCACACAGCCCGAGTTTTGTATTTCTAATCGCGCTTCCGCAACAAGCCCGCCAGATTTGGCCCCAACTGCAATATTACGGTGCCACGGACATACCAGTTTATGCCACATCTCAAATATATGGTGGCCGGGAAAACCCCTATTTGGACCAGGACCTTTCGGGGATAACTTTTTGCGATATTCCTTGGTTATTCAATATATCGGACGGTGAAAATCCGAGTTTGGAAAAAGTCGCGAGTAGTCGGCAACGACCGTTGAATAACTACGTGCGATTTATTGCCCTCGGGTTCGATGCCTACAACCTGCTGCCAAAATTGAGTGCCCTGCAATCCACAAATACTGAATATAAAGGCGTCACAGGCGTGCTTTCATTGACCCAAAACAATCGATTCCATAGATCTCTGCAATGCGCAAAATTCGAAGAAGGCCGGCCTATATTACGCGGCGCTGTCCCAAGTCCTAACGAAGATTATATGGATAATTCCAGGCCTACCGGCTCCAGCGGAATTCGTTTTGTCTATCGCTGATAAGCCCAAAGACCAAAGGGGGCAAATCGCGGAGAATACTGCTTTAAAATATCTTCTTGCTAAAGGTTTAAACCTTATCGCGAGAAATTATAATAGTAGGACAGGCGAAATTGACCTGATTATGGAAGATGCGGAAACCATCGTATTCGTAGAGGTCCGATATAGGAGAACGAAAAAATTTGGCAGCCCGCTGGAAAGTATCACTCAAAATAAACAGAACCATTTGACTCAATGCGCACTGCAATATTTATCCAGTAACCGTATTAACCGCCCTTCAAGGTTTGATGTTGTAGGCATATCTCCCAACCAGGAATCTCTTGATATAGAATGGATTCCAAATGCATTCCAAGTGCAAATTTAAGCCCTTCTTTTCTGTACAGCATAAATTAGAAATATGAATACGCAAGAACGTATACGCGACCACTTTAGCCAAAGCATACAAACCAAACAAGAGGCTATGGCTACGTTGATCGAAGACATCGAACAGGTCGGTGGGACATTGGTCAATTGCTTACTCAACGACGGAAAAATCCTGACCTGTGGCAACGGTGGGTCGGCGGGCGATGCACAGCATTTTTCGTCAGAAATGCTGAATCGTTTCGAGCGGGACAGGCCGGGTCTCCCAGCTCTCGCACTGACGACCGACTCGTCCACAATTACGTCAATCGCAAATGACTACGATTTTGAAGATGTCTTTTCCAAACAAGTTAGAGCACTAGGCCAAGCCGGAGATATACTACTAACCTATACGACCAGCGGAAATTCAGGCAACATACTTAAAGCAGCGACAGCAGCGCATGATCGTTCGATGTCCATCGTTGCACTCACCGGCAAAGATGGCGGTGCATTGGCAACGCTCCTGAACAGCAACGATAATGAAATTCGCGTGCCATCCGATTCAACAGCCCGCATCCAGGAAGTACATTTATTGATTACACATTGTCTTTGTGATCTGATCGACCGCAAGTTGTTTGGCGAATAGGTCCCCACGCGCTCATCCAATTTCAAAGCGACTTATGCGCCACCAGCCGCTATCAAAGAATTTTAAAAGCCTATTGGGTGAAATATTTCCTACCTCACACCTGTATACCGATGCTGCGGACTGTTGGAATTACGGATACGATAATAGCCAAATACACGTGCTGCCTTCAGCAGTCGCGTTTCCCACAACACACGATGAATTTGAAAAACTTGTACAGCTATGCAATGAATTTCACGTCTCACTGACCGCACGGGGCCGAGGCACCGGAACGACCGGAGCAGCAGTACCGACGAACAATTCGATCGTCGTATCTCTGGAAAGAATGAATAAAATCATCGAATTTTCACCAAATAATAGGTACATAGAGGTCGAACCCGGGATAACCAATCAAGCAGTACAAGATATCGTCGGAAAATCTGGTTTCTTCTGGCCGCCCGACCCAACCAGCGCAGCATTTTGCACAATCGGGGGCAACCTCGCATACAACTCTGCGGGGCCGCGCGCTGTAAAATACGGTACACCACGCGAAAACACGTTGGGTCTAAGTGCAGTTACGGGTTCCGGAAAATCGATACGAACCGGGGTTTATACTACCAAAGGTGTCGTCGGTTACGATCTTACGCGATTGCTTATTGGTTCCGAGGGTACTCTTGCGATCATCACCAGCGCGATACTAAAACTCTGCCCCAGTCCCGAAGCGAAAATTACTTTGCGGGCGATTTATTCGAACATTGATGGTGCAGCCGAGGCAATTGCCAATATCATGGCAAACCCGATAGTGCCCTGTGCGCTCGAATTCCTAGATGGCAACGCAGTCAATATCGTCCGAAATCATTCAGACATTAAACTTCCAGAAACCGCTAAAGCCCTATTGATGATCGAAGTAGACGGTACCGAAGGCAGCCTTGCTGACGCTCGCGAAAAGATTTCGGCTGCAGCGACTAACTCGACGTTAATAGAAATTGCTAGCGCTGGCAGCGCCGCCGAATCGGTCACACTTTGGAATGCGCGAAAAGCTTTATCACCCGCGTTGAGGCAAATAGCACCAACAAAAATAAACGAAGATGTGGTTGTACCGATCACTGAAATCCCATCGCTCATTTCGGGACTCGATAAACTTTCTACAGAATTCAAAATTCCGATTGTCAACTTTGGGCACGCAGGTAATGGCAATGTCCATGTCAATATTCTGTACGATGATACCGACCCGGAAGAACAAATCCGCGCCGAAAGTTGCTTGGCAAAAATCTTCGATTTGGTTTTAGGTTTAAACGGCAGTCTGTCCGGTGAACACGGTATCGGGCTGATCAAACGGAACTATATCGATAAAGAAATTAATTCAACGACAGTGACATTGATGAAAAATATAAAGGAACAATTTGACCCCAATGGAATTCTAAATCCCGGCAAGATGTTCCCCGATAATTGCTGATCGTTTAAAACCTATACAAATTCTTGAATAAACACATCACTGCATTACGGTAATTGAACAGTAACTTTGATGATCTATAGGTTAATTTTCTCCTGGAGATTCGAAATGAATTATTGTTGTCCTTTCAGCACATACCAAAAACCGGCCGTCGCACAAATGCAAACGACAGAACCGCATGTTCAACCAAACAAGCATGACAGCGTCGCTAAGCCTGTTTTGTTTACATTATTCTTACTGCAGTTGTTATTTTCGGGGTGCGCGTCGGTTAACGAAGTTACCAAAGCAGAACCGGGGCCCAGCGCGGGTTTTCTACCAGCACCGGAATTGCTTTCCGAAATGCGTCAACGTTACCCCTTCCACGGTGCCTGGATGAACATGAAGGTCTGGGTGGGCTCCTTTTTAGAATCGAATTCATATCAAGCTAAGACTCGGTAATCCAAAGCCGATCATTCTCCACCCTCGTCCGGAATCAAGAACAGCGCACCCAAATTGATACTCCCGTGATCAGCCGGGTGTTGCGGCGTTGCACTTTTTGGACGGCCAGGATTCAGATTGGATGCAGTGTCGTCCGGTGGAAAC
Source organism: uncultured Methylococcaceae bacterium (assembly GCA_964619885.1). Classification (GTDB taxonomy): domain Bacteria; phylum Pseudomonadota; class Gammaproteobacteria; order Methylococcales; family UBA1147; genus CAZUGA01. The sequence goes on from CAZUGA010000008.1 coordinate 75,272, forward strand.
AATACCAGGGTTTGCAGAAACTCCAGAATTCTTCTCCTGGCTCCGGCACCCAAATTCTCATAACGGCGCTTGGCCAATTGCGCTTCGCCGCCATGCCGCCTTATCACCGCATCAAGATTTATGCTTCTGCCATCGTGACCGTAAGGTGCCGTAGTTGCGACCCCCCATAATGGCTCGGTGACAAATTCGGTAACCAAGCTTCCGTCATATTCCCGCTCGTGGAAGGCCGGACCCAAATCATGTCGTTTAAGGTCCGAAAAGAAATTATCCACCAAGAACGGCTTGCCAATAGGCAATTGCAATGGGTTTGACTCTCCATCATCGATCCGTTCGAACAATGGCTGCGCAGTGGCAAAAAGCTCGTTGAATATTCCCCGCCGGGTATCGTATCGGGTGCTGACATCAGCCACGCGGCGATCTTGATCGATGGACAACTGTTGCACGTGGCAATCTGTACAACCGATTCGATGTAACAACTTCAAGCCTCGCTTTGCGCGCGATGTCACTTGGTACTGACCCGGTTTAAAATAATTCAACAAATAAAATTCGACATGATCGAGCAGCGCTGGATCGATTTCCGACTTAACACCGTCACGGTCTTTGTCTTCGGCCGCTGAACAAGTTGGTGGCCGCTGGAAACTGTCTTCAGCCGGGTCAAAACCGAAACCTGCTGGGCTCGCCATCGATGTTGGGTTATTCGGATCGGTCACTGCGCAAAGTATCGGATCCCAAACTTCAAGACCCATCTCATCTTTGAAGGCACCGGTTATAAACTCGCGAATTGAAATTGTGCTTCCCTCATGGAAAAAGGGGCGTAAGCGTAAATCAGGGTTCACACCACTCACCGCCGAGCTATCCATGCTTCCATCCGGTAACGCCGTAATAGACCCAAAATCGATACCTTTGGCAACCAAAGATTGGGTAATTTTTCGCCCCGTACCTTTTACCGCTCGCTGGATTGCCTGCTGTCTAATTGCCCTTAATTCCATCGTCATTTCATCGGCCAATTGCTCGACCAGACCCAACCCGAACAAATGCGGCGCATCGCGGCTATCCGGACGTGTTGCGACGTCTCCGCCAAATCCTGCCGCACCTCTAGGGCGACCATGGCAAGCCGCACAACTATCGGTCAAACCTGCACCCAAAGCCCGTGTTTCGGTGATATCCCCAGCGGAGTTTTTTGAGACCCTCGGTCCCTGCCCCTCCGTCGCGGAAAATTTCCGCTGGAACAATTGCCGTCCCCGCCTGATCGACCGGGCCGGATCGCGCTTAATCAGATAAACCGATGATCCCGGGGTAAATTCGTCTCCATGACCTGCACCGATTTGATCGCTCAACGATTTAGCGATGCATCCGCCCGGCGCGTCAACCTGATTATTGGCATCGATTTGGGAGCAATCGAGCAATTCAGCATGAATTGGGGTTGCAATAAAGAGCGTAAGAATCAAGATCATATACAACAGCCAAAATCGCATTTTCTGTCGCAGATTTATCATTATTGACCTCTGAATTCAATAGGTAGGGACCAAGCCCCGAAGGACTTGGTCATTAAATGTTTAAAGTCGATTATTTAACCGGCGATGTCGTGACTGTTACGGACGAGGGAATGAAAAACCAATTCGGCCATCGCTTTGTAATCCAGCACATTCGGCGTTTGCCGCGCTTGTTACAGGCAGGTTTTCGAACAAGCAAAAATTCAAAGTACTACCGTTCGTCGCGGCACGGGCTCCCGGCGGACAAACGGCGGCTTGCTTGATATCAAACGAATAACCGATCGTCTGATGGCTATCCAAATAATCACAATAGGGTTTTGCATCCGCGGGTACGGATAGGTTCTCGAACCAACAGAAATCACGGTCTTGCCCATTGCTGGCAAACCTGGCTGGATCCGGGCATTGCGCCGTAGGTATATTCGGATCGGTCTGCGTAGTCTCAGTCAATACGACTTCGTCTATCAGGATCTCGCTAATTTCGTTGCGAAACGTTTTTTTGTTGTTAAAGCCGCCGAGGACTAACGTATGTTGACCCGCATCCAGTCGGCCGGTGCGGATGCTAAACTTTCGCCATCCACTGGTTATTGTTGAACCACCATTGCCATCACCTCGGATGCGCAACAAATGGCCATTCCGGTTGCGTGACAACAATGCGCCATCTATCGCAGCGAGTGCTTCGCTAATCTCATTCGCCTCATAGTTCCTAGACTGACTGAGTTTTATGCGCAGAGATAATTTAAGTTCGGCCGGGCGAAGCAGTTGAAAATCTCGTTGCCAACCGCCGGAAATACCATTGATATCACGATTGTCGCGCCCGCCCAATAGAACCTGCAACCCACCCCCATTGAAACCGCTGCCGGCCCTATATCGACCGCGGGCATAGGCTGGCTGATTGGTGTTTCTGAAGGCATCATCAACGTATACAAACCGATCGGTGTTAGTATCAAAATTGGCGTCTATCAGACCATTGTTGCCAATATCTCTAACGTTGATTGTTGCCGAAGCGTTATTATTCCCCGGATTCGAATCATTGTCGGCTGTAACCTCAACCGCACTGGTGAACCGGCCCTTTTGGGTCGCTATAAGCCGAATATTAATCGTCTTTGTCACACCTGGTCGAATGTTATTTAAATCACAATCCACACCTCCACTGTCGTTGGCGCACGTCCCACCATTAACCGATGCCGATTGTATGTTTATTGCATTTGGCAGACCGACTTTAACGAATACATTTGCAGCCGCGGCAGCACCTCCGTTTTTTATTTCGACCTTATAATCAAAGGCTTCATCCACCTTTGTTGCGATTGGGTTAACTGGAAATGCAATTCCGACATCTGCATCCGGGGCCGGATTGATATCACTTATACATGCAGCGTTTCGAATATTGGGTTGCATCTGCGACAAACTACACTGAGAAAACTGATCGGCGCCATTCAAGACCGGATTCATGATAAATCCTCCGGCAGTACTCGCACACGGCGACCCCGACTGGTTATCATGAGGTGCACCAAAGTTATGACCAATTTCATGGGCAACGGTCAGGGCACCCAAAGCACCGCTACCACTGACTTGACTAATGCCCACACCAAACCTGTCACTACACAGTGAAGCAATGTACGCAATTCCGATTGTACTACCACTTAGATTGCGGCCCGTGAACAGATGAGCCAAGCCAGGATTATTGAAACCCGGTGCGCTTGAAAACCGTCCGAACTGGTCGAGTAAGGTTCCGGGATTTGTAGAGGTTAAGCCGGTATTGTTTTGCAGCGATCGAATTTCCGAAATTCTCAGATGCACTCCGACCTGCTCCGAGTAGATACCGTCAACAACATTCATCCGGGAAATAACCGCAGCGTCGGTATTATTATTAATATCAACGAATTGGCTGTCAGCAACAACCGCGATATCCAATCGCATCGCGGCCTGGGGTGAAGATTGCAATCTGCCCCGCAACTCATCCACCAAACCGCTATAGTCATTAAGCGGTGTCGCGGTAGGATCTAGCGCACAGCGTTGGTGATCCGCTTCTGTATCCGAAAGACGATATATTAATTGATAGTTTTGTTGAGGCGAAGCGTCGTCCGGTAACGCATCCGAAATTTGACTGGAGTTTTCTATTACGTACAGTTCCGCCCCATCCCAAAACATGCCGGAAATACTTTCTCCCTCCCGACTGATACGGACCCATGACTCATCATTGCCCTCTATGACCCCAGCGAATATTTGGAGACCCTTAACTACATCCGCTTTTTGTTTCTGTGGCAGATTCTCGACTAAATCGGTATTGGGTCTGAGTAGCAATTTATATTGCTTACCGAAGGCCTGAAATATCAAAACTTCCTCAACTTTTTGTTCCGCGGGTGCCAGCGAACCCGGAGTCGGGTTCGATGCGATAGCAGTGGGCGATTCGAAACGGTAGACCAACGGTTCATGATAATTGATCTTGAAATTTTCCGGGGCGTCCAAATTATCACCGCTACTCTGAGCGTGACTGAATTGAATGGGAAATCCCGCACCCAGGATTAAGAAAATAGCGCCAACATACCCCAGCACTCTCAATATTCGTTTTCGTCGATTCATTTTATTCTCCTTACAAAATTCGTATAGACGGATCGCACAAAGACCAGGGCAATCCAAGCGCCTAAAGTTCAATTCAGAACTGCATCGCTTCAGTCTTTGTCAAATGCGAATTCGAGAATAACAGCGCGATCCATCGCGTTCCGTCGAAAATAGTATGGCTTCGTACGAAATCGTAGAGTTTTGTAGGAATGAACCGCCCGGCGATAACAACGCGTCGACCGGATCTATAGCTGAGAATGGGCAAAAAACCCTAAGCACCGATGCGCTGAGCTCGGCGAAAGTTGGGAAAATTGGAGGTCGATACTGGGTAAATAGATTAACGCGTCAACAAATAGCCCACGCCCCGGATACTTTTGATAAGCGTAGGCGCGCGAGGATTATCGCCGAGTTTCTTTCGTATATTTGAAATGTGCTGGTCAACCGACCGGTCGACACCATCATATTCTGTACCACGAATACGGCGGTGCAATTCAACGCGGCTTACGATCTTACCGGCGTTACTGGCCAGATACCAAACGGTATCAAATTCACCGCTGGTCATTCGGTAGGCTTTGCCATCCAACAACACGGTGCGCGAACCCATACTGATACACAAGCGCCCCACATTCAAGTCACCGCTAGCCGGTGGTTCCGATCGTCCGATGGGATTTTGGATGTCATAATCTGGATACAGGCTTTGGTCTTTATATGCCGCGGAACGCCGCAACAATGCTCGAATACGCGCTAGCAGTACTCTCGGTTCGATTGGTTTATTCAGATAGTCGTCTGCGCCGGTTTCCAAACTGGCAACTTCGTCAATATCACCGCTCAGGGTCGTCATAATTAGAATGGGGCCCGAATATACCGCGCGAACATCTCTGCAGACCGACAAACCGTCGAGATCGGGCAGGACAATATCCATCATCACCAAAATTGGGTTCAAGACCTTGATTAATTCCGCACCTCGCCGCCCACTTGTTTCAGACACTACTGCATAGCCATTGCCGCTAAGAAATTCTGACAACTGACTATTCGATTCGTTATCGTCGTCAACCAATAAAATAGGACCGGGCATTTGAATATTTTGGTAACCAGGTTGACGTTCAATCCGCCAGCGACAATTCTCTACATATTCCGACATCAATTTTGGGATATATTGTATTTGACGGGTATTAAGCGAACTCCGTGCCATATCAGAATTATTTTAAAACCAGAATGTTACCGGCATTCAGATATTCGAAACCCACAGATTTCGTCGCTTGTACCCGACAATCACCAACTTGTGGAAATTTATTCGGTAGGTTGCTTAAAAAGATATGGGTCGAAATTTGAACAACAGACGCAAGTATCAAAAAATACGACCCACCGCTCTGAACAGATTACGGAATCTCCAAATCTAAAGAATCTGCATCAACGCAAAACGTGGATTATTGGATTTATTGGCTGACCCAAAAAATTGAAGGTGGTTAGAGGTCTGCAAGAAACATATAGAAAGACGAAAACCGGACAGACGCGGGCTAATTAGCAACAGATATGCATCATGGAATAGCCGCTACTTGTCTTGAGCACAACCGAACCGGACAGAAGTATTACCAAGAAATATTAGGGGCAAGAATTCAAGCCATTGTAGTACGCAGCCAGATTGGCAATATCCTGGTCGTCCAGTGCGGCCGCGATCGTATTCATAATGTCCGCCTCGCGTTTTTTTTCTCTAAACGCTTTTAGACTGGTTACGATATAAACTTCATTCTGACCCGCAAGATTTGGAAACCCACCGGTCGAATTGATTCCCTTTGGACCATGACAAGCAGCGCACGCTGCGGCTTTCGCCTGGCCCACTTTGGCATCGCCTACGACATCCACAGCGAAAATTGAAGTCGTATAGAAAAAAAAGCAAAACGCGATTAACGGGTACTTGATCAAATGCATATTAGGTCTCCGCATTAATGAATAGCTCTGGGACGCCTCAGTATCGTCATTTTGCAGGACGGCTGCAACACGATAGATTTTAATGACCTCGATTTAATTTCCTATTAATACGCCGCTCAAGATCATATCGCGCCTAACGTTTATCGCTTAACGTGCCGATCAAACTTTTGAATCTGCGAATCTGCCACCGGGCCAAAACTGGACTCTGTTTCCTGTTCCTTGCTACCGAACACGAATCGAAATCCAGGTATTAAAAGTCCAAAGCCGGCGAAGGGACGATAAAACCACATCTGGTAGACGCTAATCACCCACATTAATGTTGACGCCACGCTATAGCCGATGCCACCAATCATTGTCACCCAGGCGAAAGCCGGAAAATACTTGGTCAACCACCATGACAAAATATCTATTAGTAAAAATGCAAACGGCGCGCCGATTAATACACACTTGATCCGATCCGAAATTCCAACCGATAGACAAAAGATCGCCCCGATAAACATAAAGATGAACGAAATTCCGAATAGGTGAATATGCGAGACCCGCGTTAACGATTTAAAGGTCGCGCCGTGGTCGGACTCGGCCAAACCCTGAACAACTTCGAGCTTGTTAAAATCCGGCAAACTGGAGTCGGCATTGTGACAGCCCACACAATTTTGCTGGAATAACGGTTTAATTTTCTCATCCCATTGGTCTTCCGGTGCTTCTTCCCGCGCCCATTTAATTATTTCGAATCGGATTTCCGGAGATGCCATGGCTTTCATTTGACCATTGAGCATGGTTTCAAGCTTGGTTCCAGTACGATTGCCGTAGTAGCTGTACACAACATCATCCACAGAAAGACCAAACTCACCGTCGGCCATACCATGGGTTAACATGATTTGCATTCCAGCAGTGAGTAACCCGGCCCCGATGCATAATAGATAACCGGTAAACAGGACTTTCAACGGAAGATTGAGCTCGGGTAACCGAGGCAGCTTACATATGGCTTTATCCATTTTATCGATATATTCAATTGAGTCGATTGAGTTATTGAGTATAGCTGGGGAATTTTAGTTTTGAGAACTGAGACCGACGGGACACGACACAATCCTAGTTTTGCCTGGATTTGGAATATTCATGGATTGATTAATGCGCGTTGTATCGGCTTGACAAGCACAGATCACTCGGGTCCAATCTTCTACTCAAACACATACCACTCATAACTAAGACACGAGTAAACAGCGGGAGAATTGAATCCATGAGCGCTAGTCTGTTGGCGACCACCGGCCTTGTCGCTTTTCTGCTGGGTTATTTCGTTTACTCAAAACTAATCGCAGAAAAAGTATTTCAGCTCGATGCTGATTTTGTAACGCCAGCGCATAGTCTGGAAGATGGCATCGACTACGTACCCACCAATAAGTTTGTATTATGGGGGCATCACTTTACTTCGGTTGCCGGGGCCGCACCGATTATTGGACCGGCGGTCGCGGTCATCTGGGGTTGGGTTCCGGCGTTCATCTGGGTTGTACTCGGTACAGTTTTCTTTGCCGGTATCCATGATTTCGGCGCTATATGGTCCAGTGTGCGCCACAATGGCCGCTCTATAGGCTCGTTCACCGGCGACCTGGTGAGCAAACGCGCGCAAAGCCTCTTCATGATCATTATTTTTCTGCTTTTGCTGATGGTCAATGCAGTATTTGCCGTAGCAATCGCAAAAAGCTTGATCAATACACCCAGCAGTGTACTTCCAGCCTGGAGCGCAATTTTGGTCGCGTTGATCCTGGGCCAAATGATTTATCGCTTCAAAGCCGGGCTGATTTGGCCTTCAGTTATAGGTTTGATTGCGCTATATACTTTTTTGTATTTGGGCTCGTCCTTCCCATTAGAATTACCCGACGTCGTCTTCGGCCTGGTCCCCAATGCTCAATGGATCATAATAATGTTTGCGTATGCGGCGATTGCGTCAATGTTACCCGTCTGGGTACTGCTTCAGCCCCGCGACTACATCAACGGACTGCAATTGTTCATAGGTTTGGGATTGCTCTATATATCGGTTTTCATCGTCAACCCCAATGTCATCGCTCCAATGTACAATCCAAACCCACCCGCCGGTACCCCGCCGATATTTCCGCTACTGTTCGTAACCATCGCATGCGGTGCGATTTCGGGATTCCACTCGCTGGTTGGCTCGGGCACTACGTCAAAGCAAATCGATAAAGAAACCGACTCGCGATTGGTTGGCTATGGAGGGTCGATTGGTGAAGGCCTTTTGGCTTTGGTAACCATTATCGCGGTTACTTCCGGCTTCTCCAGCAGCGAAGGATGGCACGAAATCTACACCAAATTTGGTGCGGGGGGGATTACTGCATTTGTCGAAGGTGGTGCAAGCATTGTCTCAAATGGATTGGGTTTTTCACACGAGTTTGCCGCAACCCTACTCGCGGTCATGGCGATCTTGTTCGCAGGCACAACCATGGATACCGGCGTTCGGCTGCAACGCTATATCGTGCAAGAGTGGGGCAACATCTATCACATCCCGGCGTTGACCAATAATGTTGTCGCAACGTTAATCGCGGTAGGCGCGTGCCTTGCTTTGGCGTTTGGGGCGGGCGGCGCTTCCGGTGCTGGCGGCATGATCATCTGGCCCTTGTTTGGAACTACCAATCAATTGTTGGCCGGACTAGCGCTTTTAGTCATTAGCCTGACATTACTGAAATTTGGGCGGGCAATATGGTATGCATTGATTCCGATGGTATTTCTACTGGTAACAACAATACTGGCACTGCTGTACCAGCTTTGGCAGTTTATCGACACCGGTAAATGGCTTCTGGTAGGAATGGATCTATTGATTTTGATTGCCGCTGCAATGGTCGCCCTCGAAGCTTTGAGCACCTTACTACGCGAGCGACGCCGCTTGACCGCTTCCGAACTTTAGATCATGCGCAGCGACCAGCTCAAAAGACTTTTTTCGCGCCTGGAAGGTTTCGCCGATGAGTTCTACACCGCACCTTACCGTGGAGCAATCGCCCGATCCCAACGAGATGAAGATGATCTTCTAATGCTTTTTGTATTTTCGGAAATGTTGGGTATACCGAATCCAGCAACATTCTACACAATGGAACTACAACCGGTGCTGCTGGAACGCTTCCACGAATGGCATATTCGTATGGGCATGGAACATTCGCCACTGGATCATATCAAGTGTTGCTAAGCGGTGCCTGACTTACTCGACCGCAGGATTCTCTTCGTAGGCGGTAAAGGCGGTGTTGGAAAAACCACGATAGCATCATCCCTGGCACTCATCGCGGCTGATCGAAAACAACGCTGCCTACTAGTATCCACCGATCCTGCGCATTCGCTGAGCGATATCTTTGAAAAACCTGTCACCAAACGAAAAACCGCTTTGTCGCCAAGACTATGGGGTTTGGAGATCGATCCCGATAGCGTAGCGGATGAACATATTGAAACGATAAAATACAATATGCGGAGCTTGGTCCGGCCGGCTATGTACGACCAGATAGACAAGCAAATGAATTTGGCACGGCTTGCCCCTGGCCTGGTTGAATCAGCCATGCTGGAACGCATATCAGAACTAATGATAGATTCGCGCAATGCCTACGACCTGGTAATATTCGACACCGCACCCACCGGGCATACACTTCGATTGTTATCGCTTCCCGAAATCATGACGGCGTGGACCGATGGTTTATTAAAACAGCAAAAGCGCTCGTCCGACTTGGGCGATGTGTTGGGACGTTTGGACCGGGAAAGTACCAAGCTGACAAAGGACGAACAGCCGCTGCCGACCCAAAATGCTGGGTCCAACGATAAACGCAACCACCGAATTAGATCCATCCTGTTGCAGCGAATCCGAAAATTCCGCCGCGCACGAAGGCTATTGCTCGATAACAAGCAATCAGCTTTTATCTTGGTCCTGAACCCGGAAAAGCTGCCGTTAATGGAAAGCCAAAAAGCCTACCAAGCACTTAAGCAAATGAAAATACCGGTCCAATTACTTATCGTCAATCGCGTCTTGCCGGATATTGCCGATGGTGAATTCCTGTCAAACCGCCGGCAACAGGAAGCGGAATATTTGGCCGACATCAAGAACAGTTTTCAATCGCTAAAGCGTTGTAATATCCCGCTATTGTCTCGCGACGTGCATGGGCCTGAATCCTTGAATATAGTTAAATGTCTATTGGAAAAGTATGTTTGATTGGAGCCGTTCCGATTGTCGATAATGCTCTGACCACCATCGAAAACAAGATAATATGCAGCGTATTAACCCAGAGACATTACGCAAGCGACGACATCGATAAAATGTATTTTCTTTGGAGTTAGGGTATTTCCCATATACTTCAATACCCGAGTGTCTCGGAATAAGACACGAAAAGAAACGTATCGATAAAAAATCCATATTTCGAATATTTTTCGTCTTAACCCAAAAAATATATCGGTCCTCGGTAGGAGACGACTGAAGCGATTAGCAATTTACCCTGAATTTGTGCTGTTTCCCGTTACTGACAAGGGGCCTTAGCGACGATGGTAGGCGTTTTCGACAGCCTGCGGACAGGCTGTCGAACAGAAGGATGGGGTGGGGTTATTCCGCGCCACTCGTGCAATGCATTGCACAGGCGTTATCCTTATCGTTGGCTGGCATGTTCTTGCAGTGTGCTGCGCAGTCATGATCTGCCGCCACACCGGTCGTGCAGTGAGTCATGCACATTTTGGCACCAGAATCGGTATGCGCCGAACAATGCGCGGCGCAATAATGCGGGGCTGCCGCGACGCTAAAGCCGGCCAATGCCAAAAACGTGGTGAATACAATCAGAATGAATAATTTTCTGCTTTTCATAGCGTGTTCCTCTGCGAATTGAAATGAATGTCCTAGAGAGAAATTCGAAATACCCGCCTGCTGTGAAAAAACAAATCCACTATATCTCGGTTCGTGCGGGCAAGTATCTTCTATAAAATTACTTTCTTAGTCAAAATGATATAAGCAATTCCGACCAAAGCCAAGAAAAACTATGTTAAATAACACAGTTTAATTTAATAGACTACGTATTTTCAGATCTCTAGGCGCCAAAAAATCTTTTTTGGCGCAGAATCTATTCGCAAATTTGCGCAAGCGGATTATTGACTTCGGACCATCTATTGAATGGTTGATGAACCGTGCGTACTGCCAATTGGGGTCTATGCACGAGAATAGCTAGAATGGAAATGTTACGGCCACTGGGTTCAATCGCCGGATTTAAACTGAAATCAGAGTTCCTATAACTAAATTGAAGCGTTGCTAGCCTGGATATCGGCAACCTTCTTTTTCCAACGCTCCACGGCTCTTTCGTAATAAACGAACACGCAATTTTCACAATTCCGCTGACAACATTCGGATAAATCCGGTTCCTTCGGTTTGGGTGGAAGCTCCGCCCTTTTCAAATCCACATTTTCAGTCATTACAAAAGCAATCTCCAATGCGGTCAAATCTGTTGATCAGTTAGCTTCGCGGTCGTCCGGTCTCTGAAGATCGGTATTATGTTGGTCAACCGTTGGTCGGTTTTTCAGGTTTTGGTTCAATTACATCCACATTATCTGTTGCTGGATCCTTTGCAAGTTCGGTCTGTGGTTGCTGCGTTTCACTCGAATCGGCAGTCGGGTCTATAGCAACAGTGGTGCGAGCCGCGCGCCACACGCCAGGGCAAGCATTAAGTGCGTCTTCCCAGGTACCTTCGCCTGATGTTTCGCTAAAGTTTCCAAAGATTTTTGCAGCATCGTAACCAGAATAAAGCATCATCCCTGTCAATTTTCCGCTCGCTTCGATCGTTCCGCTAAAAGTGTATTCGAAGTCTGATGAATTCTTGATCGTTCCCTTGACAACTCCCGATGAAATAGTCACCACACCCAGGCCGGTCTCTGATCCGCAAACCGGCTCATTGCTGCCATCTTCGGTGCCGGTACGTCCCTTGACTTCCCAAGTACCGTCAAACTTGGTCACGTTTCCGATAGGAGCCGCTGCTTGGTCCTTTTTTGGTGCGCTATCGTCGCAGCCGACTAAGCCAGTAAGCACAAGGGGAATCACGAAAATCGCGCATTTTGTATTCATGGAAGACTGCCTCAACATTGCAATATTAACACCCAAAATCGTAATTTATGGTCACCGATATTCGATGCCATAGACGTCAAATAGACGAAAAGGAAACGTATTATAGTGCACCGAATTCCTTGCGGTCGAATGGCGCCGACAGATGCGATATTAGTCCGGTGAAACCTTTGATTGCACACCCCACTTCAATAAATCCTTTGCGCTTATTTCTTGATCAGATAATCGTCGATCACCAACACATCCAAACCGGTTGTATAAAATACACTCACGGCGTCTTCTATCGAATGAATTATCGGTTTACCCATGACATTAAAACTGGTATTTAGCAATATGGGTACACCGGTCAATTCATAAAATGCCAGAATCAAATCATAAAACTTCTGATTCCATTCAGGTTTCACGGTTTGCAGCCGGCCCGTTCCGTTCACATGAACGACGGCCGGTACCTTGTCATAAACCTGCGGTTTAAATGCTAGGGTCCGTTCCATATACGGCGATTCCTGATAATTTTCGAAGTAGTCCGGGCCATACTCGTGCAAAATCGAAGGTGCAAACGGTCGGAATTCTTCGCGAAACTTGACCAGTGAATTGATCTTATCCTTCATTTCCGCAGACCTTGGATCGGCCAATATAGAACGGTTTCCCAAAGATCGCGGACCAAATTCTGCCCTGCCCTGCGCCCAGCCAACCAGGTTTCCCTGTTCGATCAGCTTTGCGGTTTCCAAATGCACTGTACCCGGATAGTGATAAATTTTCGGATTATTGGATAATTGAACCCAATCTTTAATCCGCTCAGATGGCATTTTGGAACCCAGATAAGCGCTGTGTACTCGATACCTGGGTTTCCAATCTGCGTGGTCCTCCCGAAAAGCTAACAGTGCAGCGCCCACGGCTGTTCCATCGTCGGCCGGGGCAGAGGGAACAAACAAATTCTTGAACGAAGATTGTTCGACGATCAAGCCGTTGGTCGTTGAATTGAGCGAACATCCACCCGCCATAATTAAATTTTCCGAAGGATAAGCCTGGTAAAAACCATCAATCACCCGCAGCAATACCTCGCTAAAAACTTGCTGCGAGGTATAAGCCAGGTCGGCCGGTTTCAATACGCCATCTGAAATTCTGGCTTGTAATTGTTGGATAACAGCAAGATATTGTTTGCTCGGCAGGTTTTTGGTTGCGTATCCGGAAGTTTGAAATATCGATTGCAGCAGCGCGTAAGCATCCGCATCCAATTCACCATAGGGTGCGTAGCCCATCACCTTCCATTCTTCGCCCTTATCTGGATTAAAACCGCAAAGCCAGGTCATATCCGCGTAATAATGACCCAGACTGGCAAAACCTTTTTGTTCTTTAACCAGACTAATGCGCTTGCCATCGTAGCAATAGAAAGCAAACGATCCGTAATCCCCAGCACCATCAGCAATCAAGCAGGAGCCCTCGCGATATGGACTGGTCAAACAGGCCAATGCCGCATGGCAATGATGGTGCGGCATAAAACGCATCTGTGTCTGCGCTCCGGGGAAAGCCAACTTGGTTGCGTAGGCAAGACCAACCCCCACCCGATCGTACATCGAGGCCGCACATGCGTTAACCATCTTGGTTCTGAGCGAATTCGGCGTATTAAATTTGATATCCGCATCGCCGGAATTCAACATGGATTTCCCGGAGGTCAAACCCAAAGAAGCCAGTAATCTTGATACAAAAGCAGTGGTTTTTCGCCAATTGACCGCCGCAACAAATTCCGCATCCGGCTCACAATACTGTTTTAGCAGTGACACTAACCGTTCGTTGTCCGGCTCACAATTGGGGGCTCGCTTATACTGTAAATAGCGTTCCGTGGCCTCGGCGAACTTGATTTCACCACCAGGGTCTATGATCGCCAACGCCGCATCGTGAGTGGATACGGACAAGCCTATGTAATAGCGTTTCATTCGGGGTAAGGTTAAGCTCTAGGACAAACCGCAGTTTGACAAATGGGCGGAGGATACGGGTATTAACGCGGCATTTCAAGCCTGAACGCTTGGGCTTGACCTATGAAATTCGGTACCAATGTTGTGCTAAAAACGCGCTAATCACACAACCAAAGTTGGTAGAAACAAATCCAGATTTTTTTGAATGGCGGATCATCTATAGCTTAAATCGGCTAGCCTTGGTTAAATCGAATTAGCCATTAAAACTAACGCTGTCCGATCGCTAAATCCTTAGAACCCATTCACGGACTAATTATCAAGCACTTTCCAATAATGGCTTTTGCTTTTCCTGGGGTTTGATTTTAGCGATATGCGAATCGTAACGGCCCAATTTGGTATGGTTCTCGTTAATCTTTCCAAGATCATAGATCCATACGCCATAGCCCACTGCGATATCGAATACTTTGGGTTTATTCTTTAATGTCCACCCTATCAATTTCCAGAAGTACGCCCGGTGTTTGCCCTTGATTCCCAGGTAATACACGCAACGCGCTGCAATCGCAAAATAGCGTAGGAAAATATCAAGCTTGAAACTCGATGAACCAGTGGACTCTTCAATAGCGTTATTCTTAAAGTCCAACAAGAAAGTCTGGGTACGTTTATAGATATTTTCTGGCGAATAAATAGTCTCTAAAACTTGTTGGTACCCATCACGCAATACTTCTGCGTCCATCACCGGAATGATATTCGTCTCGCTTTCGTGAAAATCAAATTCATTGATCAGACGACCTTCGCGTTTCATTCTGGCATGCAACTCGGTCCCAGGCGGTGCCTTGAGCACACTGACACCGGAAATAACGATCCCGCTATCTTGTATAAAATCGATTTGGCGTTTAAAAATGGATTCCGTATCGGTGTCGAAGCCGACGATAAAACCCGCTGTTATTATAAAACCGGCCCGATGTAGATGTTTGACATTGTCCAGCATATTACGCCGCAGATTCTGAGATTTTTTGCAAGCCTCCAGCCCGTCATCGTCCGGCGTCTCGATGCCGATAAAGATATTTTGGAAACCAGCCTCTAACATCAAACGCATCAACTCCGAATCATCGGCAAGGTTAATGGTAATCTGCGTCGCGAATGTCACCAGAACGTTCTTGCGCTTGCGCCATTCGATCAACGCCGGTAACAACTCCTGCTTCAAAATCTTTTTATTACCCATCAGGTTATCGTCGGCAAATACGACCATGCCGTACTTATCGATGTCACCGTATGCTTCCAACTCCGCGATCATTTGATCGGCGGTTTTGGTACGGGGTTTTCTGCCGAACAGCGCCGTTACGTCGCAAAAATCACACATGTAGGGGCAACCGCGGGAATACTGTACGACCGCGTAGGCATATTTGCTCAGATCCGCCAATTCCCATTTTGGCAGGGGCGTTTCGTAAACATTTGCCATGTCCGGGGACGCATATACCTTTTTTGCACAACCGTTTTCAAGGTCTTCCAGAAAACGCGGCAGCGTTAACTCAGCTTCGTTCAGTATAAAATGGTCAACGTTGGGAAATCTGGAAAATTCGTGGGTAAACAGCGGTCCGCCGGCAATGGTTTTGGTGCCGACATCCTGACAGCGCTGGAAAACTTCCCGGCTAGAAGGTTCTTGCACGTTCATCGCACTGACCATCACAAAGTCCGCCCAGCGCAGATCGTCGTCGCTCAAATCATCGCCGACATTGAGATCGACCAATCGTTGTTCCCATTCGCCGGGCAGCATCGCCGCAACGGTTAGCAAACCCAGAGGTGGATAACTGTATTTTTTTCCGTACACCTGCATCAAATGGTCCATGGACCAAAATGAATACGGCATTTTTGGGTAAACCAAAAGAATCTTCATACATCCCCTCTCAACGCAATCGCCACTGCGGCTGTTATTATTTTCATCATTCGTCGGCATAATCGACCAATTTCATGGTATCACGAAATTTCGGCAGGGTCGCATTTGTATGTTGTTATTATCGACTCAAATAAATCCGCAGCGAAACCGTCGATTCATATCAAGCGGCTAGAGAGTTGATATGTTGTTCGACAATTTTACGGTAACTCGCGTGCTCCACTTCGGTATCGTGGCGCGCAGAATCCAAGTATTTAATACCACCGCTCAAATCTGGCTGGGCACCTGTTTTGAGCTGCTTGAAATGTCGCGCCGCATCGGTATTGTTACCAAGCGCCTGGATATACGCGGCTATCAATCGGGCTTGATCATCCATCAAACCCCACACACCGCTGTCTGGCTGAATCATACCCACCACAAATAAATTATCATAGCTGGGGTGGAAGGCGTTCAAGTACAGTTTTGGCGTACCGTTCTCGGCATTCAAATGACCACCGTCTAAATACGGGAACGAAATCTTGTACCCGGTCGCATAAATGATGACATCGATCTTTTCTTCTGAACCATCGGTAAATACAACCGTATCACCGCGCAATTCCTTTACATCGGCTTTGGCGCTAACCCGCCCCGCACGAATCTCACCGAGTACTTCGGCATTGACGATCGGGTGGGATTCGAATATTCGGTGGTCCGGTTTGGGTAGCCCTAACTTGACAGGATCGCCCAATAACAGGCGAACAATAATTTGATTCATCCATTGCCGTAACCAAATTGGTGTTCCCATCTTGATCGAAAATTCACCGAAGCGATCCGACGGAAGACCCAATACATAGCGCGGGATAAAATGATATCCCCTGCGAACGCTGAAAAAACAACGGTCGGCGTGGGATCCGATATCTGCTGCTATATCACAACCAGAGTTGCCACCACCGACAACCAACACACGCTTTCCAGCGGTAAACTCCGGCGTTTTATAATCGAATGAATGTAAACTCTGTCCGGCAAAAGAACCGGGTAACGCCGGATAATTAGGATCCCAAGTAACACCGCTGGCCAGAACCAATCCGCCATAGGTTCTTGTTTCCCCCGATCCGAGCTCGACCGCCCAATATTCCCCAACGCGGCTAATTTGGCGAATTTCCGTATTAAAATTTATATGGTCGCGCAATTTGAACGCATCAGCATAGGATTTCAAATATCGAAACACCGGCTCGTGCCCAGGGTAATCGGGAAGTTCCGCGGACATCGGAAAGCCACGGTACTGTGTCATCGTTTTTGACGAAATCAAACGCGCAGATCCGTAAACTGCGCTATAAGGCCGCCCGTATCCCCATAACCCGCCGACATCATCATGCCGATCGAACACATCAAAGGCGATGCTATGCTCCGAAAAGTTTTTGGCCACAGCCAATCCCGCCGCTCCGGCACCCACCACGCAATAGCGCGACCGGAAATCAGTAGTGCTCACAATTCATCCCCGCTGCCGAGGAAAGCGATGCACCGCTTTCTATAAGAGATTAAAAAATCAGTAAACCCGATTGGCTTATCGGACGGGGCCGGTTTGTTTGGCATTGGAATACAAGCTTAAAAAAGTAGGCGGATTGTAACCGATCGATCGCAGATTGGCAGCATAGCCTTATTCCTCGGTAAAACTTATTGTGTATACAACGGACACTAATCGATTACCTATTCAACGCCCCATTACTGGTATGATTTATATTCGTCTTGCCCGGCCAAATAGAAGATTATTCGATGCCAAAGCCAAACTTGATCATTTGCACAGACTTGGACGGAACCCTGCTCGATCATCACAATTACTCGTTCGATAGGGCGCGGCAAGCACTAGACTTGATCCGAAAAATAAGGATTCCACTACTGCTCAATACCAGCAAAACTGCCGCAGAAGTAAAAGAAATTAGGGCCAGATTAAATATCGATCATCCCAGTATCGTAGAAAATGGTGCCGGACTTATTATCCCAGAAAATTATTTCCCATCGATCGGAGCGACGTCGCTTCCGGAAAAAAACGGATACCAATTCAAGTCATTTGGCAGCGATTTGCAGCAAGTGATTGACTGCTTGCAGCAAGTTCGCGAACAATACGCATACAAATTTCGAGGCTTTTCAGAAATGCCGATCGGCGAAATTGCTGAGCTTACCGGGCTGACTCCAGAAAACGCCCAACAGGCCAAAAACAGGCTATTTTCGGAACCCATACTGTGGCACGACACCGAGCAAACCCGACAGCAATTTATTCAAATAATGCAAGACTTGAAATTGCAAGTGGTGCGAGGAGGCCGATTTAGCCATGTATCGGGAGGAGGCTGCAAAAGACAAGCCTTGCTTTGGTTAAAAAAACATTATGCGAAACTATGGCAGCAAACCCCTAAAGTTATTGCACTGGGTGACGGAGAGAATGATATCGGCATGCTGCAAATAGCGGATATTGCTGTGCTGGTCCGTTCCCCGGTCAACCCGCTACCGTCGTTGCCAAATCACAAACGATTATACGTTACCGAACAGGAAGGCCCGGCCGGTTGGAACCAAACGATATTAGAATTACTAAACCAATAACATTATCCAGACCAATCAACGCTGCTTATTAAGACAGCAGGAAAATGATCATTAATAGGGGCACGAATCAAAATGGCCGATTATCATCAAAACGGGGTCATCACGACTCTTCACAATCTGACCGATCGATCATTGAATGAGATCGAAAATGACCTGATCAATTTTGCCATTCAGCGCCCCATGTCGCTGGTTCTACCGTGTCTGTACGAGGAATTGTCGGGCCCGGCATTATCAACCATTATCGACGAACTATCCGAGATTCGCTATCTCAAGCAAATCGTTATCGGTTTGGATCGTGCCGATAAAAATGAATACCGTAAAGCCTTGAGATATTTTTCCAGACTGCCGCAAAAACACCATGTCTTATGGAACGACGGCCCGCGTCTGCAGGCGATTAACCAGCAACTGGCCGCTGAAGAGCTTGCACCCAAACAACAAGGTAAGGGTTGCAATGTCTGGTATTGCCTGGGTTATGTGATCGCGGCCGGGCAAACGCAAGCAGTAGCGCTGCATGATTGCGACATACTCACCTATCAGCGCAGTCTGCTGGCACGTTTGCTCTACCCAGTCAGTAACCCAGCTTTTAATTATTCTTTCTGCAAAGGCTATTACGCACGTACCGCAGATGGCAAGATCAACGGGCGAGTCAGCCGACTATTGGTAACGCCGTTGATCCGAGCGCTGAAAAAAGTAATCGGACCAATGGACTATCTGGAGTACCTGGATAGCTTTCGTTACCCGCTTGCTGGCGAATTTTCCATGCGTATAGACGTTCTTAACGATATTCGTATTCCCAGCGATTGGGGTTTGGAAATTGGTGTGTTATCGGAATTGAACCGCAATTATTCGACTAATCGCATCTGCCAGGCTGATATCGCTGATCAATACGATCACAAACACCAGGATTTATCCTTTGATAACGATCAAGGTGGGTTATCAAAAATGTCCATCGACATCTCCAAGGCCATTTTCCGCAAACTGGCGACCAACGGCGTTGTACTCAGTAGCGAAGCTTTTCGCAGTATTAAGGCCAGCTATTTTCGCATCGCCCTGGACATGGTTGAATCCTACCACAACGACGCGCAGATCAACGGCTTGCAGCTGGACATACACCAGGAGGAAATCACCATCGAATTGTTCGCCGAAAACATTATGAAAGCGGGCCGTTCATTTTTGGATAACCCCATGGAAACGCCTTTTATTCCATCCTGGAACCGCGTGGCCAGCGCACTACCCGATATCGCTTCCCAGCTGATCGAATCCGTTGCGGCGGATACGGAGGAATACCGTTGTTAGAACAATCAAGCACGACTGTTAGCCTGAATAAACTGCGAGCCCGTCTTTGCGTTCATCTTGAACTGATCTACCCCGATCGCAATGACACGGAACTTGCCGACCAATTGATTCAGGCCATGCGATTGGATCAATCGGCATCCAAATCAGACGATCCCAACAGCTGGGATCAGACCGATTCTGTCGTCATCACGTACGCCGATACCATCCAACAGCACAACCAAATTCCACTAAAAACCTTGCGCACCTTTTTGCACGAACAATTGGCAGGCAGCATCAGTGCCGTACATATATTGCCATTTTTCCCGTATAGCTCTGACGACGGTTTTTCCGTCATCGATTATTCCACAGTCAACCCAGCGCACGGCGATTGGCAAGACATCCAAACCTTGTCGACCGAATTTAAGATCATGGCTGATTTGGTGATCAACCATTGTTCTGCGCGCAGTCATTGGTTTGAAAATTACAAACAAGGCCGCCAACCCGGGCTGGGTTATTTTCAGGAAGCCGATCCGTCCGCTGACCTGTCCAAAGTCATCCGACCCCGAACCAGTCCTCTGTTGTGCGAGGTCAAAACCAGCGGAGGACCACGCCACGTCTGGTGCACCTTCAGCCACGACCAGGTCGATTTCGATTTCCAGAATCCGCAAGTCCTGATCGAGTTTGTGCGCATTATCGCGCTCTACCTGCAGCAAGGAGTTCGCATATTTAGGCTGGATGCGATCGCATTCTTGTGGAAACAGATTGGCACCAACTGTTTAAATCTACTGCAAACCCATGAAATTGTGCGTGTGTTGCGCCGTCTGCTGGACTATTATGACCGCTCCGCTGTAATCATCACTGAAACCAATATCCCGAACCGAGAAAACCTGTCTTATTTCGGTAACGCCAACGAAGCGCACGGAATCTACAATTTTGC
Source organism: uncultured Methylococcaceae bacterium (assembly GCA_964619885.1). Classification (GTDB taxonomy): domain Bacteria; phylum Pseudomonadota; class Gammaproteobacteria; order Methylococcales; family UBA1147; genus CAZUGA01. Next base: position 95,919 of record CAZUGA010000008.1, read on the forward strand.
GCTCCCACCGCTGCTGTTGCACACTTTGCTCAGCGCCGATTGCACCTATCTAAAAACCTGGCTGATGTCGATGCCCCCGGCGCAAATGGGCACTTTTTTTCTCAACTTTATCGCTTCCCATGACGGCATTGGCCTGCGCCCGGTCGAGGGCATTCTTAGCGACGAAGAAACGAATATGCTGATCGGCGCGATGCAGCGGTTCGGTGGGCACGTCTCTTGGCGAGCCCTAGACAACGGTGAACGTAAGCCTTACGAAATCAATATCAGCTTGTTCGATGCGTTGCAAGGTATGTTGGACGGCGCCGCCGACCCGTGGCAGATCCCACGTTTCCTTTGCGCGCACGCGGTAATGCTTGCACTAGAAGGCATTCCAGCGATCTACTTACACAGTTTTCTGGCAACGAGCAATGACTACCAGCGTGTCGAAAACACCAGCCATTACCGGTCGATTAACCGCAGCAAATTAGATTACACAGAACTTAGCCAGAAACTCAACGATCCAAACTCCAATCAATTCAAAGTACTGAACGGATTAAAACATCTACTCGCGATTCGTCGCAATCAACCCGCATTCCATCCCAACGCCACACAGTTCACGCTACATTTTCAGCCGCAAATTTTCGGCATCTGGCGGCAAAGCATCGACCGCCGACAAAGCATCTTCGCGCTGAACAATATTTCCAATAGCGTACAAAGCTTGTCACTGGCCGAGATCAACCTGATCGAAATTAACCGATGGCATGATTTGATCGGCGGGACGCGGTACGAAGACCTACAACAACATATTCGATTGCAGCCCTATCAGACAGTGTGGATAAGCAATATGGACGGCGGCGTGGAAGATGTTTAGCACATCAAAATAATAATTCCGCATTTGTCATTGGTTGAACAGATACCCTCGATTCGCCTGAATATCCTGTTTGGGCTCCAATGTTTAGATCCTTTGTAAATTCGGTGGTTTTATTTGCAACCGGTCCACTACCACACGCCGTTTTCGATCGCTATGAACCACTTTGCCTAATCGATCTGGAAAACTACCGTGCATATTCCCAACCTAAACAGGGAAAATGATTGACCTAGAGACTGAGTGCCAAACTCAAAAATCCGTCATCCTAAAACTCAGTAAATTTTTGCAGGGAAAAAGGAGGTTGCAATGGAAACTCAAATACAAAAAGGGATTGTATACCCATTTCTTATTCGTGCAGGATTATTAATTGGACTGCTGTCATTCGGTTCGGTCAACGCCTGCGAGCTGGAAGAAACCCGGTTTGGATACCGGGGCGTGGGCGATTGTCTACTGAACGGACCAATAAAGCTTTTGAAAATGCCCAATTTGGTCCCAATCGACGCGAGCGCCAACGGTACCCAAGCGATTGACATTGAGGTCACCTGGAAAAATATCGGTCAAGCCGCCACCGAGGGCTTGCTGTCGTTTCAGTTCAAAGGGTTGGACGGCAATACCTACGGGCCCACCGGCGAATTCAATGTGCTGACCCGAGTGACGGTGGTAGACCTTCTTGGAAATACGATTACCGTTGCCGACGACAACGGCAATCTCGATACAACGCATATGTTCCTGTACCGCTCGCAAAGAATGACTGACGGCGCGTCGATACGCGATTATGTGGGCACCGTCTATTTACCCGACAATCGGAAAAATTACGATATATGCATGGAAGTTTGGGTCGATTCAAACCCCGCCGTACCGTCGGGTAGCGGCGAGGTCCAGGAGTCCAACGAAACCGATAATTACGGCCGAATGTCCGAACGGATTTTCCCGGGAATCGATCCGGACCCCGATGACATGATGACCTACGAAGAACCGAATCACGAACCAAGCTCTTGCTTTAACGGATAAAATTTAATCACCATTTGGTGCCGTTAAAATTAAACCCGGAATTTTGCGGTCAGAGCAATGCGCTCTGACCCAAACCAATAGACTTTCGGATCTCTATTCGCCCATAATCGTTAATTGATCCCCAACAACGTTATACCCAAGCCATCCAATCACCGCGAAGTACAGCAATCGGGGTAACCACTCGACCAACCCGTTGACATGAATGTTCAGATTTTCGGCTTCAGCAACAGTGTGTTGCGCCAGCGATTCAGCGACCCGGCCGCTGGCTTCACCGCTACGCAACACGTGGATTATCGACCGGTCAACGACAGCCAAATTCCCCAATGCGTCGGCCAAACTCTCACCGCGCGCCAACGCCGTTGGGATGTCCCCGAATTGATCGCGCAATAGCGGATTTTCAATCGCGGAAACCGCGAGCGGCACAGCTTGCGCCGCCGATAAACCGGCTGCCAATAACAAACCCAAAAACTCACAAAATCGATTGAACTGCAACCGAACGAAAAACGGTCCAACCACCGGCGCACCAGTTTGTAACCGATAAATCCAATTGGCCAACCCCAGCGGTTTCAAAAAGCCTCGCGTCAGCCAGCCGGGCAGTTGGATCAATCCGTAAACAATAAGAGCCAAACGCAGCAACCCACCCACGCTGAACCACAAGTAATCGGCCAAATCTATTGCCCCGCCGATCAAAGCCGGAACCGGTGCGATAAAATGCGCCAGTACGATCATTGCCGCCGGCAACACCAACCGGCTTTTGATCACTCGGATACGCGATGCGCGTTGTTCGCATAGATCCGCCAATCGCACCATAACCAAGCCGGATTTGCCGCTGCTTTCGCCGGCGCCAAGCACCGCGCTTTCAGCGTCGCTGATCAACCCCAACCGAAGCGCCGCTTCAGATAATGCGCTACCGGACTTCACCGCGCTGGCCAATCGCCGGAGCAATTTCTGCGCGGCTCTATCCGCCAGGTTCACTATCCCAACCGCTTGATCGCTTGCGATACCGGCGCTCTCCAATTGCGCGAGTTGCCGGAATAATTGACCGCGCAATGCATCATCCATGATCATTCAATCATGCTCTGATCATTACACAAAGAATCTACAAATCCCGCTGAGCTGCCAAGGCTTTGCCCAGCCTCTTTAGTGCCGCGGAGCAGTCGTTCGGGTCGACGTGGACTTCGATGAACGCTAGGCTATCGCGCTCGCGTTCGGCTCGGGCCAGCGCGTTTTCCAACGCCGCCTCGGTGTGGACTTCGCAGCTCCAGCCGCCGCCGAAAACCTCGGGTAGCTGGTGATAGTGCCAGTTTTGAATATCATTGTACGGTCCATCGTGTATCACACGCTCGACCGTGTAGCCGCGGTTGTTCATCAGAAAAATCACCGGGGCAAGATGGCAACGGATGATCGTCGACAGCTCTTGGGCGGTCATCTGAAACGCGCCGTCGCCGATAAACAAGATTGGCCGGCGTTTTGGATCGGCCAGGCCGACACCCAAGGTACCCGGCAGTGTAAAACCGATCGAGCAATAAAACGCTTGGCAGATAAAGCCGACCCCTTCGTGCATAACCAATTCACCCGCGCACAGAAACGAATCGCCGGCATCCGCCAAAACGATGCTGTCGTCGTCTAGAAAATGGTTCACCCGTTCGTAAAAACGCTGTATGGTGATTGGGCTCTCCGACATCATTTCGAAGCGCTGGTCTAATGAACGTGTTGCCGGATGGATGGGGCTGTTTTCCAATCGAGCAGGCTTTTCCAATGCTTTGTGCAGACTGCTGATAAAGTCACCAAGGTAGACCCGGTCGAAGTAATGCCGTCTGATCCGCACCCGGTCGGCACTGGCATGGATCAGACGTCCGACATCGATGCGTGCAGTGTAGATACCCAGATTGATATCGCTCATCCAGGCACCCAACGACAATACGCAATCGGCTTCTTCGACGGTCTGCCGGACATACTCTTCGGACAGCGCGCCGGAATAGACGCCGATGTATTGCGGGTGAGTCTCGCGAATGACCGATTTGCCCATCAGCGCGGTCGCCATCGGGTACTCCGCATGATTCAATAAACCCTCCAGCTCGTTTTGCAGGCCGAATCGATGCACCTCGACCCCGCCCAGAATCACCGGTCGTTTAGCCGCTTGCAACATACTCACCGCTTCCTCGACCGCCTCGGCCAGCACTTCTTGATCGGTTTGCGGCGCCAAATTAAAATCCAGTGCTTCCGGCGCGCGGCATGGCGCCGTCACCAGGTCGGCTGGAATCTCGATAAACACGGGCCTACGGTGGCGCACGCAGGCGGTCACCGCATCGTCGATCTGTGCCGGCGCATCCTCCGGATTGGAGAGCCCGACGGCCACACGGGTGACATGACGAAACACATCGACCTGTACCGCATAATCGCCCAAGGTGTGGTGCAGCAACCGGTTTTCGTCTCGGTCGGCGCAATTCGGTCCGCCGCAAATCGCGATCATCGCGACGCGCTCCGCGTAGGCGCCGGCAATCGCATTGAGTACGCTGAACCCACCCACCGCGTAGGTGACACAGACCGCGCCAACGCCGTTGATTCGTGCGTAAGCATCGGCCGCGTAACCCGCATTGAGTTCGTTGCAGGTTCCAACAAGTTCTAGCGGACTGGCGACCAATTGGTCCATAAAACCCAGCACGTAATCCCCTGGTACGCCAAACACGTGACGCACACCAACCTCGCGAACGCGTTCGATTAAATAAGCACCCACCGTCCAGCGTTTATTCATACCGCCCCCTAATAGGATCGATTTAGCAACCTGGTTCAATAACCAGTCTAGCGAATTTACAAGAATCTAATCAACCGGAAATCCTTAATCGGTTACTTCGGTTGGCAACTAACCATCGGCCCGTGGTCTTTACAACCTGAGTTTTGTTCAGAGGCATTATTATTAAAGGCTGCATAGCAAATATGCATTGTTGTTATAGTAAAATACTCAGGGAAAAACAAACTGCTGACGTACGCTATATTGACTGTAGCCACACCTCAGAACACCCAACACGGGCAGGGTCGCATGCAGAGCGTTAGCCTATTCAGACAGAGGTTTCAAATAGATTCTACGTCAAATTGTCTTATCACTACATTCAGCCAATTCAACCTTCCCTTGGAGAAAAAGCATCCGACGACCAAAGAGTGAATAATTGCAAAGTTTCAGAGCAAAAAAGAGGATCGAAACCGCGACCGGATACTTGCCGATCAAATATTCCACGCAATGCGCAGAGCATCACTTATTGACGGTTGCTCCGAAACCGCGGAGCAATAACCCTATCGGTACTGCGAAAAGGCATAATATCCAACCCACCTCTGCGCGTGTAACACGCCTGTACGCTGAGCGCATCGAAGTCCCCGTACTCCATTAAATCAACAAAAATACGCTCAATGCACTGCTCGTGAAATTCATTATGCTGACGAAACGAAATAATGTAACGTAGCAGTTGCTCGCGGTTAATGCGCGAACCCTTGTACGAAATGATCAACGACGCCCAATCCGGTTGGCCGGTAATCAAGCAATTCGATTTCAACAAATGGCTATGCAAGGTTTCGTCAACGCGGCGGGTCCGATCAAAAGCCGAAGCCAATAACGTAGCGTCCAATTTATACTGATCGATGTCAATTTCCTGGTGGTCAATGCAACTCCCGGGCATTCCGGTGGGGGTGAATTCCTCGAGCTCGTCGGGGCTGAACAAATGTACGCTCACATCACCATCGGCACACCCTGATAGATCCTTGGTCAATATTTTAACTACATCCTGAATGGCGGCAAAGCGAGTTTGGTTCAAACTGTTTAGGTACAATTTGAAGGATTTCGACTCAACGATGTTAGTCGCCGTGCAGTTAAATCTACATTTCATTAACCCAACTACTGGTTTGCCTTTACTATTGAGCCATGACACTTCGTATGCGTACCACACGTCTTCCCCTTGAAAAGGCAAGGCGCCGGTTATCCCCATAGAATCGCGATTGAGGTTGCGGGGCACCGGTTTCAATAGGTTTGCATCATATTCGCTGGCGTACTCGGTTGGTTTGCCAAGCGGTAATACGGCAAAAACCGGGTGTCGTGCTTTATCGCTCATTGTCGTATTTTTCAGGAACCGAATTCAACTTACCCACCTGACTTTTAATTGCGGCATTAATGAAATCGAAGACGCCGCAAATTGTTGGCAAATCCAAAGTTCATTATAAAATCACCGTTCAGATGCGGCGTAAATAGAAAATCTACTTCAAAATTGCATGACCTATTGAGGCGACCTATGATCGATTATCTCATTAATCAACCAACGGACAATGCTAAAGTCTTTGAAATTGATATACAAGGCTACTATTTTGGGCATCCCGTATCAAAATATGATTTTATAAAACTATTAACTTAAGCTATACACATCGCCTGCAATATATAAATCTCCATTCTTTGACAAATGGATAAAAACTTCATCTTGACTATGACCAAAAATGCCTGAATGTAACCAGTTGTTGTCGACACTGCCTCAGCAAGCAATCTCGAATGTTAAACAGCGTGCACAACTTCCCTCCCTGTTCGACGTGCTTTAAGCGATAAATCTTGAAAACCATCCAACTATTCGATCAAGAAAATTCAAACATGATAGAGCTAGTCTCGCACCTAACCTCTGTAATCTTCAAATGCTGCCTTACCCAAACACATCGCTACTTCACTCGAGATATTCTGTAACATCAATTTTGTCTATCTGTTCCGGTTTAAGAAATTTTTTGGCATACTCGAGATAAACACCGGACTCCAGGAACAGTTTGAACAGGTCGCCGTCGATATGATTGTCGTTTCGCATAAAACCCATAATGCGTATCGACTCGCTGAGTGTTTTGGCTTGTTTGTACGGTCGGTCTGACGCGGTTAACGCTTCGAAAATATCCGCGATAGCCATCATTCGGGCGGTTAAGGACATTTGATCTTTAGTCAATTTCTTCGGGTAGCCTTTGCCGTCCATGGTTTCATGGTGCCCGCCGGCAATTGCTGGAACGTCGCGCAGGTGTTTTGGATAGGGTAGCTTTTCCAACATCATGATCGTTTGTGTCATATGATCGTTGATTTTGTATCGCTCTTCGTGGCTCAGCGTGCCCTTTTCCACCGACAGGTTATACAGTTCACCTCTATTGTATTTGTGCTTCGGGGTTTCCAGATTGAAACCCCACGGATTGTCGTCAGGCATGATTTCGTGCCCTTCATGTTGAACAATGTGGTCCGCTTTATCCGCCAATAGATTTTCTTCAACCGGCAATGGAGCTTGATCTGTTTCCGCTTTACGTGCGGCCGCTTCCCAAGAAATACCCAAGCGATCATCCAACGTGCGCAGCCACGTCCGCTGGGCAATTTGCTGCAAGCGCGTGATTTTCTCATCGGCCATGAATTCACCCCCCAAATTACACTCGGCGACGAAGGCAAAATCATTATCAAGTTGCTGTAAGGTCTGATCCAGCTGTTGCTTCTCCGTATTTTTATCGCCGCCTTCCGCCAACTTGCGCCAATATTCAATTTCCGCATCGCGCTTTAGCACCTCGAAGCGCATTCTGACCTCATGAATTCGGTCGTATATTGTCTCAAGCTTGGTTGCTTTATCGACGACATATTCCGGTGTTGTTACCTTACCGCAATCGTGCAACCAGCTCGCGATTTCCAGAGCCTCCCATTCCTTTTCGTCCAAATCGTAATCAGAGAACGGTGGTTTTTTGCTTGTGCAAGCTGCCCTTGCCAACATGAATGTAATTTCCGGAACTCGTTGACAGTGCCCGCCGGTATAAGCAGATTTTGCGTCTATTGCACCCGCGATTAGTTTGATAAACGCATTTAGTAACGCTTCCTGCATTTTCAATAATTGGCGACTTTCCAGAGTTACCGCTGAAAACCCGGAAAGCGCTGTTACAAAATCCAACTGCCCTGTACTTCTTGATACTTCGTCCATGTAAAGTAAACATAGGATTCCAATTGGATCACCAGAACGATTATTTAGCGGTAGCGCAATGCAATGCAATTGATTGCATGTTAATGCGTCGAATAGTTTCGACATTGGCTGCGCATTATCGCGACTGACGGAAAATTGCTTGGGCCCATCACCACCCAAGAGGTCTGCTAATCGCTGATTATCACGGTATAAAAGCTCATCGGGCATTTCCACTCTCTCCCCGGTCGCCAGATGAAGGTCCGTAGCGACTAACCTATCCTCGTTGTCGTTCGTTAACCAGGTAATCGCTGCGTCGGCCTTAGCGGCGTGCAGCGTTTCCCGATTGATGATATTGATCAGGCGATCCAGATTCTGCTCGGCTGCCAGCGCGCCGATCAGACTGAGAAACTTATTGATGGTTGATTTCATCATCAGCATTGCATTATCCAATTCATCAACCTCGCTTATTCGCGAATGCCTAGGTTTAGATTCGGAGAATTCAAAATGTGTAATCTTGACCGCTTCAGTCACCAATCCTTTGAGCGGCTTGGAAATTTGCCTCGCCATAAACCATATCAACGGAATCGAGCACAAAATAATAGCTACAGCAATGTACAAAGATTGGTCGCGAATCTGTCTCGCTGTCACGGTCAATTCGTCAATGGGCGCAATTATCAGCGCGTACAAATCAATACCACCCGGCCGCGCAACCACATGGGTACTTCCGATCCAGCTTCGGTCGTCAAAAACAAATTCAAGCACCTGCTCCTTTGGTTCGATTTCATGGCTAAGATAGCTCAGTACATCGCTGTTCAGTTGCGTCATGTTCGCCAACCGAACACCGTTATTACCCGTACCGACGACCAGCTTTGTATCATCACTATAAGCAAATGTCTGACCTTCAGCATTGATCAACAAAACTTCTGTACTTGGGGAAATCGCAAAGCCGCTGATAGTTTCTTTAAGATGATCCAATCTAATGTCCATCGCAACGACAACACCCGGGGATTTCGCCTGAATCATTGCAGTCACTCCAACCTGCTGCGATTCTAAAAACAGATACGGTTTGGTTACGGATACTTTTGAACTAGCTTGTCGGTACCAGGGGCGCGTTCTGGGAAAGAATTCTGAAACAACGGAATCCCTGGATACCAGATTCAGATTGTGATCAAAAAAAATCCGGGTTAAATATCGTTCGCCGCTTTGCCCAGTTGTTATCAATTCGACAACATAAGAACTGCCGGTATCTATCGGCTGCACTCGACGCATTTCCAAATAATCGTCATTCGGCCAAGCGATTTGTACATTGTCTGCCACCGGATAACTACGCAGAATCAACGTCAGCTGTTCAATGTGCCGTAAGCGTTGAACTTCTGTCTTCTCAATGATGATCGCCGATGTCGCGAGAAATTCGAGCAGGTCAACCCCAGGTTGGTAGGTATTGCGAAAATCCAGGTAAAGGTCGCCGGCTAACTGTGCAAAGGCTTTTTTCGAATCAGCAACAATAATTGACGATAAACGTGAATAATTCTGTAAACTAAGAAAAATGCCGATTAGAAGCGTCAATACGATAAACAACGTACCGATAATCAGCTGCAGGGAGTAGCGGCGTGGAACAAATTTCATGAGCATCCTTGGCCAAACTTTGTATCAACAGCAGTTTAAAAAGGGTACATCCTGCTTTAGCAGTCGGAAATGTACTTTGGCCTCTGGAATGTGTCAAACAAGCGGGCTGAAAGTATACTGCATATCATACCCTGGAAGCTGCAATCAAACTCCACCGGGTACGTGCAACTTCGAGTCTATTTGTAGCCGATACCGGCCAATCTTCGATTGCTAACGAAACTACAACCGCAATCGTGACTAGATCAAAAAGCACCGCGCCGGGACTAAAAACAGTCAACCAGTTGGGTCCGTATAAATTAGTCAGGAGATTGTCATGCTAACACTTTATGGGTATCCCAAAACCCGCGCACTTAGGGTCACCTGGATGCTGGAAGAACTTGGTGCACAATACGAATATAAATTGGTGAAATTCGGCCAAAACGGGTTCAAATCGAAGAAATTACTGGCACTCAATCCAGCCGGAAAAGTTCCTGCATTGGTCGATGGAAACTTGGTTCTAACCGAATCGGCTGCAATTGTCACTTATCTCGGCGACAAGTACCAAAACGCCGGATTGGTGCCCCCGGCAGGTACGCCGGAGCGCGGAAAATTCAGCCAATGGTGCTATTTTGCGTTGACCGAGCTGGAACAACCATTATGGACAATCGGCAAACACAAATTCGCATTACCCGAAGATAAACGCGTAAAAGAGATTTTTCCAACCGCAACGTGGGAATTCCAACAAGCACTTGACCTATTGAGCGAAGGCCTAGGCGAAAACCCCTACATTCTTGGTGACAATTTTAGCGCCTCAGATATTCTAATCGCGCATACACTTCGCTGGGCCATAAATACCGGGCAATCAATCCAGCAGGCAAATATAAAACAATACACCGACTTAGTACTGAGCCGCGGTGCGTTGAAACGTGCGGCGGATCGCGAAGAATCCGCGTCCAGCTGAAAATGTCATTCAGTAAAGAAATAGTGTGCGTCGATAAAAAAAGGGACGATTCATCGTTATTATAACCGACACCTGTGAAATCGCACGCCGACAACAGTCTTACGTTCACTATTGACCGACGATGGGCGCGATCACAACGACTCAGTGATTTTAGATTATATCGCTTCTTCAAGATTTACAAGGCGGTCCTGCATGCCGAGCGCCGACGCTATAGCTCGATTGGTCAATTTTCCACCGATCGTATTAACCGCATTGGCGAAGCCTGTATCATGGTGGGCCAAGTCATGTAAACCCGTAGCGGCAAGTTTCAGAATGTAAGGCTGGGTCGCATGGCAAAGTGCTTGAGTGCTCGTTCTTCCAACCGCACCCGGCATATTCGCAACACAGTAGTGGACCACATTGTCGACAATATAGATGGGATCGCTATGCGTAGTTGGCTTTGAAGTTTCGACACAGCCCCCTTGGTCAATTCCTACATCGACTATGACCGCCCCGCTGCGCATTTCCGATATTAGCTCACGTGTAATAAGAATTGGACACCGACCGCCGGGGATAAGTACAGCGCCAATAATCAAATCACTGTTTGTTATGTGCCAACGAATGGCGTGCGGGTCCGAATAGATCGTCCGAACGTTCTCGGGCATGATATCGTCCAGATAACGCAATCGCTCCAGATTAATGTCCATCACCACAACATTGGCGCCTAGCCCCGCTGCAATTTTTGCAGCATTGGTTCCGACGATTCCACCCCCAAGTACCGTGACTTTGGCAGGCTCTACACCAGGAACACCGCTCAGCAAAATACCACGACCCTCCATAGGTTTTTCCAAATACTTTGCGCCTTCCTGTATAGACATACGCCCCGCAACTTCGCTCATCGGCGTCAGTAAGGGTAATCTATTCTGATCATCTGTCAGTGTTTCGTAGGCGACCGCAATGATTTTAGCATCGAGGCAGGCTTGGGTTAGCGCTCGATTCGCAGCAAAGTGAAAATAGGTAAAAACGAGCTGGTTTTGGCGCAACATTGGATATTCTTCTTCGACCGGCTCTTTAACTTTGACCACCATGTCCGAGGTGGCAAAGATTTCAGCATGGTCAATAAGGATCGTTGCACCGGCTTCGGCGTATTGACTATCCTCGTATCCGCTCCCTGTACCCGCGCCTTTTTCGACCAAAACCTGGTGGCCGTCTCGAACCAACAGCTCAACACCGACTGGCAGCATTGCAACTCGATACTCATCAAGTTTAATTTCTCGCGGAACACCTATGATCATTAGGTTTAAGCTCGGTTATCCAAGATGTAACGCCAAAGCCAATTGGTTCTAGCACCGACGCCTTTTGTCATTCGTGCTAGCTACTTTCCGTCATTAGATTAGCTGACTACGAGTACGACTACACACTGGCCGTCGCGGATCCAAATTCAAATTCTTGGTATTAGCGGCGATCTCCGATTCCCATGAAACTCTCGTGGGTAAAATTCATATCACCAAATTTAGGTTTTCCGAGTTTTTCTAATGCAGTCTCATAATACGTTGCGGCCTTTTCCAGCTTACCCTTTTTTGCCGCCATAACTCCCCTTCGTATCGAACCCGCTGTCCTCTCAAGCGTAGCCGCCCAACCCTCGCTATTGATCTCTTTCATCGCCGCCATCGCTGCTTCGCCTTGTTCTACCGATCCGTCTTGATTTCCTTCGTTCGCATCTTTAATCGCACCATTAATATGGTCAACGCCTTTCTTCAGCCAAACCTCATTTTCCTCTGGGCTTCGGTCTCCCTGCTGGGGCCCCATAATTCCCTTTGCTAATGCAAGATTGGCTATCGAAAAACTGAATAAAACTGCCGTCGCAATTGCCACCAATGTTTGTCTTCTAGTCATTGAAATTCTCTCGTCTTGGGGGTGAATATTCGCCCGGTTGCACAGCTCGCACTTGGCGTTCATCACTACATTTAACAGCAGTGAAGTTACCTTTGTGCATATCACCTAGGCCGGCAATTGATCTTGCCAGAGTGAGTGACTATTGAAGATACCGCGTAGAAAATGTGCTCATCATATTTTCATCATATATTTTTCTAAGAATATGCATGCCGTTTGTCTAGAGCATTTACATAACCGCAGTATCGAATCAGGTCCGTGGACTTGCCAGCCAATATTACTCCTTCTACCAAAGATTTGCCTTAATTGACGCATATATAAGCCAAATTGAGAGTAATTCCTTTTTTATACAGTCAATCGTTTTCTTTGCGTGATCAAATTTGGCTCTAGACCTGATTGCGCAAAACTAACTCGCTGGAACCTGGATTAAGATAATATTGAGAAAAAACGTACTCGTTAGGATACAACCGCAAGTAGTGTTTAATTAACCTGATAGGTACGATCAATGGCAACAGACCGCACCGATAATCGTTTATCGCATCGAGCAATTTTTTTTTGCTGCCAACGTCTAGCTGCCCCTTAAAATAGCCCATCATATGCTGCAAAACATTGCTATGTGTTTTGTTCGTTGGGATTTTTTGCAACGCCAGCATCAACAAAGACAGGTAACGATCGCATGTGCCCGTTAAATCGGCTTGCCCCACACCCGCGACCAATCGGCCAAGATCTCGATAAATAGATTCATCGTGCGCCAATATAGAAAATTTATGCCGCATATGAAAATCGATCAACGTGGACGCTGCGGGATCTTGCTCGATGCATTGCTGCCAACGAGCATAAACAAATACCCGTTCAACGAAATTTTCTCTCAATTTCGAATCCGTTAATCGACTTTCGTCTTCGACTGGTAATGAAGGATATTGCCGCATAATACCCGACGCGAACACACCCGAGGAATCGTCCAGTAGATGACCATCTTCACTGTAGACCCCAACATGTTCCATACCGCAGCTGGGTGATTTGCTTTTAAATATATAGCCGCTTATTTCGCTGCATTCTTTTGCCACCGTTTCGGAATAGTCGGCCAAATCTTTTGTCACATCTTGGGCCGGATCATCAATACCGCGAACTCGAATTACAGCATTTTTTTTGACCAATCTAAGCGGCGGCCGCGGTACAGCCAAACCGATAGCAACTTCCGGACAAAAAGGCCGAAACTCACAATAACGCCCTAGCGTATCGGTAATGTACCAATCATGCTTGTGGGTGCCATCGAAACGAACCCTTTCGCCGAGCAAACAACTGCTGACACCAATGAAGATCTTTGGTATTTCCATCGTCTAACGATAATGACGCAGAATTTAATTGAGTCAACTTTTTTACTAAGCTATTGCGTTCTAGACATCGACAAAAAGACTATCGCATTCTTTAACCGGACGCGTTTCAATTTCGAGTGGTCATCGGTTGCACGCGCAAAAAGGCACGTCACGATTCGGCTAAGAATCGGGGCCTTGAATTACGCTGCTATCTGTCGCAGGACTGTATCATTTGACAGGATCAGTTGTTCGAAGCATCGTACAATGAGCTCAACGATGATTAATCAACATTTATGGAGACATCTTGTCATTGTTAAAAAACATCGCGGTTATCGATAAATCAGCTAAAAATATGACCAGACAAACTGACCCTATTGTTCGGTTGTCCCGACAATCAACTTTATGAGACTATAGTAGTGTCGACTTATTAAATTCGGCTTTTCATCCAATTCCGCTACTCGATAGCATCGCCCACGGCTGGGTATCGAATGAATGATCTCGAGAACATATTGCATTTTATGCAAGTCGAGATCAACGAGTTGAATTTCTCAAATTTTCAGGATGAATCAGTGGCTGGAGCAATCCAAATCGCGTATGGATTTGGCTGGGTGAACAGTTAGGTTGCTTATTATAATAAAGCCACGCTAAACGGTGCATCATGACATCAATGTCAAACTCATTTTTTGGCCTTAAACAAGGCACCTTCGCAACGACGGCAGATCCCAATTACGTATTCAAGCCACGTCCTTTCCGAAAGGTACTGTCACAGATAGCGAACGGATTCAGGAAAGGCGGGACAATAGCCACGGTCACCGGAGAATCTGGTACCGGTAAAACAACGCTTTGCCGCTATCTGGTCAAAAAACTCCCATCGCATGTGGTCGCCTCGGTCAAGGTAAACACACTCGATTCAAGCGTTAAAGTATTGAGATCAATTTGTAATGAATTAAATATCGATTACCCCGCGCAATGCGAGAACGAAACGGTGCTGGTCAATCATTTGCGGGATTTTCTGGCAGGTGCGAGTAGAAGGGACGATCGAACGATAATTATCATTGATGATGCACAAAACGTTGGTTACGATTTATACCAACATCTAGACCTTTTGACGCGCCCTGATAATAGGCAAACAATAAAGCACCACTTCGTACTTACCGGGCCGGTTAGCCTCCTCGAGTATTTAAAATCTATTGGGTTCCATTCGGAATATCACGATGGGGTTATTCAGTGCAAATTAGCGCCGATGGATAAGCAAGATACAATTGCATATATACACCACCGGCTGACAGTGGGTGGTGCGACAGAACCAATTTTCACCAAGGCGGCTGAATCATTGATCTATCGTTATGCCAAAGGTATATCGAGATCGATAAATTTAATTTGTGATCATACGCTCTGCATTGCTCGGGACGATTCTGAACCTATTGTGACCCCTAGCATTGTAAAACAAGCGGTTAGAATTCTCTCTCCGCCAACTCTGGAGGGAAACCCAATAAAGCGGGGGCTGACATTAGTCGCGGATGGATCCGATAAATTAGCCATCGAAGTGTCTAAGAAAATTGATAGGCTTTGGCAATTGGTACAATTCAGCGTTCCCAAAAGATCCCCACAAGTCCAAACAGAACATTCACGTCAAATTCGTGCAATATCGTGGGATAAACCGCAACCCAGCGAAATTATCGGTCAAAGGTTCTTAGCTTTCAACGAGGCGGCGGCTAATACCTTTGATTCTGAGCCGGCGCCTTCGAGCTTCCCTAAAAGAATCGTAGCCGGTTCGGTACTTGACGTCTATGCGCGCGATTTAATCATTCCGGATGGAATGGCGGTTATCCCCGATGCTAGGTTAACTTCGGCTTATAATGGGAACGAAATCAGCATTTCGAATTTCCTTTTAGATCAGACCCCGGTAACCAATCAGATGTATGTTCGGTACCTTGAAGAAACCAATCATGCACCACCCGATCACTGGTGGAACAAAAGGCCATCACGCGCTTTGTTAAATCATCCAGTCGTTGGCATTTCGTTTGAAGAGGCTAGCCGGTTCGCACAATGGTGCGGTAAGCGATTACCTAGCGCAAATGAATGGGAAGCAGCTGCCAGACATCCAGGAGACCGCAAGTTTCCGTGGGGTGACGATTGGCCTGTCTCGTATTGCAATAGTCCCGAGTCAGGAATGAATACTTCGGTTGCCGTGGATTCCAACCCCACTGGTAGTTCCGCGGATGGTTGTTTGGATCTTGTCGGTAACGTGTGGGAATGGACCGATGATGGAAGCGAGTCGTCTGAATTGGACCCCGGATACGCTTGGGTTTTCGGAGGTTCTTACCGACATGAATGTGTGGTCAACGGGGCAATTAGCAGAAGCATGCTGCTTAAGATGAACCGCTACGCCTATGTCGGATTCAGATGCGCCGGGGATTTGTCATGACCCGCACATATACTCTGGACTTCGATGGTCTGGATGGTATTTCTGAGATTGAGGACGCTAAATTTTCTTCGGACAACGTTGAAAACCCGACTATTCCTTCGGGTTTAAGAAAAACCGATATTAACCAAATATCCACTGCCAATACGAATATTCGGATGCGCGTGGCGGCTGGATGCGTTGGAATTGCATTGGTCGCTTATTTGGGAGTTAGGTTATTACCGAATAACAACTCTGGTATTGACGCGGGACTAATCGAGGGTGTTAAGAACACAGAATCCATAGAAAAATCAAATGAGCTGAGCGTTACGCCCGACCAATCAGCCGATGCTTCGCTGTCTGCAATCTCAAGCAGCAAAATGCACGATAACGATTCGGTTAGCGAACCCAAATTGCTGCCGCAAGTTGCCTCTTCAACAGCTAGATTGGCGGATAACTACAATCGTTCCGTCACCGTTGACATGGCTCAAACCAAAACAGCAATGACTACCGAAAAAACAGATTTACCCAGGCTAAATAGAGTACCGCCTGAACCTACTGACATAGTTAGAGGCCAATTCCCGGTCACCCTCGAATCACAGGTAGCTGTGGCTGGTAAAAGCAATGCTTCACCCAGCAGCGATCCCAAGAAAGACAAGTTGGTCATCCCATTTAGATTTAATATCGCAACGCCAAATCATTGGTCCACACCTATTCTGAATCAGCTGCAAGACTTGGTTAATCGGTGCCCTTCGACGATTCAAATTGTCGGACATACCTGCAGCCTTGGACCTTATTTAGCTAATCTGGACATTGGCCAGGCACGAGCTGAATCACTCAAACAAATTTTGATTAAACTTGGCGCCGACGCCAATCACATAGAAACTTCAAGCGCTGGCGAGAAGCAGCCGATCGCCTCAAATACAACCGCCACCGGTAGAGCACTAAACAGACGGGTTGTCATTGATTGCAGAATAAATACTGAAGACAGAGAGAATATTTAATGAATAGTATTGCGGTACAAGATAAAAATTCTTCCGATTACGAGATCGCGGTTCGCGGTTTACTCCAATCTATATTGGACGAAAAAACCGACGTTGAAAACCGCGCAACCTTGGGAGCCAACATCCCAATACAGTTGTTTCAGGTACTAAGGATGATCGCCCTGGGAACCGGCATGGAAGACCTCGTTGGTCCAGGCGCATCCGCAATGGTCTACCAGTCCGGGGCAAATCTTGGGCGAATCCTAGGGCACGCTGTGAACCAGTCCAAGGATAAAAATCTCGACAATTACGTCGAAGAAATTGCACTGCTTTGTAAGCGGCTGAGTATTGGTATTGTCGTACCGACAAAGGTCAATCTGGACGCAGGAGAAATCGATTTTCGAGTTGATGAATGTGTTTCTTGCGCTGGAATTAGCGGTGTAAATGCGCCAATCTGTCACTTTGAAGCCGGGATGGTGGGAGGCATTGTAGGAGAATTTGCAGGACGCACGATCAAAGCAACAGAGACCAAATGCAATGCAATAGGCGACAAAACATGCGCGATAGAGGCCAAAATTCTTTGAATTACTTAGAACCTGTTCAAGACCAAGAGATACAGCGCGAGGCAAAAAATTGGACGAATAAATGCGGCATACTGGCCTATGTGAATATTTTGAGGCCGCTTGCGACATAGTGATGCACTCTTCGGCGAGATCGTGAACAGGATCTTAGAAAACCTAGCAATATATAGGAATGTATCGAGATCGGATTCGTAAAACAATATTTAATCTTAGAGTGACATCAGATGGAAAAATCAGAAGAAATACTAACTAGCGTAGTTACAGAAGAACAACGGGCGGCACGTAACGAAGCCGTCGATGCAATTCTGCGAAGCTTGACTGGGCTTAAGGGTGTGACAGCGGCAGCCATTGTCGATAATGATGGATTGGTCACATCAATAAGGCGGGAATTTGATGTGAATACCGACGCGTTGGGTGCATCGGTCCAAATTGTATTCGGCGCCGCGACGCGGGCAGCCGAGCACGCAAGCCAGGCTTCGGTCAAAATCGTTATTTGTGAAAACAAAAACGGTTATATCATGATGGCTCCGCTGACTACGGGCCTGATGCTGGCTTTGTTTACCGACGAAGAGCGTTGTTGGGTGCAGTGCGCTATGAAATCAAAGAAACTCTGCCAACGTTAAACCAGTTATTTTGAAACTATCGAGCAAAAGGCAAACTTTCAATCATCACGAAACCCTAACAAATAACTATTGTCTGGAACAAATACAAATCCGTCAATACGTAGTTGCGTTGAGGTTTTCCAATTTATTTTGTGCCCATCGCTAGTTTGCGCTAGTGCAGATTCAGTGTATTGGGAAAGTCCCAATAGTTGCGCCTGGAAACACAGGATTTGATATCCTATTGCCGCATTTTGCCCAATTGTTTCGAGTATTGAAGGAAAAGTGATGCATTGGTTTGAATCTCAAATTGCCGAACTTATTTCACTGGCGGATAACTACGCCGAACAAAACTCATCGAGACAACATGAGCCCTCACCTTATAACCAGGCATCAAACATTAGTCGCGGTGAATTCGTATCAGCATTGAATAATGTCGTTGCGAATGTTGCAATGCACACCGGAGTATCCGGTTGCTTGATCAGTTACGACGGTCTGGTAATGGCAATGGCAGGTGAAGTCCCGGATTTTGAAGCGCTCGCAGCAGTGACTCAAGAATGTGTTCAAGCCGGAACCAAGGGGGCAAAAATGTTAGACATTGGCGACGTACAACAAATGGTCATTGTCGGTAGCAAGCAGAAAATAGCTATTGTCACCATTGGCGGATTAGCACTTTGCGTGCTTTGTCCCAAGACGACTGTATTATCATCATCTTTGCGCGAACGCGCTTGAACTTGGTGAATTTCTAAACGACACTGCCGTTAGTCGTAACATCAAATTTAGAAAGAACAGTCTTCATTGGGGATGATTCGGAAGCAATTAGTCGAGTATGTTTAAACTTAGTTTTTATACGACTACCTGAATCCGTGACTTCAACCCCGGACAAAGGGTCTAAAGCACTGAAAAAGAA